>JANNQK010000205.1:0-42745 GCA_031400715.1 Actinomycetes bacterium | reverse complement strand
GCACCGGGGGTGTCGTGCTTTTCGAACCCGCAGATGCATGAATTCTGGCGGGGGGGGGTGGGTGGTGGCTCGACCTCCGTGCGAAAGGCCGGACGCGGCCGGACGGTCCCGTCGTGGGAGCGACAGCACGATGGACCGACGCGAGATCTACAGCCTGACAGGATCGATCGTTCGCATCGCCCTGCCCGACTCGGGCTCGGTGATGCTGTTCAGCGTGGAGTCGGCGGCGAACTCGATGGCGGTGATGCGTCCGTGCAGCGTCGAGTCGAAGCGCTTCGCCGCGTCGCTCGAACCGGGAACCAAGCTGCACCTCACGGCCGGGGCCTCCGACGGCGTCCTCCACGGCACGCTGACCGTGGCGCGATGGTCGTCGGCACAGCGGATGCTGGTCGTCGACAATCCACCGCTGGAGTACACGCAACGACGAGATGCGTTCCGGGTCCCGGCGGCGATGGCTGTCGATGTGATGGTCGCCGATCTCGATTCGCCCGCCGGGGCGCGCCTGGTGCGCGGCGTGACCGTCGATCTGTCGCAGGGAGGTCTGGCCTTCACCGTGGGCGGTGCGTCGTTCGACACGGGTGATGCTGTGGTGCTGCTGCTGCACACCGAACGGCAGCCGGTGCTGATCGTCGCTCGGGTGCTCGGGGCGCATCCCGACGTTCGCTCCACCTTTCGAGCCCGCTTCGAGCAGATCAACGCGTTCGAGCAGACCGTGTTGGCGGGCGAATTGCGCCGCCGGGAAGTGGCGAAGGTCAGCACCTCGCGGAGCGCGGTGGCGGCGCGATGAGAGTCGACGACCGTCTGTCGCTGCTGGCATTGGCTGAGGGCGAACCCGTCGTGCGAAGTGCCACGGTGGTGCAACGGGATCAGCACACGGTGCACGTCGCGATGGACGACCTCGTTCCGTTGCCGGTCGGCAACGTGGTCGCCCTGCTCCATGTCGGTACCCCGTCCAGCGAGGCGTCGCTCGCCGTGGTGTCGGAGAGCCTGGGCACCGCGATCACGGCACTTCGCCTGCTCGAGCGTCGCCGCTGACCGATCGTCGCCGACGGGTAGCCTGCGATCCGTGGCATCGAACCGGGATCGTGGTGCTTCGGGCAAGCGACCCTTCTGGATGCATCAGTTGGTCGAGTACGTGCTGGGTGGCGTGCTGGTCGCACAGGGCCTGCAGAGCCCGCAACCGGTCGTTCCCGCCGTCGCCGGGTTCCTGGTGCTCGCGAACGCCAGCACGGTTCGAGACGGCGCGTTGTCGGCGTTCCGGGTCGTGAGCCGGCGCACCCACCGGATCGTCGACGTGGTGGTGATCATCGCCATCGTGCTGATGGCGATCCAGCCGTGGATCGAAGTCGACGGCGGCGCCCGGATCGTGGTGCTCGCGATCGCTGCGGTGATGGGCTTCGTCTGGTGGCAGAGCAGCTTCGCCGAGAAGCAGCGTCGCACGACGGTGGCTGGCGAGGGCGGCGTGGGCACCGAGATCGGACGTCGAGCCGGCCGCATGGTCGGCGACGGAATCAACGCAGCCAAGCGCTGGAAGAAGTCCTGACGGTAACCTCGCACCCATGGCGTTCGACATCCCCGCTCCCGACCTCAGCAAGCTCATCGCAGCATGGGACGAGTGGGAGAGCGGGGCCGAGACTCCGGGCAAGGTGCTGTCCAAGCTGAAGACGGCGGGCTTGCACACCGTGCTCGCCGAGCTGCGCGACAGCGGTTGGATTCCATCGGCCTCGGCCGCCGCGGACTGATCTGCGATCGGACCGATCCAGGGTCACGTCGAGGTCGAGTCCGTCTCGTGAGCGTCTCGTGACGGGCGGCGCACGGCGTCGCGGCGGTGCTCAGCACATCCCCCGCCCCGATGGGTGGCGCCTCGGCCCGGCGGCGCCGTGGGCCCGCCGGAGCCAGGTCGCGATCGAATTGGACGATCTCGACTCGCTCGTCGGCGCCCGCGAACCGGCACACGCCGTGCCGACCTTCGCAGGTGCGCGCCCGTCGGCGGTGCTGATCGTGTTGCACGACGGTCCCACCGGACCCGAGGTGCTGTTCACGAAACGATCCGAACACCTGCGCAACCATCGGGGCGAGATCAGCTTCCCCGGGGGGCGCGTCGATGACGGTGAGACGGCTCGTCAGGCAGCGTTGCGCGAGGCATGGGAGGAAGTCGATCTCGATCCGGCATCCGTCGAGGTGCACGGCGAGCTCGATCACCTCTCGACCGTCGTGAGCAACAGCTACATCGTGCCTGTCGTTGCCACGGTGGCCGTCCGACCCGCGCTGACCGCGCACGCCGCCGAGGTCGACCGCATCCTGTGGGTTCCGCTCGACGAACTCTCCCGCGCCGACACCTATCGCGAAGAGTGGTGGGGCATCGGCGATCTCGAGCGGCCGATCCACTTCTTCGAGCTCGACGACGAGACGATCTGGGGCGCAACCGCTCGGATCCTGCACCAGCTGCTCCGGCTCGCTCACGGTGTGAACGAGCCGGAGCCCCCTGCGTGGTGAGGGGCGCCGATCGGACCGATCAGGGGCCGCCGGCCACCCGGACTGCGGCGTAGAAGGTGTCGGCCCACGCGAGGCACGAAGGACGATCGAGCCATCGACGGGTCTGACAGTGCTCCGTCATGTCGGCACGCAACTGCCGGTCGACGCGGAGGCGGCTGCTCGCGTTCCAGAAGGTGGCACCCGAGCCGTACCGCTGTTCCATGCGCGCGAGGTTGCGGTAGCCGAAGTCGTGGCGCCGACATGGCGCTCGGAAGTCGAACGTGCGGCCGGTGGAGCCGATGAACGGCGCGGAACAGCCGTCGGTCGTCCAGTCGAACCACGGGTCTCCAAGACCTGCCAGCCGTGCGAAGCCGGCGATGCTCGTGTGAAACATCACCTGCTCGACGAAGGCGATGTCGCCGGCCGCGGAACCACCGATGGCAGGAATGGCACGAGCGATGTGGGGGCCGTCGAGCGCCGGCGAGAGAACGGTCAGGAAGCTCGTGACCGCGACGAGCACTCGGTTCGTGAACCGCATGGTGCTCCTCCACCCCCGCAGCATTCGGATGAGCAGCGGGGACGGCGGAGTCAACCGGGCGTTCGGCGGCGCCGCAACCCGAGGATCACGACGTTGTGGGGCTCTCGTCGAGGTCGAGGAGATGCCCGAGGCGGTCGCGTTTGGTGCGGAGATACCCGATGTTCTCGACGGTGGTGTTCGACGGCAGAGCCACGCGTTGGACCACCCGCAGACCGTGGGCCGCCAGCCCATCGGCCTTCGCGGGGTTGTTGGTCATCAGGCGAAGCTCGCGGATGCCCAGATCGACGAGGATGCGGGCCCCGATGTCGTAGTCGCGCTCGTCGACCGGCAGGCCGAGCTCGAGATTGGCGTCGACCGTGTCGAGTCCGCGGTCCTGCAGCGAGTAGGCCCGGATCTTGTCGCCGATCCCGATGCCGCGCCCTTCGTGCCCGCGTAGGTACACGACGACGCCGCACTCGTGCGCGGCGATGTCGGTCATCGCAGCCGAGAGTTGCGGGCCGCAGTCGCAACGGCGAGAACCAAAGACATCACCGGTGAGGCATTCGCTGTGCACTCGGACGAGCACCGGCTCACCGTCGGCAAGACGTTCGAGCGGGCCGTAGACGAACGCGAGGTGCTCGATCCCGTCGACGGCGCCACGGTATGCGACGCAGGTGAACGAGCCCCATGTCGTGGGCACCACGGCCACGCCGATGCGAACGGGTTCGTTTGTTGCATCGGCGGCGTGAGGACGTGTGCTCATGGTTTCTCCGAGGGGACGAGCTGGATCTCGAGGTCATCACCGAGGAGACGCATGGAGACGATCCGGCCGCGCTGCAGCTCGCCGATGGTGGTGGTTCCGAGTCCGGCCAGCATCGCCGGTCCGTCGTCGCCACCCATGAACGCCGGTGCGAAATGCACGACGTAGCGGTCGACGATTCCGGCCCTGTGGAAGCTCGCCGCCACCGTGGCGCCGCCTTCCACCAGCACTTGCAGCACGCCGTCAGCGCCCAGTTCGTCCAGCAGATCCAGCACGGTTCCCGTCCATTCGAGACAGGGGTGGACCTTCGCTCCTGGGGGAGCGTGACCGAGCACGATGCGCCGGGGATCGGGTCCGTCGACGTGGCGGACGGTGAGCGACGGGTTGTCGATTCGCACCGTGCCCGCGCCGACGATCACGGCGCCGCTCTCGGCCCGGAGGCGATGGACCTCGGCCCGCGCCTCGGGACCGGTGATCCACTGGCTCGTGCCGTCGGCGGCGGCGGTGTGCCCGTCGAGCGTGGCAGCGAGCTTGAGCACGACGTACGGGCGACCCGTGCGTCGGTGATGGAGATAGGGATGAAGTTGGTCGGTCACCGCATCGGCGCAGATGCCATGATCGACCTCGATCCCGGCGGCCGCCACCATCGCATGTCCGGTGCCGGCGACCTGCGGATCAGGATCGCCGATCGAGAACACCAGACGCCGGACTCCGGCGCTCACCAATGCTTCGGCGCACGGCGGTGTTCGGCCGTGGTGCGAGCACGGTTCGAGCGTGGTGTAGATCGTGGCGTCCGTGGTGTCGGCGCCGGCCGTCGCAGCTGCATCGATGGCGACCCGTTCGGCATGCCGTTGCCCGGGCGGCTCGGTGGCACCTTCGAACGCTCGGCCATCGACACACACGAGCACGGCGCCGACCCATGGGTTCGGCGCGGTGCGCAGCCTGGCCGTCGCGGCGACCTCGATGGCGCGTCGCATCCACAGCTCGTCTGATCTGGAGAGCTCGTGGCTGCGGTGAGGGCGGTCGTCGTTCATCGTCACAATTCGCCGCGGCTGATGCGGAAGCGGACGGCGGAGGTTACTCGGCGAGCGAACGGAGCAGTTCCCAGCCGGCCATCACGTGCCGTTCCTCGGTCGTCCGGCCGCCGATCGAGAACCTCAGGGTCACGCGACCGTCGAGCACGGTGCGCGTGAACAGCGCTCGGCCGGTGTCGTTGGCCCGCTCGATCAGACAGTCCGTGGCCTCGTTGCCCGAGCGCAGGGCCATGCAGAGCAGATTGAGCGGGTGGGGTGCGACCACGTCGAATCGTTCGTCGTCGTTCACCAGCGCGGCAAGTGCCTGCGTCGCGGCGACATGCCGGCGGATCATGTCGACCGCGTCGATCGCACCACCGGTGCGGATCGTGAACCACAGCTTCAGCGCTCGGAACCGGCGTCCCAGCGGGATCTGCCAGTCGCGATAGTCGATCGCGGCCCCCGACTCGGCCGCCTTGGAGCGGAGGTACTCGGGCAGGATGCTCAACGCGCCGAGCAGCGCCGCTCGGTCGGCGGTGTAGAAGAGATCGCAATCGAAGACGACCCCCATCCACTTGTGTGGGTTGGTGCAGTAGCTGTCGGCGAGGTCGAGGCCGTCGTTCACCCATCGCAGTTCGGGCACCAGCGCGGCGATCCCGCTCATCGCCGCGTCCACGTGCACCCACATCCCGTGCCGATGGGCGATCGGTGCGATCTCCGACGTCGGGTCGAAGGCCAACGAGCTCGTCGTGCCGCGACTGCAGCACACCCAGAACGGGGTGAGTCCGGCAGCGATGTCGGCGGCCACCATGGTCGCGAACTCGTCAGGCCGCATCGCGAAGTGCTCGTCGTGCGGCACGATGCGTATCTGTTCGGAGCCGATGCCGGCGATTCGCAATCCCTTCTCGATGCTCGAGTGAGCTTGGCTGGTCGAGTAGGCGACGAGGTTGGTGGTATCGCCGATGTGGTTGATCGCACCGCCCGAGATTCGCCAACGAGCCGCGAGGATCGAGGCGAGCGTGGCCTCGCTCGCCGATCCGTGGATGACTCCGCCGCCATGTTCGCTGGTCGATCGAAACGTCGCGGGGAGCCCGAGCAGATCGATCATCCAGTCCATCATCAGTGTCTCCACCTCGGTGCACGCCGGGCTGGTGGCCCAGCTCATGCCCTGGACGCCGAGGCCGGCCGACGCGAGCTCACCGAGGATGGAGGCGTACGAGGAGTTGCCGGGAAAGAACGCGAAGAAGTCGGGGTGCTGCCAGTGCGTGAGGCCGGGCACGATCACGCGGTCCATGTCGGCCAACACCGCCTCGAACGACTCGCGCTCGGTGGGAGGGTGCTCGGGGAGTTGAGCGCGCACCTCGCCGGGCCGCACGCTCGATGACACCGGCTTCGACTCGATCGTCTCGAGGTAGTCGGCCACCCAGTCGACCAGTGCCTTGCCGTGCACACGGAACTCGTCGGCGTTCATCGCGCCCTGCCGTGCGAGTGATGGGTGACGGTCGCGGCGCGGTTCATGGATGCATGTTGTCACTTGCTCCGATCGAGTGCCCAGTGGGTGCCGGGCCTACATTCCGCTCGTGCGCCCCGACATCGACCCCGACCGCTTCGCCGTTCGCCGTGCGACACCTCGAGGGTTGTCGCAGGCATTCGTGCACGAAGGTGCGGGTGGCGTGCCGCTGGTGTGCGTGCACGGCTGGCCGGAGAGCAAGCGGGTGTTCTGGCGGGTCATCGAGCCCTTTGCCGCAGCGGGCTTCGAGGTCATCGTGCCCGACCTGCGCGGCTTCGGAGACAGCGACGTGGGCCCCGACGGGTTCCACGACGTGGCGAGCCACGCCCGCGATCTGTACGCCTTGGTGCACGACGTGCTGGGCCATGAGCGAGTGGTGCTGCTGGGAGGTGACCTCGGCGGCCCGGTCATCCAGGACCTTGCGTTGCGCTATCCGGACTGGGTCGATCGGATGGTGCTGTTCAACTCGCCGTTGCCGTTCTTGAAAGATGCGATGGCGGGCATCCCCAACACGAGGGCGTCACGCGAGGCCGCCGACTACTTCCTCCGCCAAGGCCTCGACGCCGACGGTCTGGCCGCCGAGCTGACGACGATGGAGATGCGCCGGCGCTACATCGCCACCTTCTACACGAGCCGCTTCTGGGCCCATCCCGGTGCCTTCTCGATTCCCGACGAGGTCGACTTCCACACCGAACCGTTCGGTGACGCGGCGCACCTTCGGGCCAGCTTCGGTGGCTACGAGAGCAGCTTCCACGATGGCTCCCGAAGCGAGCCCACCCTGTTCGGCCGCAACGAGCACACGTCGACACTGGTGCTGTTCGGCACGAGCGACCACGTGATCTACCCGTCGTTCGATCTCATGGCTGCTCAGGTGTTCGCCCGCCACGTCGGCCCGTTCCTGCTCCGCAACTGTGGACACTTCGTGCCGTGGGAGGCGCCACACGCCCTGGTCAGCGGCACCGTGTCGTTCTGCAGCGATCTGCTCACGCACTGATTCGACGGCGAACCGGGCGCGCTCGTGCCGCGCGCTCGGTGGGATCTGCACGATGCCTTGACTCGTGCGCAGCGAGCTCGGTGCCGATGAACGCGTCGTGAACCGACATCGACGCGCCATTCCGTCGATCCCGATGCGATCGTTGCTGGCACACTCGTCGCTGGTGCTGTCCTTGAAGGTGATGCTGGCCGCGGCGATGCTCGCGGGCGTGATCGTCGCATCCGGCTCAGCCGGTGTGGCCGAGGCGGCCCCCGGTTGTGGCCGGGGTGGTCTCGACGAGGCGCGGCTCGACGCCGCTTTTGCCGGTCCTGGCCTCGGCGCCACCGCGGCAACGCAGGGCTTCGGCGGCGGCGACTACCCGCACGCCTCTCCGCTGCCCGACGGTCGCATCTTCTGGATGTTCCAAGACCTCCACTTCAGCAATGACGAGAACCTGCGCAACGACGTCGCCGACGGCAGCCCGACGAACGCTGCGCACAATGCGGGTCTGGTGCAGCAGGGGGAGTGCTTCACGATCCTCGGTGCCCGCGGTCGCGATCTCATCGGCGATGCGCAGACCGTCGATGGCAGGACGTGGTTCTGGCCGATGGACGGCGAGATCGGGATCGACGGGAACCTCTGGATCTTCATGGTGGAGATGAACAACCCGAGCGGCGGTGGTGCCGGGTTCGGGGCAGCGCCCGTACGGACCTGGATCGCCATCCTCGACCGCAACACCTTGCAGCAGCTCTACTTCGAGCCGGCACCCGATGCATCCAACCGCCTCTATGGCTGGTCGGTCGTCTCGAACGATCGATGGAGCTACCTGTACAGCCATTGCTATCGCCAGTTCGTGAGTCCGGTGAACAACATCGGCCAGTTCGATGCGGCGTGCATGCCGCACACCTACCTCGCTCGCGTCCCGAAGGGGAACTTCGTCGCGCCCCCGGAGTACTGGAACGGGTCGGGCTGGACATCGAACTCGGCCGCGGCGGTGCCCGTCGTGTCTCGCAACGTCGCCAACCCGATGAGCGTGCAGTGGTTCGGCGATGTGTACGTGTCGGTGACCAAGGAGAACGAATGGTGGGGCTCGCGGCTCATCATCGATCGAGCCCCTGCGCCGCAGGGGCCGTGGACCACCGTGGCGACGCGCTCGGTCGCGAGCCAGATGAAGTGCGGCACGTGCGGCAACTACGGAGCGTTCCTGATGCCGTGGCTCGACCAGAACGGCAAGATGATCGTCGCGCTGTCGAGCGGCGGCGACTTCGACCTGTGGCGCGACAACGCCTGGCTGTACCGACCCACGTTCCACACCTTCGAGGTGCCGGCGCCTCCCTCGTTGCTGGCCGGTGCGACGCCTCCGGCGTTCCCCGCAGGCACGGCGAACGCCGGTTTCGTGCCGGTCGATCCCGAACGCCTCGTCGACACACGTGAGCCCGGGGCGGTCTTCGGAACCCTGCGCGCGGGCACGACCGCAGTGCTCGATCTCCGCGGGCGAATGCCTGCAGGTGCGACGGCTGTGGCGGTGAACCTCACGACCGCTGGCTCGGCCCAGGAGGGATGGGTGCGGGCGTTCCCCTGTACGTCCTCGGAGCCGCCCACCTCGAACGTGAACCCTGCCACGGGCCGCGTCGTGACCAACGCGGCGATCGTGCCCGTCGGCGATGGCCGCCTGTGCTTCACATCGCTCGGGACCACCGACGTGGTGGTCGACCTGAACGGATGGTTGACCACGACGTCGACGACCGGACTCGTGCCGGTCGCACGGCGCCTGGCCGACACCCGCACGGGTGAGGGTGGCTCGCGCCTGACGGCCGGAAGCGTGCTGGAAGTGGCGGTCACCACGCCGGGATCGACCACGGCAGCGGTGGCACTGGGCATCACCGCCGTCGACCCGGGCGCTGACGGCTACGTCACGGCGTGGCCATGCGGCGGGGTGAGGCCGACGGTGTCGAACCTCAATCCCGAGGCCGGGGTGACCCGACCGAACCTGGTGAACGTGCGGGTCGGCGCGAACGGCACGGTGTGCCTGTTCTCGTTGCAGGCCACCGATCTGGTGGTCGATCTGCTCGGCGAGTACCGAACGGGCGGCGGGGCCAGGTACGCAGCGCTCACGCCGCAGCGGCTGCTCGACACGCGCGATGGCGTGCGGCCGTCGCATCAATCGAACCTGTCGGATCTGGTTGCTCTCGGCACCCTTTCGGCGGCGCAGGTGAACCTCACCGCCACGCAGACCGAGGCAGCCGGCTATCTCACCGCGTACTCGTGTCTCAGCCAGCAGTGGCCGGGCACGTCGAACGCGAACTTCGCCGCGGCGGAGACCACCGCCGGCGCAGCGTTGATGAGCTCGTCGCGAGGCTATGGCTGTGTGTACGCGTCCGCGGGCACACAGTTGGTGGTCGACCTGTTCGGCGTGTGGCGCTGACCTGTCCGTTCGGGGCGTCCACTCGTTGGCTTCAACCGGTTGGGCTCGGGTCGGTTGGCCTCGCGTCGGCGGGTGCATCATCGGCCAGATCTCCGCGACCTCGTCGAGCGCCACGGGCGATCCGCCACCCGATGAACGTCAGTCCGGCGACCAGCGCACCGAAGGTGAGCATCGAATGCGAGTCTCCGCGTATCTCGTTGCCACATCCCGGCCGGGGCATCGAGCTGACGCAGTCGCCGATGTTCACGTCGTCCGGGATGAACGGATTGGTGCCCATGGCCTGGGTGGCCGCACGCTGGTCGACCGTGGTCGGGGTGGTGGAGGAGTCGCGCCCGCATCCCGACGAGAGCACGGACAGCGACAGCACCGTCGCGGCCACGAGGTGTCGGGGGCGGAGGTGAACGATCACGCTCTCATCGTTGCACCCGAGCGGCGCACGCACCGCTTCGTGCCGGAGGCCACCACACCCGGCCCGGTGCCATCGATCGCCGGTGCGGAATCGGTGTCCCGTCGTCGTGTACCGCGTACCATCGTCGAATGCCTCCCGGTCCCGCCGACAACGCCGAGCACGCCATCGACCGACCGGTCCTGGTCGTCGATTTCGGAGCTCAGTACGCCCAGCTGATCGCCCGGCGCGTGCGGGAACACCGTGTGTACTCCGAGATCGTCCCGCACCGGATCACGGCAGCTGAAGTCCAGGCGAAGAACCCCGGTGCGATCATCCTTTCGGGAGGGCCGAAGAGCGTTCACGTCGAGGGAGCGCCGACGCTCGACCCGGCGATCTACGACCTCGGCGTCCCGATCCTGGGCATCTGCTACGGCGCACAACTGATCGCCCAGCAACTCGGCGGCACGGTTGGCCGTGGCATGCGCGGCGAGTACGGCCGGGCCAAGCTCACCCGCACGGAGGGGTCCACCTCCACGTTGTTCGACGGTCAGATCCCCGTCGAGCAGGACGTGTGGATGAGCCACTTCGATGCCGTCACCGAAGTGCCGAGCGGTTTCGTTGCCACTGCCAGCACACCCGATGCGCCGGTGGCCGTGCTCGAGAACCCCGCCCGAAGGATCTGGGGCGTGCAGTACCACCCCGAAGTGGTGCATTCACCCTTCGGGGCTCAGGTCATCGAGCGATTCCTCCACACGCTCGCCGGGTGCGAACCGACGTGGACGATGGCGTCGATCATCGAAGAGCAGGTCGCCGCGATCAGAGCGCGCGTCGGCTCCGGTCGGGTCATCTGCGCCCTGAGCGGTGGCGTCGACTCGGCTGTCGCTGCGGCGCTGGTCCACCGCGCCATCGGGGCGCAGCTCGTGTGCATCTACGTCGACACGGGTCTCATGCGGTTGAACGAGAGCGATCAAGTGGTCGAGACGTTCAAGCGCAACATGGGCATCGAGCTCATCCACGTGAGCGCCGGTGAACGTTACTTCGACAAGCTCGCCGGGGTCACTGATCCCGAGACCAAGCGGAAGATCATCGGGGAGCTGTTCGTGCGCATCTTCGAAGAGCACACGGGAGGCCTGAGCGACGCCGAGTGGCTCGTCCAAGGCACGCTGTACCCGGACGTCATCGAGAGTGGTGGCAGCGACGGCACCGCTGCGGTGATCAAGAGCCACCACAACGTCGGTGGTCTTCCGGAGGACATGACCCTCAAGCTCGTGGAGCCGCTGCGCGCGTTGTTCAAGGACGAGGTGCGCACGCTGGGGCACGAGCTCGGCCTGCCCGACGAGATCGTGCTGCGGCAGCCGTTCCCCGGCCCCGGGCTCGGGGTGCGGATCATCGGCGAGGTCACCCCCGAACGCGTGAAGATCCTGCAGCACGCCGACGCGATCGTGCGCGAGGAGATCGCCAACGCGGGTCTGGAGCGTCAGCTGTGGCAGGCCTTCGCGGTGCTGGCCGACATCCGCTCGGTCGGCGTGATGGGCGACGAGCGCACCTATGCCCACCCGATCATCATCCGCGCCGTCACCAGCGATGACGCGATGACCGCGGATTGGGCCCGTCTCCCGTACGACCTCCTCGAGACGATGTCGAACCGGATCATCAACGAAGTCGGCGGGGTGAACCGAGTGGCGTACGACATCACGAGCAAGCCGCCGGGCACCATCGAATGGGAGTGACGACGGCGAGGAACGAGCCGGAGGAACATCGGACGCGGGAGTGACGACGGCGAGGAACGAGCCGGAGGAACAACGAACGACCCGCCTGTCACGAAACGGTCGCTTTCGACATCCGTTCGTAACATCGGTACACTGCTGCCGTCATGCGGAGTTGGTCTCGTCGTCGCGCTGTCTGTGCAGCAGTCTCACTCGTGGTCCTGGCGACCACGGTCGCGGCGCCCGACGTGCGAGCCGACCAGGTCGACGACCAGCGCCGTCGGGTCGATCAGATCGCCGACGAGCTCGATGCGCTCGACAATCAGCTCGGTGAGTTGGAGGAGGCCCACGCTGCGGCCCTCGACCGCATCGACCAACTGACGATCGAGATCCAGGATGCGCAGGTGCGTGTCGACGCCCAGAGCGCCGAGCTGGCCACCTTGCAGGGTCAGCTGGCCGACATCGCCGTCGACAAGTTCATGTCCGGTGGCTCCTCGGGACTCACCCCGTTGTTCGCCTCTGCCGAGGGCGTCACCGACGATCTGGAACGCAACGAACTCTCCCGCGTCGCGCTCGACCAAGGCGCCGGCACCAGTGACGAGATGGGCGTGCTGGTCGAGCAGTTCACCCAGGACAAGGCCGCTCTCGATGCGAAGAAGTCAGAGCAGGCTGCCCTGATCACGTCTCTCGAGGCCAAGCAGCAGCAAGGCGAGGCCCTGACCGAGCAGTTGCAGCAGAAGTACGCACAGGCCCAGGTCGAGCTCGGCCAGGCGATCATCGACGAGCAAGAGCGTCGAGCTGCAGCCGCTGCCGCCGAAGCGGCGTCCAGATTTGCTGCTGCTGCTGCCGCCGCCCAGCAACAAGCTGCAGCAGCCGGCACCACATCCCGGGGTGGGGGCGGCGCGGCGGCTCCCGCCAACGGTGGCGCGAGCTCCGGCGGATCCGGCACCGGTGGCGCCGGATCGCCCGCTGTGCAAGCACCCGTGCCGGCGCCGTCCGTGCCGGCGCCGGCTTCCACGGCGGGGATTGCGACGAGCGCAGCCCAGGGCCAGCTCGGCGTGCCGTACAGGTTCGCTGCGTCGTCACCGGGCGTGGCGTTCGACTGCTCGGGGCTCACGAAGTACGCATGGGGTAAGGCTGGCGTGTACCTGCCCCATCAGTCGGCCGCGCAGTTCGCCTCCACCCCACATGTCCCGAAGGACCAGTCGCAGCCAGGCGACCTCATCTTCTACTACTCACCGATCGGGCACGTCGCGCTGTACCTCGGTGGCGGGATGATGATTCATGCGCCTGCCACCGGCGACGTCGTGAAGATCGTCGCCGTGAATTGGGGCAAGGTCGTCGGGGTCGCCCGCCCGGGCTGAACACGGCGAGCTGAGCTTCACTACGGTGGGCAGCCATGACCGCTCTCGTCCCGCCGACCGATGATCCTCGCGGCATCGCTCGCGGACCCGTCACCCGCTGGTTGTCGGCGAACATCGCCGGTGCCGTTGCGCCGTTCACGTTCGACCTGATCGCCGGTGGGCGATCCAACCTCACGTTCATGGTCACCGGCGCTGATGGTGCGCGTTTCGTGTTGCGTCGACCTCCGCTCGGTCACGTGCTGGCCACCGCTCACGACATGGCCCGTGAACACCGTGTGATCGCCGCCGTCGGACTCACGGGCGTCCCGGTGCCACCCGCGCTCGGGCTGTGCACCGATGTGGAGGTCAATGGCGCACCGTTCTACGTCATGGGATTCGTCGACGGCGTGGTGCTCGACAGCGTGGACAAGGCGGCCGAACTCTCGTTGGATCTGCGCCGCCATGCGGCCGAGCATCTGATCGACGTGCTCGCCGATCTGCACGCAGTCGACATCGACGCCGTCGGTCTCGGCGACTTCGCCAAGCGAGAGGGCTACATCGAGCGGCAGGTGAAGCGCTGGTCGACGCAGTGGGAGAACTCCAAGACACGCGAACTGCCCGCTATCGACGAAGTCGCGGCGGCCCTTCGCACCCGCGTGCCGGTGCAACACGGCGTGTCGATCACCCACGGCGACTTCCGCTTCGGCAACTGCCTCACCGACGTGAGCGCAGGCCGTATCACCGCGGTCCTCGACTGGGAGTTGTGCACCCTCGGCGACCCGCTCGCGGACGTCGGGTACCTCGGTGTCTACTGGTTCGACGGTCAAGCTGCGAACGTGCGCGCCAACGATCCCACGTCGGCGGGGGGGTTTCCGAGCTACGAAGATCTGGTCGAGCGCTACGCCTCACGCACCGGACGCGACGTGTCGGGCATCGACTACTACATGGCGTTCTCGTGCTGGCGTCTCGCGGTGATCACCGAGGGTGTGTACGCCCGCTACCTGCACGGAGCCATGGGTGATCAAGAGGTCGACTTCGAGCAGTTCAGGGTCGGCGTCGATGCGTTGGCCGAGCGAGCACTCGCCGCTGTCAGGAGGTTCACATGACCGACCCCGCAACCGGAGCGGATGTCTTGTCCGGATGGGAGCGGGGGACGTTCTCCGCCGCCGGGTACACCCGCGAGACCTATCGCCGTGGCACCGGCCCGGCCGTCATCGTCGTGCACGAGATCCCCGGCATCACCCCGAAGGTCGCCGCGTTCGCGAACGACGTCGTCGAGGCAGGCTTCACCGTGGTCATGCCGTCGTTGGTGGGCACACCCGGCAAGGACGTCAGTGGTCCGTACATGGCTGCGTCGAGTATCAAGGTCTGCATCTCCAAGGAGTTCACGCACTGGGCCCTGAACCAGACCTCGCCGATCATCGGGTGGTTGCGTGCACTGGCCCGGACGATGCACCTCGAGTTGGGTGGACCAGGAGTCGGCGCGATCGGCATGTGCTTCAGCGGAGGGTTCGCGCTCGGGATGATGGTCGATGACGTGATGGTTGCCCCGGTGCTGTCCCAGCCGTCCTTGCCCTTCGCAGTGGGCAAGGCTGAGCGCAGTGCCGATCTCAACCTGTCGCCCGACGACCGGCTGACGATCGCCCGCCGTGCTGCCGATGGATGCCAGGTGCTCGGCCTGCGCTTCGCCGGTGACAAACTCGTCGGCACGCGCTTCGAGTCGTTGCGCTCGCTGCTGGGCGATGCGTTCATCGCGGTCGAACTCCCCAGCAGCTCGCCGAGAGACCACAGCGTCCTGACCGAGCAGCGCGACGAGGCCTCGGTGGCCAAGGTCATCGACTTCCTCCAACGCAGGCTCCACCCCGCCACCTGAGCCGTCGCGACGCGTTCACCGACACCCCTCGGAGGGACGTCAGCTCATCGGGTCGGGGGTTCTCTGCATCGCCAGGGCTGCGGTGGCTGCGGCAAGGAGAGTGCACAGCGTGGCGGCAACGCCCAGTGCGGCCAGTGGTGGGATCCGCCGAAGCCGGTTCGCAGCGGCGAAGGCCGAGCGGAGCGCGCGGCCCCACGTGCTCGGTCCATCGAGGTGGGATCGAATGGGTGTCATCTCGTCGACGCTGGAGATGTGGTTGCAGCACGGCGGCCGTGACGATCTCGTCGAGATGATCGATCGCGGCTTCGATGCGCTCGAAACGGGCTGGCGAGATGAGGCGCCTGGCGCCTGATGCCCTGGGGCGGCGTCCGACGTGACGCGATCTCAGCGATCGAGACGACGCGCCGATCAGCCGATCGCGTCGACGGCGTGTTGTTTGGCTGCCTTGTAGTCGGCCTTGCCGTTGGGGGCGCGAGGGACCTGGCTCACGAACACGACCCGCTTGGGCGCCTTGAACCCGGCCAGTTGTGTCTTCACGTCGGCGATGATCGTGGCCTCGTCGACGTCGGCGCCCTCGACGCGAGATGCGATCGCGGTGACGGCCTGCCCGAACTTGTCGTCGTCGATGCCAACGACGAGACAGTCCTGCACACCGGCAACGCGCTTCACGGCCTCCTCGACCTCTTCGGGGAAGACCTTCTCTCCGCCGGTGTTGATGACCTGGCTGCCGCGGCCGAGCAGGTTGATCGACCCGTCCTCGTTCACGGTGGCCATGTCGCCGGGGAACGAGTAGCGGACGC
Organism: Actinomycetes bacterium; assembly: GCA_031400715.1. GTDB lineage: Bacteria > Actinomycetota > Acidimicrobiia > Acidimicrobiales > Ilumatobacteraceae > VFMC01. The sequence goes on along the minus strand of JANNQK010000205.1, from coordinate 26,962 downwards.
CGTCGATCACCTTGAAGGTACGAGCCGTCTTCTCGGCGTCCTTGAAGTAGCCGAGAGGCACGTTTCCTCCGGCCGCCACCATGCCCACCTCGCCCGACCCCGGCAGCACCTGGCGCCCGTCGTCGGTGAACACCTTGGTGTCGGGCATCTGCGAGAACTTCGCGGTCGACGGGGGGAGGCCCTTCATCGACATCGAGATGCCCATCGCACCCTCGGTCGAACCCATGGCATCGACGATGACGACCTGCTCGATGCGGTCGAGCACTTGTTCTTTCACCTCGCTCGTGAACATGACACCGCTGGAGATGATCATCTTCAGCGACGACGTGTCGTAGGGCGAGCCCGACTGTGCCGCATCGTCGATCGCGCGGATGATCGGCTTGGCGAACGCATCGCCGACGATCGTGAGGTTGGTCGCTCGCTCGGTCTGCACGAGGCCGAGCAACTCATCGGCATCGAGCGAGCGGCTCTGCATGGTGACGACCTGGCCGCCGGCGAGCATGGGGATGAACGCACCGAGCCAGATCCCGGTGCCGTGCATCAGTGGCGCGCACGGAATGGAGATGAGGCGGTTCCCCGCGTCGGTGGCCTGCTTGACCAACGAGCCCACCTCGGACGGGCTGCCAGGCACGGGAAGGCCGAGCAGTGGGAAGCCGCTGGTGAGGTAGCCGGCGGTCATGCCTCCGACGGCGTACATGACACCCTTGGGCATGCCGGTGGTACCGCCGGTGTACAACATGTAGATGTCGTCTTCGTTGCGCGTGATGCGCTTCATCGGGTCGTGGCCGGCGACGACGGTCTCGAACGACTGGGCGAGAGGAATCATGCCGGCCTCGCCGTCGTCGACCTCGATCAGCAGTTTCAGCTTCGGGAGCCGATCGATCACCCGGCTGACGCGGTCGCTCAGCGACGAGTGGAACACGAGAGCCTCGGCGTCGGAGTTGTCGAGCAGGTACCACAACTCGTCGTCGAGGTAGCGGTAGTTCACGTTGACGGCCACCCCTCGCATCTTGAAGGCTGCGTACTGCGCCTCGAGGTACTCGTTGCCGTTGTAGAGGTAGAGACCGATCTTCGAGTCGAGGCCGAGACCAGCGCTGACGAAGGCCGATGCCAACCGAGCCGACCGCTCGTCGAATTCACTCCACGTGCGGCGGACGTCGCCGTGGACCACGGCGGTGGTGTCACCGATCTCGTCGGTGATGGCTTCCCAGACGGTTGCGAAGTGAAGTTCCATGTCACGACTGTAGTGCCCGTGGTCACAGCCGGGTCGGGTCGAAACGTGAGGTGGGTTACCGGAATTGTGATTCCACCTCCGGCTCCGGCTCCAGACCCGAGGCGGTCAGCCCACGGGTTTGCCGTACATCTCCATCAACGGATCGCTGATCAGTTCGAGACGCTCGCCGTCGGGGCCACGGAAGTACATCGACGAGCCGTCGACGTGTGCGTACTCGATGCCCCGCTCGTCGAAGCGCTCCTTGATGGTCTGCCAGTGCATGCGCTCGATCGAGATCGCCAGGTGGTGGTGGCCGCCGAGCACCTCTGCGTACTCACCGAGCTCGAGCCCCGGCAGATCGAAGTACGCCAGCGAGTTGCCGTTGCCCAGGTCGAAGAAGAAGTGCGTCGAACCTGCGTAGTCCCGGTTCTCGAACATCTCGATCAAGGGGAAGCCGAGCACGCCGTCGAAGAACTGCACGGTGCGTTCGACGTCGCTGCAGATGAGCGCCACATGGTGCACGCCTCGGGCCGTGCTCGCCGGTCGCGTGTCGCGAGGCGTGATGTATCGAGCGGCGAGCGCAGTGCGTGTTGCATCGAGCGCTGCTCGGGTGGCCGGGTCCACACCATGCGGCTCGCTCATGCCGGGCTCGTGTCGGTTGTCGTCGTGGTGGTGTGGGAAAGGCGCACCCCGTCACCTTGCCTCAGTCTGCGAGCGCCGTCCAGCCGGTCGGTGCTCGCGACACGGCCGTTCGTCAGCGCCGCCTCGAACAGCATCGGGCATGCCCCCGTACATGGGGAGATCCCGGGCCAGGCCCGGGATCTCACACCCAGTGGGTCAGCGCCAGAGGCCTGCCCGGTCCCACACGAGTGGGATCTCTGCGATCATCATGCGCCTCCCCGTGGGATCGTGCAAGAGGCGAGCAGACCTTCGAGCAGCGACGTGGTCACGCCGTTCAGCGATGTGAGTCGGTGATGGCCGTGACCCTGTGGCACCGACACCACATGAGGCACTGCGACGGTGCAGCAACCGGCGGCGTCTGCCGATCGAACGCCGGTGAAGGAGTCCTCGAGCGCGATGCAGTCGTGGGGATCGACGGCGAGGCGTGCGGCAGCCAGGAGATAGGGCTCGGGATGCGGTTTGCCGTTGACGACGTCGTCGCCGGCGACCACGGTGCTGAACGAACCGGTCGGCAGCATCGGCACGATCGCGTCGGTGAATCGCGTCCAACTCATCGTGACGAGCGCGCAAGGGATGCCGTTGTCGACCAGATCTGCCAACAGTTCACGTGCGCCGGGACGCCACGGCACGGCACGGTGGACGCGTTCGATCACGCCATCGAGCAGCAGGTTCACGATCGCGTCGATGTCGAGCGGCAGCTCACCCTGGTCGCGCATGTAGGCGGCAGAGTCGCGCAGATCTTTGCCGACGATGGCGTGACCGTGTGCCTCGGTCCACGATCCGTTGCCGAACTGAGCGACGATCTCGTGCTCTCGCTCGATCCAGTACGGCTCGGTGTCGACCAGGGTGCCGTCCATGTCCCACAGCACGGCTCGGAGCGGGCGCGGTCTGCCCACCCTGAGGCTCAACGCGGCCCGCCATCGACGTTCAACGTGGTGCCGGTGGTGTAGCTCCCCGCCGCAGTCGCGAAGTACAGCGCTGCGCCGACGATCTCGTGGGGCTCACCGCCACGCCCCAACGCGAAGCCGGCACGAGCCGACTTCTCGAACGACTCCATGTCCCACGCCTTCGAGATGTCGGTGAGGAAGGGCCCGGGCACGATGCAGTTCACCCGCACCTTCGGGCCGAGCGTGCGGGCAAGGCCGTAGGTGAGTGCATTGACACCGGCCTTGGCCGCCCCGTACACCAACTCGTTCGGACTCGTACGCTGCGACGCGACCGACGACACGAAGATGATCGATCCACCGTCGCCCGCGGCCATCCGTGTGCCGACGATCGCCGACAGGCGGAACGGCCCTTTCAGGTTCACGCCCATCACCTTGTCGTACAGGTCTTCGGTGATCGCATCGACCGAGGAGTACAGCGGCGACATGCCGGCGTTGTTCACCAGCACATCGACCGTTCCGAACGTGCGATAGGCCGATTCAGCCAGCTCCTCGGCGCCTTCCCACGAGGCAGCGTGATACGCGATCGCGAGCGCGTTGCGACCCTTCCTGCGCACCTCGTCGGCCACCGCCTCGCAGTTCTCGAGCTTGCGGCTGGCGATCACCACATCGGCGCCACGATCCGCGAAGGCGAGCACCATCTCGCGGCCGAGTCCGCGGCTACCGCCGGTGACCACGGCCACCTTGCCCGTCATGTCGAAGAGGTCCGTCATGACCGAGTTCTTACCAGCCGCATGACTCGACCGGTCAGCTCTGCTGCTTCTCGAGTTCGGCAAGGGTGTCATCGAGGGCGTCGAGGCCCGCGGCCAGTTGGTCGTCGGTGTGTGCCAGCCCGACGTTCACCATGCCACGGAACGCGATGTAGACACCTCGTTCCAACAGACCGAGGAAGACCAGTTCTTGCAGGACGTTGTCGCGGGCGAAGGCCTCGCGCACGTTGGTCGGCACCGCGGCGGTGGCGTGGAGCGACATCATCGATCCGAACCCGCTGACGCTCATCGGCAGGGAGTGCCGGGCGCACACGCCGGCGAGTTGGCGGCGGAACTCCTCGCCGCGTTCGGTGTGGGCCTCGGCGACGTCGGCGGTGAACACCTGGCCCAGCACAGCACCGCCGGCGGTCATCGTCGCGATGTTGTTGTTGAAGGTGCCCGCGTGGCTGATCACGCTGGTGCGCGCACCCGGCGTGGTGTCGTACTGATCGAGCAACTCCGCCCGCCCACCGAAGCCGCCGAACGAGAACCCACCGCCGATGTACTTGCCGTAGGTGGTGATGTCTGCCTCGGCGCCGAGGAGGCGGAGCATCCCCTGGCGGCCGTGACGAGAGGTCATCACCTCGTCGGCGATGCACACCGCACCTGCGGCGCGCGCCGCGGCGAAGACGCCCTGGGCGAACTCGGGGGTCGCCGGCACACAGCCTCCCGATCCGAGCATCGGCTCCATGATCACGGCGGCGAGGTCGTCGGCATGGCGTTCGATCAGTTCGACGGTGCGTGGGAGGTCGTTGTAGGGCGCGATCACGAAGTCGTACGGCGCGTTCCACGCCGCCGGTCCACTCGCGAAGTAGAGCACGCCACCGTGGTAGCCACCGAGGAACACGAGCAGCTTGTTCCGGCCGGTGAACTGAGTGGCCGTGGTGATGGCCATCAGGTTGGCTTCGGTGCCGGAGTTGGTGAAGCGAACCCGGTCGATGCCGAACCGCTCACACATCAGCCGTGCGAGCACTGCCTCGGCCGGGTGCACGCCACCGACGCTGACGTTCGTCTGGAGTGCCGCCACCACCGGGTCGAGGACTCGCCGTTCGCTGTGACCGAGCAGGCCGGCGGTGTAGTCGCCGAGCAGGTCGATGTAGCGATGTCCGTCGGTGTCGGTGAGCGTGGCACCTTCTCCGGCGACGAACGCGAGCGGGAACGGCGGATGGTTCAACACGGTTCGCGTGTGACCTCCGGGCAGGACCTTCGACGCCTCTTCGAAGTACCGGCGGCTGCCGGGGTTCCGATCGGCGAATTGCAGGCGGGCTCGTTCGAGAAGGGCGACGTCCATGACGGCAACGTACGCCGTCGCGGCCCGCTGGCGTGCACCTGCCTCCGACGAATCCGGTCGCGATCCGGTGACGGAGTCCGCAGCTCAGCGCGACGAGAGCAGCGACGCTGACGCGTGCCGGTGACGTCAGAGGGTGCGGGCGGCGCGTCGCGCCTCGAGCACCGCCTCGAGCACCGTTCGGGGCGCCACGCAGTCACCGACCTGAACCGACGCGCCCTCGAGTGCATCCGTCGGGAGTCGGAAGCCGCAGTCGATCAGAGCGACTGCAGCAATGGAACGCCGCTCGCCGCTGAAGCGATCCTGCACATCGACGAACCCGGCTCGAACGCCGCGGAGCAGCGAGCGACGCTCGATGAGCACACCGCGCTGCGCCAAGCGCACGTTGGCCGGCGCCAGATCGCCGCTGCGGCTCAGTTCGTTGCCTGCGATCTGATCCTGGGTGATCAGCACCGCTCGATCGCCGAGCTCCTCGGCGATCGCAACGGCGATCGGACCACCGATCGGGTCGAACACAGCGATCACACCGTCTGCAGGAAGTTGCGTATCGCCGCGACGCACGTCGACGATGTCGACGACGATCGCGCCGGGAGAGATCTCGTACTCGCGCCGGCCCTGGCGAGCCCCGGTCGCCTGCACGACCTGCGCGGTGGCGGGCGCGTTCGGAGCGGTCGGCGCGGCATCGAGATGCGTGTTCAACTGCACCCGCACGCCCAGCCGCGCACACTCGTCGATGAGCCATCCGACGAACGACTGCGCCGGTCCTGCGATCGCAGCGATGCCACCGAGTCGATGGTCGCGTTCCACCACCGTCACACGATGGCCGCGAATCGCCGCGACCCGAGCAGTCTCGAGACCGGCGACACCTCCGCCGATCACGGTCACATCGGTCGCCGATCTCGTCGGGACGTACCACGCGGGGTCGTCGGTCTCGTGGCCGGTCGTCGGCTCGACCACGCACGTGATGATCGGATTGCGCGCGTCGCGAACCTGGCAGGTCTGGTTGCAGCGAATGCACGGGCGGGCGCGTTCAGCCGATCCGGCGGTGAGCAACCGCACCAGATCGGGCTCGGCGAGTTGGGCGCGGGTCATCTCGACCCCGTCGGCCACGCCTGCTTCGATGGCCCACTCCGCCTGGCCCTGATCGATCACCGAACCCTGCAGGAACACCGGCGTACCGGGCACCGCCTCGCGCACACGCCGACACACATCGATGTTGAACCCTGCGGGCTCGTGGAAGTCGGGCCGGGTCTTGTCGACCGAGAAGATCGAGCCGCGGACCACGACGACGTAGTCGATGCCGAGCGACACGAGTGCAGGAACGAGCGCGACGGCCATGTCGGAGGTGATCCCAGCCCATGGCGCAAGCTCGTCACACGACAGCCTGAGCCCGACGGGGGCATCGCCGACGCTGCGACGCACCGCTTGGATGACCTGGCTGGCGAACAACTGGCGATCCTGGCCCCACTCGTCGCCGCGTTGGTTCGTGAGCCCCGACAGGAACTGGCGGACCAGGCTGTGCTGTCCGGCGTTGATCTCCACACCGTCGCAGCCGGCACCCATCGCCACCGACGCCGCTCTCGCGAACCCGTCGATGACCGCATGGATGTCGCCCGCCTCCATCCACTTCGGCACCTCGCGCGAGTTCACTTCGGGCACCCGTGACGGTGCCCACAACGGTGCCTGGCTGTACGCGCTCGAGCCCTGACCCCCTGCGTGATCGAGCGAGGCGAGCACGATCGATCCCTCGGCATGACACGCAGCGGCGACCACCGACCATCCCGGTCCGCAGCGATCTGCCAACGGCGCGCGCTCGTACGGCCAATCGCTCGGGTGCACGCTGGCGCCTTCGGTCACGATGACGCCACACCCGCCTCGGGCACGCCTGGCGTAGAACGCCGTGTGACGAGCGGTGAAGCGCCGGTCGTCGTCGCCGAGGTTGGTGACGATCGGCCCGAACATGGCGCGGTTGGGAGCCGTGACCCCGCGCAGCTGCAGCGGTTCGAGCAGACGCACGATCAAGCGTCGGAGCGCTCGAGCACCAGAACGGGAATGGTGCGTGTGGTCTTCGCCGCATACTCGGCGAACTGCGGCATGATCGCGACTTGCTGGTCGTACAGGCGCTGCCGCTCGTCGCCGATGACCTCGACTGCGCGGGCCGTGTATGTCTCGGAACCGAACTCGACGGTGACGGTCGGATTGGCGACCATGTTGTGATACCAGGCAGGGTTCGTCGGCGCTCCACCCATCGAGGCGATGATGACCACGCGGTCGGCCTCGGTGCTGCAGACGAGCGGCGTGACACGCGGGGTTCCGGTCTTGGCACCGGTGTGGGTGACGAGGACCATCGGCTTGCCCGCGAAGTAGCCACCGACGACCCCGGCGTTGGCGCGGAACTCCTCGATCACCTTTGCGTTGAAATCGTCGGCGTCGCTCACGTCGGCGACGTTACCCGGCGTGTCCGGTCAGCGCGGCTTCGAGGTCGGGCGCGGGCCTGGCTCAGGCCCTGGGTGCGCGACCGGTTCGGATCGTTGACGCGACGCCGAGAGCTCACGACCGCGAACGAGGCGCCGGATGTTGTCGGTGTGGCGCGCCAGCACGAGCACGGCGAGCACCGCCGCGGCAGCGACTTCCCAGCCCGGGCTGCCGTCGATGGCGACACCGGCGGGAAGACCGACGGCGATCACGAGCGAACCGAGGGACGCCTTGCCGGTGATCTTCCGTATCGCCACCCAGACCGCCGTCAGAACGACGAACACGATCGGATGCAGCACCACCATCGCCCCACCCACCGTCGCGACGCCTTTGCCACCGACGAACCGGCGGGTGACGGGGTACATGTGGCCGAGGACGGCGGCAGTGACGAGCGCGTACGTCACCTTCGGTTCATCGACCGCGAGGCCGAACACGGCGGGGATCGCGCCCTTGAGCCCGTCGAGGACGAACACGGCGACTCCCCAGGCCGTGCCCATCGTACGGGCGACATTGGAGGCGCCAGGGTTGCGCGATCCGACCTGGGTGATGTCGATGCCCTTGCTGCGCGCCACCATGACCGCACTCGGGAAGGTGCCGAGCAGGTAGGCAACAGGTACCAACCCCCAGATCATGTTGGTACTGTACGCGTCGTCCTCGCCTCGTAGCGCCTGCAGTGAGTCAGTTGCCGGCGACGGGGATGAGCTTGCGGGTGAGCGACACCGGCTTGCTGTGGTCCATCGCCGGCTTGGGGACGAGTGCCGAACTCACCGTCGCGAGCGCGTCGTCGGCGGCGCCGCCCACGCACTCGGGGTCGGGACCGTCGAGCGGGAGGCCGGTGAAGAACTTCGCCGCCATGCAGCCGCCCTGACAGGCGTTCCAGCTGCCGCAGCTGGCACAGGCCCCGGCCGACTGGGGTTCGCGAAGCTCGAGAAACAGATCGCTCTGCTTCCACACGCGGCTGAAACCACCCTCGTCGCGGACCGAGCCGGCCTTGAGCTCGTCGTGGATCACGAACGGGCAGGCGTAGACGTCACCGATCGGGTCGATCAGGCACACGACTCGACCGGCACCGCACATGTTCAGCCCGGGCAGCGAGTCGCCGAGCGCGTTGAGATGGAAGAACGAATCGCCCGTGAGCACGTTCTCGCCGTGGGCCATCAGCCAGTTGTAGATCTGACGCTGCTGGGCATTGGTGGGATGCAAGTCGTGCCACGAGTCGACGCCGCGGCCACTGGGGCGCAGGCGGGTGACGCGGAGCTGGGCGCCGTACGAGTCGGCGAGCGCCTTGAACTCATCGAGCTGATCGACGTTGTGCCTGGTGACGACGACGCTGATCTTGAACGGGCCGTTGCGCTCGACGAAGCCGGCATCGCGGAGATGGTCCATCGCCCGGATGGCGAGGTCGTAGCTGCCGGTGCCCCGCACGGCGTCGTTCGTGGCGGCATCGGTGCCGTCGAGGCTGATCTGGATGTCGAGGTAGTCCATCGCTGTCAGGCGGCGAGCCTTGTCGGCGTCGATGTAGGCACCATTGGTCGAGAACTTCACGCCGATGCCGCGGCCGATCGCGTACTCGACCAACTCGAAGAAGTCGCGCCGCACCATCGGCTCGCCGCCGCCGATGTTGATGTAGAAGACCTGCAGATCGTGCAGCTCGTCGAGCACGCGCTTCGCTTCTTCAGTGGTGAGCTCGCGCGGGTCACGCTGACCGCTCGAGGACAAGCAGTGCACACAGGCGAGGTTGCACGCGTACGTGATCTCCCAGGTGAGACAGATCGGGGCGTCGAGCCCGTGCTTCAGTTGGCCAACGAGTGATTCAACGCTCACGAACGATCTCCGAGGACTTGAGGGAAGCGAATGCCGTGGCGAAGCTGGACCAGCGCGAGGGTGCGATGTCGCACGCCTCGAGGGTGGCCGCCAGCGTCGGGTGGTCGGCCAGCTGCTTGGCCACCGCGACCACGTCGACGTGCTTCATGAACACGAGGCGGCGGTTGCCGTAGTGATACGCCAGCGCGCCGAACGGTTCGGGACGAAGCGCGACCTGGGGGTGCAACTCGAGCGCCTGGTCGAGCAGCGCCTGGCCGCCGGGTCGGGTCATCGGATCAGTAGACGCCGCACATGCCGTCGATCGAGATCTCCTCGACCAGCAGCTCGTCTTGGATGGCGGTCTCCGCGGCTGCCTGCTCGTCGACGGCGATGTCCTCGGTGGTGACGTTGTCGTTCTCCATGACCGCCGAGCGTAGCGGCCGGGAGCGGCGGAGGACCTCCCGGCCGCAGGTCCGCTGAGGTTCTGGTCGCGCATCTTCTCGGGAATCGAGGCGATGCGCGACCAGAACGCAAGTAGCGTCGACGGTCCTGTGTCGACGCTTGATCCGTTCCCCGAGCTCGACCTCGAGAGTGACCGGCTGCGGTTCTCGCGCGCCTGTCGAGACTCGATGATCGAACGGTTCTCCACGGTCGATCCGAACGCATCGGCCGATGAGTTCACGAAGGAGTATGTCGAGGTCACGGTCGCCGAGGCGTTGGAGGACCTGCAGACCCCGGGCGCCGGTGACTTCTTCGGTCGCATCACCGAGGACCTCCGGCGTGGTGCCGCCGCCGGTACCCACCACGGCACCCAGCCTGACATTTGGTACATCGGTCGCCGCCACATCGAAGACGAACGGCACGATCCGGTGGTGGTCGACTGGCGTGCACCGATCGCCGCGCCGTTCTATCGAGCGACCGGTGTCGACCCTCTCGGGCTGTCGCACCGCCGACGGTTCACGCTTGCCGAGGGCGAACTGACGGCGTACCTCGACGAGCAACTCGACGATCCCGACGCCGCCGGCGCAGCGAGTGGCGTGCCCGACCCGGTGCTGGCCGAGATCGGCGCGGCACGAACGGGTGCGATGCGCGACATCGTGGCCACCATCCAGGCCGAACAGGACGTGGTGATCCGAGCCCCGATCGATCAGTGCCTGGTGGTGCAGGGGGGTCCGGGCACCGGCAAGACCGCCGTGGGGCTGCACCGCGCCGCGTACCTGCTGTTCGAACACCGCCGCCGTCTCGGGCGCGATGGTGTGTTGGTGGTGGGGCCGAACACCGTCTTCCTCGACTACATCGGCAACGTGTTGCCGTCGTTGGGCGAGCGCAGCGTGCAGCAGCGCACGGCGCTCGAGCTGTGCATCCCGCGGCTCGAGACGATGACCGGCATCGATCCCGACCCGGTCCGCCGCGTGAAGGGCTCTCCCGACATGCTCGCCGCGCTCGAGGCTGCGGTCACCCGCCACGTGCAGCGTCCCACCGAGCCGGTGCGTCAACCGTTCGGTGCGCGCACGCTGGTGTTCGAGCCCCACGAGATCGCCGGTTGGATCGAGCTCGCACTCGACGGCAACCTTCCGGTCAACCGCCGCCGCGAGTCGTTGAAGCCGATCATCGATCGAGTGCTGCTGCAGCGCACCGGCAAGGACGGCGCCTACTCGAAGATGGACGTGTTGCGCCCGGTGCTCACGAAGTGCTGGCCGGCCGTGCAACCGGTGAAGCTCGTCGACCAGCTGCTGGCCGAGCACGGGTTCGGACCATCGGGCAAGAAGCGAGCATGGACGGCGGCCGACCAGTTTCTTGTCGACGAGGCCAACACGTTGCTGAACGGCACCCCGTTCACGTTCGGCCATGTGGTGATCGACGAGGCTCAGGATCACTCGGCGGTCGCACTGCGGGTGATCGGCCGGCGCAGCCCGACAGGGTCGATGACGGTGCTGGGCGACCTGGCCCAGTCCACCACCCCGGCAGGCCAGGACGATTGGGCCGTGGCCCTCGGCCACCTCACGAAGGCGGCCGGCTCGGTGGCCCACCTCACCATCGGATACCGCGTGCCGGGTCCCATCCTCGACGTGGCCAACCGGTTGCTGCCGTACACCGGCGTCACCACCGTCGCCAGCACGAGCGTGCGGTTCGAGGGCAGCGCGCCGACGGTGGTGCGCGTCGGTGCCGACGAACTGGCCGACGCGGTCGCCGCGGAAGTCGTCGCCGTCCGTCATCGGCACCACAACACGGGCGTCGTCGCGCCGGACCGGTTGTACGCCGCGATCGATGCCGCGTTGCAGTCGAGAGGTCTGCGTGCAGGGCGACGTGTGCAACAGCTGGAGCGTGACGAGGTGCCGATCTTCGGCGCGGAAGCGGTGAAGGGTCTGGAGTTCGATGGCGTCGTGGTGGTGAACCCGGCAGAGATCGTGGCCGACGGTGGCCCGAACCGAGGGGCGCGTCTGCTGTACGTGGCGATGACCCGCGCCGTCCAGGTGCTGCATGTCGTGACCGACAGCGACCTGCCTGAGGAACTCGCTGCGCCTGATGGTGGCCGGCTGTGACAACTGGCGAGTGAGCTGGCTAAGGTCGCCGGCAGTTCGTCGAGACCGATTGGGGGGTCCTCCGTGAAGACCAAGGCTGCCATTCTGTGGGAAGTCAACACGCCGTGGAGCGTCGAGGAGATCGAGCTCGATCCCCCCGGACCCGGTGAGGTGCTGGTCAAGATCGCGGCGAGTGGCATGTGCCATTCCGACGAGCACCTCGTGACCGGCGACCTGCCGTTCGGTCTGCCGATCATCGGCGGCCACGAGGGCGCCGGCGTGGTGCAGGACGTGGGCGAGGGCGTCAGCTGGCTCGCCCCGGGCGACCACGTCGTGTTCGGGTTCATCCCGAGCTGCGGCCGCTGCGTCAGCTGTTCCACCGGTCACCAGAACCTGTGCGATCTCGGCGCGCTGATGGGCCTCGGCCGCCAGATCACCGATGGCGGCTCACGCCACCACGCCCGCGGGCAGGATCTCGGCCTCATGTGCATCCTGGGCACGTTCGCCCACCACACCGTGGTCAACGAGGCAAGCTGCATCAAGATCGACAAGGACGTCCCGCTCGATCGCGCCTGTCTGCTCGGCTGCGGCGTGGTGACCGGCTGGGGCTCGGCGGTGTACGCGGCCGAGGTGAAGCCAGGTGACACCGTGGCCGTCGTCGGCGTGGGTGGCATCGGCGCCAACGCGATCCAGGGCGCCAAGCTGGCCGGGGCCAAGCGCATCATCGCGATCGATCCCGTGGAGTTCAAGCGGGAGAAGGCGATGGAGTTCGGCGCCACGCACACGTTCTCCTCGATGGAGGAGGCGCTGCCCGGCATCCAGGAGCTCACGTGGGGCACGATGGCCAACAAGGTGATCATGACCATGGGCGTCGGGTCGGGCGAAGTGATCGGCTCGGCGATGGCGCTCGCCTCCAAGCGCGGGCGGGTCGTGGTGACCAACATCCATCCGGCGCTCGAGTACTCGGCATCGATGAGCCTGCTCGATCTCACCCTGATGGAGAAGCAGCTCGTGGGCTCGCTGTTCGGTTCGGGCAACCCTCGCGCCGACATCCCGAAGTTGATCGGCCTCTACCGTGAGGGCCAGCTGGACCTGGATGGTCTGGTGACCAACGAGTACGACCTCGACGGGGTGAACGACGGATATGACGCGATGCGGGCGGGCACCAACATCCGCGGCGTCATGAAGTTCGACTGAACCCCCGACGACGAATGACGCAACGATGACACATGCCCCGGCAGCTTCGGCGGGTCTCGTCGATCGCCTGCTGGGGCAGGTGGTCGGTCGCCGTCGCGAACTCGAACTCGTGGTCGCCGCGCTCGGAGCCGACCGGCACATCGTGTTGGAGGGTCCTCCCGGCACGGGCAAGAGCACGCTGTTGCGTGCCGTCGCGGACGAACTGGGCATCGGGTTCGAGTTCGTGGAGGGCAACGCCGAGCTCACCCCCGCTCGCTTGGTGGGCCACTTCGATCCGGCCCGAGTGCTCGTCGACGGGTACGTGCCCGACGTGTTCGTCGACGGTCCGCTGGTGACGGCCATGACCAGCGGCGCGCTGCTGTACGTCGAGGAGATCAATCGGATCCCCGAGGAAACCCTCAACGTGTTGATCACGGTGATGTCCGAGCAGGAGCTGCACGTGCCCCGACTCGGCCGTGTGGCCTGCGCGCCCGGATTCCGGCTCGTCGCAGCGATGAACCCGTTCGACGCGGTCGGGACGGCTCGCATCTCGAGCGCCGTGTACGACCGGATGTGTCGACTGTCGATGACGTACCAGAGCGCGGCAGACGAGGTCGCGATCGTACAGCAGGCCGTCGCCGCACTCGGAGTCACCGCTGCCGACCCTGAATGGCTCGGCAAGGTGGTCGAGCTGGTTCGGCGCACGCGCGACCATGCCGACCTGCGCGTCGGGTCGTCGGTGCGGGGCGCGATCGACACTGCGCTGGTCGCCAAGTCGCTCTCGGATCTCCGTGGCCAGTCGCCACAGCAACCGAGCGTCGGCCTCGACGCCGCGATCGTGGCGCTGTCGGGACGCGTTCGAATGCGCGAGGGTTCGCAACGAACCAGCGAAGGCATCATCACCGAGCTGTGGGAGGAGATCTTCGGCCGGGTCGCAGGCGATGGCGACGGCATGGGTGATGAGGGAAAAGATGGAGCCCCGACAGGGGCCACCAACTCCCGCTGAAGCAGCCACCTCGGGCCAAGGAAGGTGCCGAGGCCGACGAGGCCGTCGCCGACGCTCAGAAGAAGACGACCTCGCGCCGGGAGCTGGCCCGCAACCCCCAGTTCGAGCAGATGTCACCCGAGGTCGGTGAGCTCGACGAAGCCGCGGTCGACGAAGCGATGCGCGACGACGCTGACGAAACCATGGCATTGCTCGCCGATCTGACGGCTGCCACCGATCCGAAGTTGCGTGAACTGGCTCGCCGTCTTGCGGGCCGGCTGTTTCTCGAGCTCAGTCGTCGGGGACCGACCCGGCCGCGAGGGGTGGGCAAGCTCGTGGAGCAGAGGTACCGACCCGATGGCGGTGACCTCGACATCGACGCCAGCATGGACGCGATCGTGGAAGCGGGTGGCGATCCTCGGCGCGTCGATGTCGAGCGCCTGCGCGTGCGTGGCTGGGTGCAACCGAGCACGGCGCTGTGCCTGTTGGTGGACCGCAGTGGTTCGATGGGTGGCAAGCCGCTGGCGACGTCTGCTGTTGCCGCTGCAGCGGTCGCGTGGCGGTCGCCGGTGGACTACAGCGTGCTGGCGTTCGGCAAGGACGTGGTCGTGGCCAAGAGCCAGGACGTGCAGAAGTCGGGCGAGCAGGTGGTGAACGACGTGCTGTCGCTGCGTGGCTTCGGCACCACAGACCTCGCGGGAGCCCTGTATGTCGCGGGCGAACAGCTGCGCCGCAGCCGTGCCGGGCGCAAGGTGGCCATCCTGCTGAGCGACTGTCGGGCCACCGTGGACGGCGACCCGCTGGAAGCAGCACGCGCCCTCGACGAGTTGGTGGTCGTGGCACCCGCCGGCGACAGCGACGAGGCCGAGGCGTTCGCCAGACGGGTCGGCGCCAGGCTGGCCACCGCGTCCGGTCCGAGCGGCGTGGTCGAGGCGTTGGCCGCCGTGCTCAGCTGATCTACTCGGCCGCTCCGGGTCGAACCCTCAGCACTCGACGCCCTTGGGCGGCACGATCCCCTTGGTGTTCTCCGTGGGTCCGGACACGGTGGAGACGGGTGCCTGATCGACTGTGGTGCTGGTCGTCGTGCTGCCGCGAGTCGTGGTGGTGGGACCCGACACGGTGGTGGCGGGCGCCGCTGTCGTCGTGGTGTCGAACACCTGTACCGGGGCGCCGGCCAGCGGGGCTTCGCCTTTGAAGATCGCCAGGATGGCCTGCATGTTGTCGCCGTTGATCTTCGGGATCAGCACCGAGTTCCCGCCGACGTTCGCGCCGGTCGCCTCGATCTGATAGGTCGCGATGCCGCCAGGTTCGAAGTTGCGCAACACGCCCACGAACTCGAGCATCTTGTTCAACGTGAGCCCCTCGTCGACCAGCACGTTGTCCTGCGCTGCCTTGATCAGGCTGCGGGCGACGGCCGGATCGGTGACCCCGCGATCGAGCGCAGCCGACAACACGCGCCGCAGGAAGTCCTGCTGGCGCGACACCCGACCGAGGTCGGAGAGACCATCGCTCTTCCACTTCCCATCGGTGTCCTGGTATTGGTACTTGCGCGACCGCACGTAGGCCAAGGCATGGTCGCCGTCGAACGTGAAACAACCGGTGGTGGGCACGTTCAATCCGGTGTTCTTGTCGCGGGCCGGATACTCGAACGGCACAGCGACGCCACCGAGTCCGTCGACGATCGTCTTGAAGGCACAGAAGTCGATCTGGATGTAGTGGTCGACCTCGACGCCGAAGTTGTCGTAGATGGTGCCGAGCAGGCGGGTGGGGTCGTCGCGGACGTAGGCGGTGTTGATCCGGTTCTTGCCGCCGCGTCCCGCGATGTTGACCCACAGGTCGCGTGGGAACGACAACACGGCGGCACGTTTGGTCGCGGGGTCGACCCGCATGATCATCACCGTGTCGCTGCGTTCACCCATCGCTTCGCGATTGCCGAACGCGCCGGCATACGGGGAGTTCGGGTCGATGCACGACCCGTTGTCGGCGCCCGTGATGAGGAAGTTGCTCGCCTCGGGGTCGGTTTCCGGAAAGGTCTCCGGCGGAGCGCCGACCTCGGTGGTCGGTGGTTCGCCGGCGTCGATCGTGCCGCCCTGAGGGGTGTTGGTCGAGCCGTCCGAGCCGTTCGACGGCGTGGTGATGCCCGTGAGGAAGGTGGACTGTGTCGGGTCGGCCAACGACACGCGGTTGATCGTGTTGCCGTAGTAGCGGCTGACGACCAGACCACCAGCGGCGCCGAAGCAGCCGAGGATCACCACGATGTTCAGTCCGAGCAGCAGACGCTGGGGCCAGGTGCGCCGGCGGCGGTGCTTGACGGCCTTGGCGACCACCGGCACATCGGTCGGCACGCTCGTCGGCACGGTGGCATCGTGCTGTGACGCCTGATGAGGCGGATCGTGGGGCGGAACCGGCAATGACATGGCGGATCAACGTTACAACCGGCGCATCGGCCGGAACGGTCAGCCTTCAGATGGCGCAGCGCGACCCCGCTCAGTAGACGATGACCCCGCGGAGGTTCTCGCCGTCACGCATCGCTTGGTAGCCGACGTTGATGTCGTCGAGCGTGTAGCGCTGGGTGATCAGTTCGTCGAGCATCAACGTGCCATCTCGGTACATGCTCAGCAGGCGCGGGATGTCGGCGCGCGGGTTGAGCGAACCGAAGATGGTGCCCTTGATCTCCTTGTTCCACATCGCCAGTTGGAACAGGTTGACCGCGGCCTGGCTCTGCATCATGGGCGCCACCGCAGTGACGACACAGGTACCGCCCTTGCCCGTCAGGCCGAGGCCGAGTTCCATCAAGTCGCCGTACATCACGCCCGGGGTCATGATCACCTTGTCGGCCATCTGCCCCCAGGTGAGCTCGGTGACCGGGTTGATCGCCTCTTCCATCGAGGCAAAGGTGTGGGTGGCGCCGAACTCCATCGCCTTCTCCCGCTTGAACTCGACCGGATCGATCGCGATCACGTGCTTGGCACCGGCCATCTTCGCGCCCTGAACCGCGTTGATGCCGATGCCGCCGATGCCCACCACCACCACCGTGTCGCCGGGTGTGACCGCGGCGCGATTGGTGGCCGAGCCCCAGCCGGTGGCCACGCCACACGACACGAGCGCGACGCACTCCAGTGGCAGGTCGTCGTCGACCTTGATCAAGGAGTCCTGCGCGACGCAGGCGTGATTGCTGAACGTCCCGAGCTTGGCCATCAGACCCACCGGCTGATCGCCCTGCACGAAGTGGCGATGGGTCCCGTCGGTGATCATCCCACCACCGAAGGTGCCGCGTCCGTTGTCGCACAGGTTCTGGCGGCCGGTGCTGCAGTACCTGCATCGACCACAGCTCGGGATGAAGCTGGCCGACACATGGTCACCCGCCTTCACGCTGGTGACACCGGGGCCGACCTCCAGCACCACGCCGGCACCTTCGTGGCCGCCGATCATCGGGAAGATGCTGTCGATGCCCATCATCGCCAGGGCCTCGGCCGGCGGCACCATGTCGCCGGTGACCAAGTGCTCGTCGCTGTGGCACATGCCCGCGACCTTCCACTCGACGAGGACCTCCCCGACGCGGGGAGGATCGATCGTGATCTCCTCCACCTGCCACTGCTGATCCAAGCCCCACAGAACCGCTGCGCGTGTCTTCATGTCGCGGTTGTAGCAGGCCGGTGTGCCTCGTTCGTCAGGGAACGAAAAGCCGACGTGTCGGTGGTGGGGTCAGGGACCGCCGGCCCTCTCCCTCGTCATCGACGTTCAGGTGGCGATGTCCGCAACCGGAGCAAGCGTGACCTCGCAGACGATCTGATCGCCTGGCAGGAAGGTGACAGCCGCGATCGATCCTGCATCGCGCAGGTCGGCAAGGGCCGCCTCGACCGCGACGCGCGCTGCATCGGTTGCATGCACGACCAAGGACTCGACCGCAGCGCGCTGACTCACCTTTGCCTCGGTCTTGGCTCGTCGCACCTGAGCGAGCACCTCCGACACCGGTTCGATCAGGATGCTGGATTCCGATGCCGGAGCCCCGACGACGAGGTGCGCTGCGGTCGGCCAGCTCGTTGCGTGCACCGAACCTTCCTGCCACCAACTCCACACCTCGTCGGTGACGAACGGCAAGAACGGGGAAAAGGCGCGTGTGATCGCCGACAGGGCCAGACGCAACGCTGCGCGAGCAGACTGGGCCCCGGCTTCGTCCTGAGTTCCGTAGGCGCGGGCCTTCACCAGTTCGACGTAGTCGTCGCAGAACCACCAGAAGAAGCTCTCGGTGCGTTCGAGTGCTCGGGCGTAGTCGAACCCGTCGAACGCCGCCGTGGCCTCGTCGACCACGCCGGCCAATCTGTTCAGCATCGCTCGGTCGATCGGCGCGCTGACGGTCGCGTCGCCGGTCGGCTCGCCGAATCCGAGCACGAACTTGCTGGCGTTCAGCAACTTCAAGGCGAGCTTGCGGCCGATCTTCATCTGGCCTTCGTCGAACGCGGTGTCGGCGCCGGGTCGCGCCGTGGCAGCCCAGTACCGCACGGCATCGCTGCCGTACTGCTCGAGCAACGGCATCGGGGTGACGACGTTGCCGACGCTCTTCGACATCTTCTTTCGATCGGGGTCGAGGATCCATCCGGCGAGGGTGGCGTTGGTCCATGGGAGCGAACCGTGTTCGTAGTGGGCACGCACCACCGTCGAGAACAGCCACGTGCGGATGATGTCGTGGCCCTGTGGGCGGACGTCCATGGGGAAGACCCGACCGAAGAGGTCGGGGTCGTCCACCCAGTGGGTGGCGATCTGCGGTGTGAGCGACGACGTGGCCCAGGTGTCCATCACGTCCGGCTCGCCGACGAACCCGCCGGGCTGGCCCCGCTGCTCCTCGCTGAAGCCGGTGGGAGCATCGGTGGAGGGGTCGACCGGCAGTCGATCGATGGGTGCCGCGATGGGTCGGTCGAACTGCGGCTCGCCGTGTTCGTCGACCGGGTACCAGATCGGGAACGGCACGCCGAAGTACCGCTGCCGGCTGATCAGCCAATCGCCGTTCAGGCCCTCGACCCAGTTGCTGTAGCGGTGCTGCATGTGGCTGGGATGCCACGACATCTGCTCGCCACGGGCGAGAAAGGCGTTGCGAAGCTCGGCCGAGCGGCCACCGTTGCGGATGTACCACTGGCGGCTGGTGACGATCTCGAGCGGCCGGTCGCCCTTTTCGTAGAACTTCACCTGGTGCTGGATCGGTCGGGGTTCGCCGTGCATCGCGCCCGAGTCGCGGAGCTGCTCGACCACCACCTTCTGCGCTTGCTTCGACCCCTTGCCGGCGATCGCGGCATATGCAGCGAGACCGACGTCGTTCGTGATCCATTCGGGCTCGGTGTGGTTGAACCTCCCGTCGCGCATGATCAGCGCCCGCGTCGGCAGATCGAGCTCACGCCACCAGATGACGTCGGTGAGGTCGCCGAACGTGCAGATCATCGCGACGCCCGTGCCCTTGTCGGGCTCGGCCAGCGGATGGGCGAGCACGGGAACCTCCACGCCGTACAACGGCGTGGTGACGGTGGAGCCGAACAGCGGCTGGTAGCGCACATCGTCGGGGTGGGCCACGAGCGCGCAGCACGACGCCAGCAGTTCGGGGCGCGTGGTGTCGATGACGACCTCGCCTCCGTCGGGGCGAGCGAAGGCCACCTGGTGATAGGCGCCGGCCATCTCCTTGTCGGTCAACTCCGCCTGCGCCACCGCAGTGCGGAAGTCGACGTCCCACAGCGTGGGCGCTTCGTGCTGGTAGGCCTCACCCCGCGACAGGTTGCCGAGGAACGCCTGTTGCGAGGTGCGGATGCAGTGGTCGCTGATCGTCTTGTAGAGGTAGTTCCAGTCGACCGACAGCCCGAGCATGCGGAACAGCGCCTCGAACGCGATCTCGTCGTCGGCGACGAGTTGCTTGCACAGCGCGACGAAGTTGGGCCGGCTGACCGGGATCTGGTTCTTGGGGTCGGCTTGGGCGGGAGGCGCGAAGTCGGGATCGTTCGGCAGCGACGGGTCGCACCGCACCCCGTAGAAGTTCTGCACGCGGCGTTCGGTGGCGAGGCCGTTGTCGTCCCATCCCATCGGATAGAAGACCGCCTTGCCGCGCATGCGCTGGAAGCGGGCGATCGTGTCGGTCTGGGTGTAGCTGAACACATGACCGATGTGCAGCGAACCGCTCACCGTGGGAGGCGGCGTGTCGATCGCGAACACCTGGTCGCGGGTCGCCGAGCGGTCGAAGCGGTAGACGCCGTCGGCTTCCCACCGCTCTACCAACACCGACTCGATGCCGTCGAGGGAGGGCTTGTCGGGGATGCCGGCTGGACTGCTCATAGCTCGCCAAGGCTATCGGCGCCGCGCTGCTCACCCGAGTGAGTTCCGGCCCGCCGGACACGCGAGCCGGCCCGGTTGTCGATGGCGGATGAGATGTCGATCAGAAGTCGCCAGGTGCGTGGAAGCCGCTCTCGAACGAGCGGCTCGACGTCTCTACGGAACTCGTCGGGGCGTGGATGACGATTCCTCGTAGAGTCTCTGCCCATGTTGCACCTGTACGACACCGCTTCACGGGAGGTTCGCGAGCTTGCGCTCCGGGAACCCGGCACGGTGAGCATGTACCTGTGCGGACCCACCGTGTACGGCCCCCCGCACCTCGGCCACGGGCGGGCGACACTGGTGTACGACGTGCTCTGCCGCTACCTCGAATGGAGTGGGCTGACGGTTCGGCTGGTGAGCAACATCACCGACATCGACGACAGCATCATCAACCGCGCCAACCGCGAGCAGCGCCCCTGGCAGGAGATCACCCAGAAATGCGAAGCCGTGTGGTTCGAGGCGATGGGCAAGATCAACGTCTCACGACCGACGGATGTACCGCACGCCACCGACTACGTGGTCGAGATGGTCGCGATGATCGCGCAGCTCGTCGATCAAGACACGGCGTACCTCACCGACGACGGTGTCTACTTCAGCGTCGAGACGGTTCAGGACTACGGACTGCTGGTGCACCAGAGCCTCGATGACATGCTCGCCGGTGGTGGCGACCGCGAGGTGTTCGGTGCCGGGAACAAGCGGCATCCGGCCGACTTCGTGCTGTGGAAGTTCTCCAAGCCCGGCGAACCGGCGTGGCCGTCACCCTGGGGTGACGGTCGACCGGGCTGGCACAGCGAGTGCGTCGTGATGAGCCTCGACCTCCTGGGCGAGGGCTTCGACCTGCACTGCGGAGGACAGGACCTCAAGTTCCCGCATCACGAGAACGAACGAGCCCAAGCCGTCGCACTCGACAAGCGCTTTGCCAATCACTGGATGCACCACGGCTTCGTGGTCGACGGTGAGGGCGAGAAGATGTCGAAGAGCCTGGGCAACGTCTCGAACCTGCTCGACCTCATGGAGCACTACGACCCGCGCGCGTACCGCATGCTCCTGTTGCAGTCGCACTACCGCGGTCCGGTGGCCATCAACCAGGACAACATCGATGCATCGGTGAAAGCACTCGCCGGTCTCGACGCGTTCGCGGCGCGTACCTCGGCGGTCACCGCTGCCGCAGCCGACGCCGAGGTGCTGGCGAGGTTCCGTGAGCGGATGGACGACGACCTCGACACGCCTGGCGCAACCGCGATCCTGTTCGACACGGTTCGTCGCGCCAACGCCGCGCTCGATGCAGGCAGTGCC
Organism: Actinomycetes bacterium; assembly: GCA_031400715.1. Lineage (GTDB taxonomy): Bacteria > Actinomycetota > Acidimicrobiia > Acidimicrobiales > Ilumatobacteraceae > VFMC01. The sequence goes on along the minus strand of JANNQK010000205.1, from coordinate 5,479 downwards.
GACGCCGGTTCGCTCGCCAGCGCCGCGCACCAGATCGCTGCCGCATTCGGGCTGGTGCTCAGCACCGGTGGCGACGTGCCTGCTGATGCGGCAGCCAAGGCTGCGGCGCTCGACGCGGCCCGTGCCGCGAAGGATTTCGCCGCGGCCGATGCGCTGCGATCCGAGCTCCAGGCCGACGGCTGGACCGTCGAGACCACCAAGGCCGGCACCACCCTCCGCCGCTGAGCCCCATCGGATAGCGATTCAGACGCCGTCGCCCCAACCGGGAAACGCGGTCGGGTCGATGGTGATGAAGATCGCTTTCGCGCGCACACAGACCTGGCCGTCGGGAGCGATCAGCTCTCCCGTCATGAACAGCTTGCGACCCTCGTGTGAGTCGAGTCGTGCCCGACAGATGAGCGGCACGTGGAGCGGGGTGCCGCCCTCGTAGCGCACGGTCAGTTCGCCGGTGAAGCCGGGTGTGCGGGTGGTCGTGAGCACGAAGCCGAAGACGTCGTCGAAGAGCGCCGACACGACGCCGCCGTGGCTGCGGCCAGGGGCACCCTCGTGTGCCGCACGCAGTGTGACCGTCGCCTCGATCTCGTTGCCGTTGCGGCGGATCACCGGGTCGAGTCCCCACGGACTCGACCGACCGCTGACTGGTCGATCGTCGAATCCTGTGAACTCGGTCTGGTCGTCGTCAGCACCCCAGTCGTCGCCGCGCTGGAACGAGCTCGGTCGACGGCTCCGCGCCGGGCCGGCCGTGAGCCGTTCGGTCATCGCGTCGAGTGCATCGATCAGGTCGTCGACGAGGTCGTCCTCGACGTGGTGGCCGATCAGCGCGTGGCCGACATCGCGGATCGATCGCCCTGCCCGCGCCCGCCGATCGAGGTGCTCCGGAGTGTGGAAACGGGCGTCGTCGTCGGAAGTGGGCGAATGCTGGCCATCGGTCATCGAGCGGGATGCTACGGGGGCAGCCCAGAACGTGACGAGTGGCGCGCTGCGACGTCGGCCCTGCTCAGGCGAGATCGGTGAGCGGGTCGAAGCAGCTCGGCTCGTTCGCCGAGGGTGCGACCGCGGCGAACGGCTGCGACACTGTGGGCTCCGTGACAACGTTGATCGACCCTCGTGCGCGCTCGGGCGACCCCACCCATCCGAGCTTGCGGCCGGCCGACATCGTCGCGCGTCCAGCCATGGGCTACCAGCCGAGCCTCGATGGGGTGCGAGCGATATCGGTGGTCGCGGTCCTGCTCTATCACGCCGGGTTCTCATGGATGCACGGAGGTTTCTTCGGCGTCGAGGTGTTCTTCGTGGTGTCGGGGTTCTTGATCACCTCGCTCCTGCTCGACGAGCGCGAGCGTTCAGGACGCATCTCGTTGGGGCAGTTCTGGCTCCGCCGGGCGCGGCGTCTCTTGCCGGCGCTCGCGATGGTGCTCGTCGTCACCGGTGTCTACTCATCCCTGTGGGGGAGTGCGCAGATGCAGTCCGACCTGCGCCGTGACTACCCATGGGCGATCTTCTATGCAGCCAACTGGGGCCAGATCGTCGGCGGTACGCAGTACTTCGGCAACCTGTCGCCGCTGCGGCACCTGTGGAGCCTGGCGGTGGAAGAGCAGTGGTATCTCCTGTGGCCGGTGGGGTTCCTCGGCCTCACGCGGGTGTTCTCGCGAGCACGTGTGCGCGCCGTGTCGCTGCTGTTGATCGCGGTCGGCGTGATGACGTTCACGTGGTGGTCGGCCCGTGAGACTCAGCTCACCGACGGCCGCGTGAACTTCCTGTACCTGTCGACGCTCACGCGTTCGAGCGGTCTGCTGCTCGGGGCCGGCGCCGCATTCGTGTGGCGGCCGTGGCGTAACCGACACGCCGCGAAGAGCCGGTCATGGTGGTTGCTCGACGTCATCGGTGCTGCCGCCGTCGGCATCCTCGGGTGGCAGTTCGTCCAGGCCGTACTCACCGATCGGGCCGTCTACCGCTGGCAGCTCGCGCTGGTGACGGTGGCGTCGTTGGCGCTGGTGCTCGTGGTGGTGCACCCTGCTTCGAAGCTGACGCGGCCTGCGTTCGCCTTCAAGCCCGTCGCCGAGATCGGCAAGCGCTCCTACGGCCTGTACCTCTGGAGCTGGCCGGTGTCGGTGGCGTGTCAGGCGTACACCGGCTCGTGGCCGCGGTTCGGTATCGCCATGGGGATCACCGTGGTGATCGCCGAGATCTCCTATCGCGTCGTGGAAACCCCGATCCGTCGCGGTGGGCTCGGCCGGTGGGTGGCGGCTCATCGCTCGGTGCATTGGCACACGATCACCACGGCCGGAGTGATCGCCGTGTTGGCGTTGTTGGTGCCGCTGGGGCTGTTCTTCTCGCGGGTCGAGCACGTCGACCCTGCGGCGGGCGGGGCGGACGCGGTGTTCTCGCTGCCGGCTGTGGGTGAGCAAGCAACGAGCGTGGCGGCTCCTCGGAGTGAGGTGCCATCGCTTCCGGCCGCGGCACCGCAGGTGACGGCGGATGCGACCGCGAGCGCGTCGAACCCCTCCAGCTCGACGGGGCAGGTCGGACTGTCGAGCTCGCCGGCGCCTGAACCATCTGCTCCGGCGTCACCTCCGGCGACGGCGCCGGTGCTGCCGCGCCGGGTGGTCGTGGTGGGTGACTCGATGGCGCATTCGCTGGCGATCAACCTGCCCGACGGCATCGAGTCGACCTTCGACATCGCGGACGGATCGGTCGACGGCTGCAGCGTCTACGACGACGGCGATGTGAAGTCGCAGCGCGGTCGTTTCGCGCGGTCGTTCGCCAACTGCAAGGGGTGGGCCGATCGATGGGTGGACGCGGCCGTCGATTCGAGGGCTGAGGTCGCCCTGGTGGCGATCGGTGCTTGGGACGTCTTCGACGTCGAAGTCGACGGCGTGCGGATCCCGTTCGCGAGCGCCGAGGGCGATGCCCGGTTCCTCGCCGGCCTGCAGGAGGGGATCGACGCGTTGACGGTCGCCGGCGTGCACGTGGCGCTGTTGGAGGTGGCGTGCATGCGGCCCGCCGACGTGAAGGGCGCCGGCGTGCCGGCCCTCCCCGAGCGTGGCGACGATGCCCGCGTGGCACACCTCAACGACTTGTTGCGCCAGGTGGCGGCCGACCAGCCCGAGACGGTGACGTTCGTGCCCGGTCCGGCGCAGTGGTGTTCCGACGAGAGCATCGCCACCGATCTCGGGTACCGGTGGGATGGCGTGCATGTGTACGTGCCCGGGGCAAACCTGATCTACATCACGATCGCCCAGAGCTTGCTCGACATCCCCCTCTGACCATCCGAGTCCCACACCCCCGTCCGAAATCCAGTCGGCTTCTGGTTGCCAACGCTTGTTACCGGAGGGTAACTTAGGCGCATGGCTGATTTCGGGTTGAACGAAGACCAGGTCCAGATCCAGAAGTGGATCCACGGGTTCGCGGAGGACGTCATCCGTCCGGCCGCCCATGAGTGGGACGAGCGTGAAGAGTTCCCGTACCCGATCGTCGAGGAAGCCGCCAAGATCGGCCTGTACGGCTGGGAGTTCCTGATGAACGCCTTCGCCGATCCGACGGCGCTCACGCTGCCCGTCGCGGTGGAAGAGCTGTTCTGGGGTGACGCCGGCATCGGCATGGCGATCATGGGTTCGGCCTTGGCTGCTGCCGGCATCAGCGGTAACGGCACGCCCGAGCAGGTGATGGAGTGGATCCCGCAGTGCTACGGCGACGCGAGCAAGATCCAGCTCGGCGCGTTCTGCGTGAGCGAGCCCGACGCAGGCAGCGACGTGAGCAGCTTGCGCACGCGCGCCGTGTACGACGAAGCCAACGACGAGTGGGTGCTCAACGGCACCAAGGCATGGATCACCAATGGCGGGATCGCCGACATCCACGTCGTGGTAGCCGCGGTCGACCCCGAGCTGAAGGGTCGCGGCCAGGCGAGCTTCGTCATCCCGCCCGGCACCAAGGGCCTGAGCCAGGGTCAGAAGTACAAGAAGCACGGCATCCGCGCCAGTCACACAGCCGAGGTGGTGCTCGACGATGTGCGCATCCCCGGTCGCTGCCTGCTCGGCGGCAAGGAGAAGCTCGACGCCAAGCTGGCCCGTGCCCGCGAGATGGGCCACAGTGGCGAGAAGCAGCCGGCGATGGCCACGTTCGAGGCGACCCGTCCCACGGTGGGTGCCCAGGCGCTCGGCATCGCTCGCGCCGCCTACGAATACGCGCTCGACTACGCCAAGGAGCGCAAGGCGTTCGGCAAGCCCATCGTCATGCACCAGGCGATCGCCTTCAAGCTCGCCAACATGGCGACGGAGATCGACGCAGCCCGCTTGCTGATCTGGCGTGCAGCCTGGTTGAGCCGCAACGGTGGCTTCAGCAACGGTGAGGGCTCGATGAGCAAGTACAAGGCCAGCGAGGTCGCCGTGCGTGTGACCGAGGATGCGATCCAGATCCTGGGCGGTTACGGCTATACCCGTGAGTACCCGGTCGAGCGCTGGCACCGCGATGCGAAGATCCACACGATCTTCGAAGGCACCAGCGAGATCCAGCAGCTGGTCATCGCCCGAGCCATCTCCGGTATGCGCGTCGAGTGATTCGGCGCTCTCGCTGAGAGCCGAAAATCCGGCTGCATCCCTAGAGCATCCCTAGCGGATGAGAGCACCCCTGCGGTAGGGTCTGCCGCGTGGCGACCCTGCGCGAGAAGCGACCCGGTGTGTGGGAGGTGCGCGTCTTCACGGGCACCGACGAGCGCGGCAAGCCGACGCAGGTGTCACGCACCGTGCACGGCGGCAAGCGCGACGCGCAGCGTGTGGCCAACGAGCTCGAGGCCGGCGCCGGTCGCGCAGCACCGGCTGGCCGCACGGTGACGACGGTGCTCGACGCCTGGGTGACGCAGAACCTCGACACGTGGGCGCCGTCGTCGGCACGTGATCAGCAGAGCCGCGTGCGGGCGATCAAGAAGGACCAGATCTCGAAGCTGCCGTTGGCGCGCTTGTCGATCGCCGATGTCGAGCGGTGGCACACCCGGCTGCGCAAGGCGGGGATGGCCGACGCGGGCATCAAGAACCAGCACGGCGTGCTTCGTGCCGCCCTGTCGCAGGCAGTGCGGTGGGGATGGTGTCGACCAACGTGGCGAGCATGGCGAAGCTGCGCTCGTCGAAGCAGACGCCTCGAGGGGTGATGTCGGTCGACGAGGTGCAGGCCGTGTTGCAGGCCGCCGCATCGATCGACCCGGCCGCCGAGCTCGCGCTGCGGATCGCCGCTGTGGCGGCAGCTCGTCGAGCGGAGCTGGCGTCGTTGCGTTGGTCGGACCTGTGCGACGGACAGCTGCTGATCGACTCGGCCGTCGAGGTGGCCGAGCGGGGGAGCGGCACCCCGGTGCTGCTCGAGTCGTCGACCAAGACCGCGAACCAGCGGACCGTGACCCTGGATCCGGATACGGTGACGCTCATCGAGCGTCTTCGTGTCGAGCGCGAGCCGTACGGGCCATGGATGTTCGGCCTCGGCTCGGATGTCGTCA
>JANNQK010000204.1:0-12325 GCA_031400715.1 Actinomycetes bacterium | reverse complement strand
CGCGGGTTCACCAGGCGGTCACGCAGGATCGCGTCGATGTACTGGGTCATCTCCGTCATCACCTGGAGGCGCACCGTGTTGTCGCGCGGTGCCAGCTGGAAGTTCCGGTAGATCCAGTCGCGGAACAGATCGGCATCACCTTCCGGAATGCCCGTCAGCTGACAGATGCCATGGACCGGGATGTGTTGGGTGTACTGCGTGGCGGCGTCGGCGACATCGAGCCCGTCGAGCCCGGCGATCAGGCCGCGGCAGTACTGGCGCAGTTCTTCTTCCATGAGCTGGATCTTCTTCGGGCTGAACGACGGCAGGAGCAGCCGTCGGTGGCCGTGATGGTCGGGCGGGTCGGAGGTGATCGGCGGCGCAGGGCTGCGCGGTGCGTCGGGTCGACTGACGTTCACCCAGATCGACGAGAAGTTCGTGGTGTCGTTGGCGACCGCGGCAACGCCTTCCATCGTGACCGGCATGAACGCCCGTCCGTAGCGTTCGGTCGTGGCCACCGGGCACTGCTCGCGCACGCTGTTCCAGATCTCGATCGCGTTCGAACCCCACTGGTCGTCCAGCCAGTCCCAGTCGTTCACCCAGTCGCTGACCGGTGGCATCTCGACCTTGTCGGTGGTGTCGTACGACATGTGGTTCCTCTCCCGCAGAGCGCTCGCGTCGGTGACACTAATCGGGTGATGACGGGCCTCGACCGTCGAGCGTCACGGGCTACGGTCGACGGCCATGAGCGAGATGAGCGTGGCCGCCGAACCCCTGATGCCCGATGGTGCGATCCGTGTCGGAGTGGTCGGCGCCGGTGGTCGGATGGGTCGCGCCGTGTGTGCTGCGGTGGTGGCCGATCCGGAGCTGTCACTGGTGGCCGCCGTCGATCCGGGTGCCGTGGGGACGCAGGTGGAGGGGATCGACATCGTGGGCGAGCTCAGGCCCCTCGCCGAGGCCGGCGCGCAGGTGGTGGTCGACTTCACGGTGCTCGCTGCGTCGCGAACGACGTTGCCGTGGTTGGCGATGCACGGCATCCACGCCGTCGTCGGCACGACCGGATTCGACGACACCGACCTGGCCACGTTTCGCACCGCCTTCACCGGCAGCAACTGCCTGATCGCGTCGAACTTCGCGATCAGTGCTGTCTTGATGATGCGCTTCGCCGAGCTCGCAGCACCTTGGTTCGAGACGGCGGAGATCATCGAACTGCACCACGATGCCAAGATCGACGCACCGTCGGGCACGGCGATCACCACTGCACAGCGCATGGCTGCCGTGTCGGGCGACTGGGCAGCTGATCCCACCCAGCACGAGGTGCTCCCCGGCGCCCGTGGCGGACACGGTGCCGACGGGATCCACATCCACTCGGTGCGCATGCGGGGCATGGTGGCCCACCAGGAGGTGATCCTGGGTGCTCTCGGCCAGACCTTGACGATCCGGCAGGACAGCTACGACCGGGCCAGCTACATGCCCGGTGTGCTGCTCGCCTGCAAGGCGATCGCGACCCACCCCGGCCTCACGCTCGGCCTGGACACCTTCCTCGGCGTGTGACTCACGGGCAACGATCTAACCGAGGGCGGCGATGGCAGCGTCGTAGTTCGGCTCGGCGGCGATCTCGGGCACCAGCTCGGTGTACGTCACCGTGCCGCTCTCGTCGAGCACCACCACGGCGCGAGCGAGCAGGCCGGACAGCACGCTGTCGGCGAGGGTGACACCGAACGACTGGCCGAACTCGCTGCGGAAGCTCGAGGCGGTCTGCACGTTGGTGAGTCCCTCCGAACCGCAGAAGCGGCCCTGGGCGAAGGGCAGATCGGCCGAGACGCACAGCACGACGGTGTTGTCGAGGCTGGACGCGCGCTCGTTGAACGTGCGCACGCTCGTGGCGCACGTGGGCGTGTCGACGCTGGGGAAGATGTTCAGCACGACCTTCTTGCCGGCCAGATCAGCCTCGGTGAGGTTGCTGAGGTCACCCTTGGTGAGGGTGAACGACGGCGCCGAACCGATCGCAGGAAGATCGCCGACGGTGTGGACGGGGTTTCCCCCGAGTGCTGTGTGTGCCATCCGCCGATTGTTGCACGCCGGCCAGCGACCGCACGGCTCGACCGGTCAGTCGGTGTGGGAGCCGCCGCGATGGTGGGGCTGATGCGGTTCGATCACGCCGTCGGGAGTCTCGATCTCGTCGATGATCTCGGGCAGACCCTTGCGCACCTTTCGTGCCGACTGCAGGAACGTGACCGCGAACAGACCCCCGACGATCCACCACTGGTAGTCGTTGATCGCATCGAGGAACCAGCGGATCTGATCCTCGAACTGCTTGCCGCCGATCCAGAGCACGACCAGCTTCAGGACGATGCCGATCACGATGCAGGTGAGGAACCGTCGGGCTGCCATCCGGCGGTAGCCGGCCATCATGCACACCAGGTTGCTCGCGGGCATCAGGATCAGCATCAACCAGCCGGCCCGGTCGACCGCGCGTTGGAACCACCCGTAGATCGCCGGCAGTTCGCCGACCTGGCCCTCGGTCCATTCGATCGCCTTGGCCCCGTACCACTTGCCGAGGAAGTACAGCGTCACGCCCGCCAACAGCAGGCGGCCGAAGCCGAGCAACGCATAGGGGACGAGGTCGATGAATGGAACCGAACCGAGCAGGTTGCGGTTGCGTGCCGACATGGCCAACACGACCGCGGGTCGTTCGTCGACCCAAGCAGGACCCACGTTCGAACCGATCGTGCCCACCGCGAACAGACAGATCGACAGCACGAGGATGAACCGGCGCTTTCGCGGTGACACCTGGAGATCGGGCACGGGCACCACCGATCCGGGCGGGTGCGGAGGGAGTGCCTGCATCTGGGCGAGGCTAGCGGTGATTGATCGCAGGCGGATGGTGGTGGGCCCGATTGGACCGCGCCGGCCGGCGGTCGTCACGATGGCGGGGTGAACGACCGAACGGCTCGCCGCGCACCCACCACCTCGCTGTTGGTGCGCTTCGGTGAACGGCCTCGCCAACTGAAGTTGGCCGTGGGCGTGGTGGTGGTGATCGCCGCGCTTGCGCTGACGGTGAACCGCTTCGTCGCCGCCGCGATCCTCATCGTCGTTCCCGTGTTCCTCCTCGTCCGGTTCCAGCGTCGCGCCCTGTTGATCGTCGGCCCGGCGGGGCCGGTGGTGATCAAGGGCTGGTGGCACAGCACGACGGTGTCGCCGGCCGACATCACGCAGGCCGAGTGGCGTCCGCGTGGCGACACGGCGAGTCTGCGCCTCGTCATGGGCGACTCGATGGTGAACTGCCACTGCGTCGCGATCCCGATCCGGGGCAAGCCCCGCCCGCATGACGCGAACTGGCGGAGCAACGTGGCCGCACTGATCGTTGCCTTCGAAGACGTCGGTGTGCGATCGAAGGCGCTCGACCCCCTGCGTCTCGCCACGCGATGACACTCCCATGATGCGCACGGTCCGACTCACGATCGAGCCGCTCGGCCACGAGCATGTCGAGGGATTGTTCGCTGCGCTCGACGACGACCGAGTGGGAACCTTCATCGGGGGCCCCGACGTCACCACCCTCGAGGCGCTCCACGAACGCATCGACCGGGTCACCGCCGGCCCCGGCCCGGCTTGGCCGACCGAGCATTGGCACAACTGGGTCGCTCGTCGAACCGAGGATGGCGTGATCGTCGGACGACTGGAGGCCACGACGTACGGCGAGACCAGGCAGACGGGGGAGTGGGCCGAGGTCGCGTATCTGTTCGGGCCGGCGTTCTGGGGCCAGGGTTTCGCAACCGAGGGCGCGACATGGATGCTCGATCACGTGCGTGACGAACTCGGTGTCGACGAGAGCTGGGCGGCGGTGCATCCCGGAAACGTGAGCTCGGTGCGGCTGCTGGAACGCCTGGGATTCGAGCCGCGCGACACCCCCGGTCGGCCGATGGGCTCCTACGACGAGCCCGACCTGGTGTTCGTGAGGTTCGCCGATCGGGTCAGAGCCGACCCGATGCGATGACCCGCGCGAGGAAGTCGCGCGTCTCGGGGCGCTCGGGTGCGCTGAACATCTGCTCCGGAGGGCCGAACTCCATCACGCGACCCTGGTGCAGGAAGCACACCCGGTCGCTGATCTCACGGGCGAATCCCATCTCGTGTGTGGCGAGCACCATCGTCATGCCCAGGCCGCGCATGTCGCGGATGACGTTCAACACCTCGCCCACCAGAACCGGGTCGAGCGCTGCGGTCACCTCGTCGAGGAGCATGATCTCGGGCTGCATCGCCAGCGCACGCACGATCGCCACTCGTTGCTGTTGGCCTCCGCTCAGCTGGTCGGGGAAGGCCTCGGCCTTGTCGTCGAGACCGAACCGCTGCAGCAGCTCATGAGCGGCGTGCTCGGCGTCAGGCCTCGGCTGCCGGAGGACCTTGGTGGGCGCCAGGGTGACGTTGCGCAGCACCGACATGTGCGGAAACAGGTTGTAGCTCTGGAACACCATGCCGACGCGACGTCGCACAGGGTCGGGGTCGTGGCCGGGTTCGGCGATGTCGATGCCGTCGAGGAAGATGCTGCCGTCGTCGATCGGTTCGAGCAGGTTGATGCAGCGCAGCATGGTGCTCTTGCCCGAGCCCGACGCGCCGATGAGGCACACGACCTCGTGCGCTCCGACGTCGAGGGTGACGTCGTCGAGCACGACACGGTCGCCGAACGACTTCCGCACGTGCTCGAGCCGAAGCTTGGATGCCGATCGGGGGGTCGCGCTCATGCGACGGCAGTCCCGCTGGTGCGGCGACGCTGGCGCGCCATCAGGTGATCGGTGAGGCGTGTGAGCGGGATGCTCACGAGGAGGAACAGGACGGCGGCGGCGACGTAGGGGGTGAAGTTGAAGCTCTGCGACACCAGGATGCCGGCACGGCGCAACGCCTCGACCGGGCCGATGATGCTGACCAGCGCGACGTCTTTCTGCAGGCTGACCATGTCGTTCATCAGGGGAGGCACGACGCGGCGAACGGCCTGTGGCAGCACGACGCTGCGCATCGTCTGGGTCGAGCTGAGGCCGAGCGATCTCGATGCCGCGCGTTGGCTCTCGTGGATGCCCTCGATGCCGGCGCGGAACACCTCGGCGACGTAGGCGGAGTAGCACATCACCAGGGCGACGCCGCCCCAGATGACCGGCTTGGTGTACCACGCCCGCTCGTTGAAGAGCCCCGGCACGCCGAATCCGATCAACGTGATCCACAGGATCACCGGCACGCCGCGGACGACATCGGTGTACAGGGTGGCGAACAGCCGGAGGGGGAACAGCGCCGGCGACCGCACGCTGCGGGCGATCGCGATGAGCATGCCGACCACGACGATGCAGGGTGCGCAGATCAGGAAGATGCGGATGTTCAGCCAGAACGGCTTCCACAGCTTCGGCAGCGACTCGGTGAACGTGTCCCAGTCGAAGAAGGAGGCGCGCACCCGGTCCCAGCCCGGGGTGAGCGGGACCAGGAGGATGATCGCGGCCACCACCAGCACCGTCGACACCGACGCGACGAGCGTGCTGCGGCGGCGCTGTTCGATGTCGTAGGCGGCGCGCCTGCTGGGGCCCGGGCGCGACGGAGCCGACGCGTTCGCGTCGGCTCCGTCGGACTGCTGGGTCATCGGACGATTCGTCGAATCGATCGTCGGTGGACGAGGGATCGGCGACTCAGCCGGCGGTGATGATCGGGGCCTCGGTGTAGTCCGACATCCAGGTCGTGGTGATCTGGTCGAGTTGGCCGCTGGCCTTGAGGTTGGCCAGCGCGATGTTCACGCACGCGGTGAGCGCGCTGTCCTTGGCGAGCAGCAGGCCGAACTCGTCGGTTCCGCTGCCCTCGATCTGACCGAACACCTTGGTGCCTTCGATCTCGACGGCCGTGACGAACAACGCGGTCGGCAGGTCGCTCACGATCGCGTCGATCTGCTTCGACTCGAGGGCGATCTTGGCCGCGGCGTTGTCGTTGAAGACCTGTACCTCGGCGTCGGGCTGGATGGTCTCTTCGACGTAGGCGATGCTCGTGGTGCCGGCGGCGACGCCGATGTTCAGACCCTTCAGGTCGGCGATCGTCTTGGCCGCGGCGGCCGGCGAGTCGGCAAAGCCGAAGACCGCCTGCGCTGCGGAGTAGTACCCGTCGCTGAAGTCGACGACCTGGGCGCGATCGGAGGTGATCGTGTACTGCTGGAGGTTGAAGTCGAACTCCTTCGGGCCGGGTGAGATCGCGGCATCGAAGGGGGTGCGCGCCCAGGTGACCGCCGCGCCTTCGAATCCGAGCTCCTTGGCGACGGCCATCGCGACAGCTGCCTCGAAACCTTGGCCGTCCTCGGGGGTGGCGTCGTTGATGACGTACGGCGGGAACGCCGGCTCGCCCGTCGCGATGGTGAGCACACCATCGGTGATCGTGTTGCCCTGGGCGCATGCCTTGGGGTCGGCGCTGGTGTCGAGGGCGGTCGTCCCGGGTGCCTCGGTGGCTGTGGGTGCATCCGTGTCGGTCGTCTCGACGGCATCGTCTCCGCAAGCTGCCAGCACCAGAGTGCCGACGATGATCGCCGAGAGAGCGAACCGTTTGGTGGGTGTGCGCATGTTGAAAGTGCTCCTGTTCAGGTGTTCACGCTGAGGCGACGATGATATCAGAACCCCTCGAAACCCGACCCGGAAGGTCGGGATTCGAGCATCGCTCGTCCTCACCCTTGACGGTGAGACGAATAGTGTCTTATCGTCTCATCCGTGACCCCGACAGAGCTCCGCGTGCTCGACGCCACGAAGTCGTGCTGTGCGCGATGGGGCATCGCCAAGGTGACCATCGACGACATCGCCGCCGAAGCCGGTGTCTCGAGAGCGACCCTGTATCGGATGTTCCCAGGTGGCAAGGACGTGCTGTTCGACGCACTTCGTGTGCACGAGCTGGAGGAGTTCTTCACCGGGCTCAGTGCGCACATCGAAGGCACTCACGAGCTGGAGGAGCTGCTCGTGCGTACCGTGGTGTACGCCACGACCGAGCTGCGCGCCGACGAACACCTCGCGGTCATGCTGGCGTCGGAGCCGGGCGACACCCTGAGCAACCTCACCGTGCAGGGACTGCCCCGGATCATCAGGATGGCCTCGCTGTTCCTCTCCGGCAAGGTGGAGCCCTACCTCGACCGGGCACATGCACAGCGTCTCGTCGAGCTGCTCGCACGCCTGGTCATCTCGTACTTCTTGGCGCCGTCGGAACACGTCGATCTCGGTGACGAAGCCTCGGCGCGAGCGTTCATCACCACGCACGTCCTGCCGACGTTCGCGCCTCCTGCCGTCCCGTACTGATCCCACGACACCCCCCAACATCCCCCGTACCCCCGTACCCCCCGTCATCAGGAGCCCTGCATGAGCATCGACTTCAACACCAACGCCGACATCCTCGGTCGCGCCGAGATCAACGACATCGACGCGATCCTGGCCATCGCCGGCACCGACCCCAACGAGGTCGAGCACGTCGTGAAGGACAACGCCGACGCGATCTTCACGTGGGACTACTCCCTCACGCGCCCGGCATTGCGCAAGCTGTACGAGAAGGCCAAGACCGGCCAGTGGAACGGTGCCACCGACCTGCCGTGGAGCACCGAGGTCGACGTCGAACGCACCGTCGCCACCGACCAGGCCGTCCTCGGCACCGGCTTCGACCCGAACGTCTACGTCGGCACCGCAGTCGAGAGGTGGAAGGAGAAGGAGTGGCTCGCGTTCGGCATCGAGAGCCGCAACTGGACGCTCAGTCAGTTCCTGCACGGCGAGCAGGGTGCACTCATCTGCACCGCCAAGATCGTCGAGACAGTGCCCTGGTACGACGCAAAGCTCTACGCCGCCACCCAGGTGGTCGACGAGGCACGCCACGTCGAGGTGTTCGCCCGCTACCTCGAGGAGAAGCTCGGCGGCGGGTATCACGTGAACGCTCATCTGCGGATGTTGCTCGACGACATCGTCAACGACAGCCGCTGGGACATGACCTACCTCGGCATGCAGGTGATGGTGGAGGGCCTGGCCCTCGCAGCGTTCGGCTTCCTCCACCAGACCACGGGCGAGCCGCTGCTGAAGCAGTTGCTCCGCTACGTGATGAGCGACGAGGCGCGCCACGTGGCCTTCGGCGTGCTCAGCCTGAAAGAGGTCTACGACGGCATGACCGATGCCGAGATGAAGGATCGTCAGGAGTTCGCCTTCGAGGCTGCGGTGCGCATGCGCGACCGGTTCATGAGCCAGGAGGTGTGGGAGCGGATGGGCGTGAACGTGAAGGACATCGCGCCGATGGTGCTGGCCGATCCCACCCGTGGCCTGTTCCAGTCGATGCTGTTCTCGAAGATCGTGCCGAACTGCAAGAAGCTCGGCCTGCTCGACCGCAACGACAAGTGGCTGCGTCACCGTTTCGAGGAGATGAACGTCATCCAGTTCGAGGACTGGGCCGACACGGGCGAGGAGTACACCTCGTTCGCGCTCGACACCAGCGGCGAGGTGCAGGCTCCCGTCCCCGTCGCGGGGGAGTGATCACTCCTCGTCGGGTTCCGGCACCACCACCACCGGCACCGGCGAACGGTGCACGATCTCGTAGGTGATGCTGCCGAGCAACGCGCCTCGCATCGGTCCGCGGCCGCCGTGGCCGACCACGATCGCGTCGGCGCCGCGAGCCAGTGCGACCTGGATCAGGCTCTCGACGGGTCGGTCGCGCACCAGCTCGACGTCGACCGCGAGCTCGGGGTGGCTTGCCGCCAGTTGCGCTTTCACCGCATCGGTGATCTCGATCCCGATCGCTTCGATCTCGTCCTCCAGCGCGCCTCCCCGCGGACCCATCGGGCTCACCTCGTATCCGAAGACGAGCACCAGGCTGCCCTGCGTGGCCGCTGCCACCGTGGCCGCGAATCGCGCTGCTTCGGTGCCGCCGCTGTCTCCGCCGACGCCCACCACCAATTGAACGGCCATCTCAGACGTCCTTCCCTGCGCCGACCCCGGTGGGGTTCGACCTCGTGTACGTGCCCAACGGGGCGGCCAGGGTGTCGGCCTGGTTCGGATCCTTCACCAGATCGGCCGGGTCGGGTCGGTAGGTGAAGAAGAGCGGGTACCGGCGGCTGCACCACAGCATCAACGGCACACCCACGACCAACAGCAACGTGCCGATCACCAACACCGTGCCCACGCCGAACAACGTGCCGTAGCCGTACTCGGCGTTGCGTGAGTCCCACACGGTCTTGCAGAAGACGTACAACAGCACGACCCCGCCGAAACCGGGTAGGACGCCGATCAGGAAGAAGTTCTTCGCGCTCTTCGTCAAGAAGCGGCGGTAGTACACGATGCACGAGATGCCGGACAGGCCGTAGTACACCGCGATCGCCATGCCGACCGCGGCGATCGATGCGCTGTAGGCATCGGTGTCGGTGTTGTTGCTGATGATCACCAGCAGCAGGTACCAGACGATCGAACCGATGCCGAAGAGCCAGGTGCTGAAGTCGGGGGTGAGTCGCTTGCGGTCGATCTGGGCGAGCTTGGGCGGCGCCGCACCGTGCGAGCCCATCGACAGCATCGTGCGAGTGGCCGGCAGGATGGTCGTCTGGCACGAGGCGGCAGCCGACGTGAGGATCGAGATGACGAGCAGCTTCACCATCCAGTCGGGCAGCGCCGCCTTGCCGAGTTGGAACAGCGCCTCGTCGGCGTTGTCGGTCACGAACTGCGGACCGAGCAGCGAGACCGCTCCGTACGTGACGATGAGGTAGATGGCGAGAAGGATCAGCGTGCTGAAGACGGCGGCGCGGCCAGGCGTGGTGGCTGAGTCCTTGGCCTCTTCGTTCACCGACACACAGGTGTCCCAACCCCAGTAGATGAACACCGCCACCACGAGCCCGGCGGTGATGCTGCTGGCCGAGAGCCCCGATGGCGACATCCACGACAGGCTCGGCTTCACCGATGAGTACTCGACGTCGTTGAACGTGCGGGTGATGCCGTCGCCGAAGGACTTGCTGAGGGCGATCACCGCGAAGACCGCCAACACGATCAGTTCGGTGCCCAGCAGGAGCACCTGCGACCGGGCCGACATCTCGATGCCCTTCCAGCAGATCCAGGTCATGGCAATGATGAACAGGATGCCGATGAACGTGGTGAGCCAGATGTTGTCGGCGGCGCTCTCGTCGAACAACAGCACCAGGTACTGGCCCGAGATGCCCGCCAGGTTGGGCATGATCACGAGGTCGGCGACGATGCAGCCCCATCCGGCGATCCATCCCGCCTTCGGGCCGAACGCTCGCACACCCCAGGTGAAGTTGGTGCCGCAATCGGGATCGGCCTTGTTCAGGTAGTAGAAGGCTGCGGCGATGCATGCCATCGGCACGAACGCGAACAGGATGATGAAGGGCGCCTTCTCGGCGACCGAATCGGTGACGAAGCCGACGCTGGCAGCCAGGCTGTAGCCGGGTGCCGTCGACGCAACGCCGATCACGATCACTGCGACGAGACCGAGAGAACCTCCCTTCAGACCCTTGTCGGCCATACCGGCAGGCTCGTGCTCGATGACGCTCATGATGGTTCGTCCATGGTGATCCCCCGACCCCGACGGAAAGCCCTCCCGTGTGGATCCGGAGTCTGCCATGTCCGGCGGAGGGCGCTGGCCGTGCGCATGGGATGCCCCGACCAGTGCATCGCTAGAGTCGCGTTCCGTATGTCGCTGCACTCAGATCCGTTCTTCCGTACGTTCCATGCGTTGCGCATCAAGGGCTTCGCCAAGCTCGAAACCGTCGCCGAGGTCGCCGACTTGCCGGTCTCCGTGGTGGAGGTGCACCTGGCCGACCTGCTCGCTCGGGAGTGGGCCATGTTCCGAGAGGCGCGTCAACTGTGGCAGCTCACCCCTGTCGGCCGTGAGGAGCACAAGACGGCGCTCGTCGCCGACGTCGGCCATCTGCACATCGCCGAGAAGATGCATGATGCGTATGAGGCGTTCCTCGGCATCAACGAGCGGTTCAAGGCGCTGTGTGGTGACTGGCAGCTCAGAGATGGCGCACCGAACGACCACACCGATGCGGTGTACGACGCCGAGGTCGTCGGCCGGTTGGTCGCGCTCAACGACGCCGCGGTCCCGGCGGTGGCAGCGATGGCCGTCGTGCTCGAACGGCTGCACGCCTACGGCCCCAGGCTGGCATCGACGTGCCAGCGCGTGGTCGCCGGTGAAACGAATATGTTCACCGGCGTCATGTGCGGCAGCTACCACGATGTGTGGATGGAACTGCACGAAGATCTCATCCTCACCCAGGGCATCGACCGTACCGCCGAAGGGTCGTTCTGATGGCACGCTTCGGTCGGGTGCTCACGGCGATGGTCACGCCGTTCGGTGCCGATGGTCGCCTCGATCTCGACGTCGCCCGCACGCTCGCTCGGTACCTGCAGGACCAGGGCAACGACGGCATCGTCGTCGCCGGCACGACGGGCGAGTCGCCGGTGCTCACCGATGACGAGCGGCTGTCGTTGTTCGCCGCGGTGATCGAAGCCGTCAGCATCCCGGTGATCGCCGGTACCGGCACCAACGACACGGCGCACTCGGTGCACATGACCGCCGAGGCCGAGGCGTTGGGCGCTGCGGGTGTGCTCGCGGTGTGCCCGTACTACAACAGGCCCTCGCAAGCCGGTATCTCCGGTCACATCCGGGCGATGGCTGCCGCCACCACGTTGCCGGTGATGGTGTACGACATCCCCGTGCGCACCGGGCGCAAGATCAACACGGCCACGCTGTTGTCGTTGTTCGCCGAGGTGCCCAACGTGATCGCGTTGAAGGACGCAGCCGGGAACCCCGGCGAGACCGCCGTGCTGATCAGCACCGCTGCGCACGCGGGCCTCGACGTCGAGGTGTACAGCGGCGACGACGGGATGACCTTGCCGTTGCTGGCCTGCGGCGCCGTCGGAGTGGTCGGTGTCGCCACGCACTGGACCGGCCCCGACCACCAGGAGATGTTCGACCTCTGGGACAAGGGCGACCTCGCCGGTGCCCGCCTGGTCAACGGTCGCCTGCTCGAGAGCTTCGCGTTCGAGACCGGCGACGACGCGCCGAACCCCATCCCCACCAAGGCGATGATGCGCCATCTCGGCTTCGCGGTCGGGCAGGCGAGGTTACCGATGGGCGATGCACCGACGTTCGTCGACGAGCGAGCACCTGTTGTGGCGGCGAATCTGCAACGCTGGCGAGATGTGTTCCCCCACCGTCCTGACCACTGACCTGTCTTCTCCGACGCCCGACGCGTGCGTGATGCTGTGAGCGCACCCGTTCGCATCGCGTTCCTGGGTGGTCTCGGTGAGATCGGCCGGAACTGCATGGCGGTCGAGCACGACGATCGCATCCTGCTCATCGACTG
>JANNQK010000203.1:0-10159 GCA_031400715.1 Actinomycetes bacterium | reverse complement strand
GCGAACCGGCAGTGGAGCGCTCAGGAAGGCCCGATCGGACCGACCGACGCCCGAGCGCAGGCCCGCATCGCTGACGCTTATGCCAACCTCACCATGGGCGTGGTCTCTGCCGGCGTTCCCGATGTCGTGTGGGTGGTGCCGCCCACGCCATCACACCTGTGGAACGAACCGGAGATGAACGAGGTCGAGCGCTACGACGCACACCACCAGATCGTCCGCGACGTCGTGTCCAGGTTCGGCCGCCACGTGAGCCTGGTCGACCTCGACGCGTGGGCTCGTGCGACGGGGCGCTTCGACGACGACACCTGGCGGGCCGACGGCGTGCACATCGATGTCGGCCCGGCGACCGAATTGGCGGAGCAGTTCCTCGGCCCGTGGCTCGTGGCAGAGGCGCTTCGCACCGATCGCTAGCAACCCAGGCGGCCGCTCGTCGGGTCGGCCAAGACGGCCAAGACGGCCAAGACGGCCACGACGGGTCAGTGGTAGTCGTAGAACCCGCGACCGGCCTTGCGACCGAGCAGGCCGGCCTCCACCATGCGCGAGAGCAGCGGCGGCGATGCGTACAGCGGTTCCTTGAACTCGGCGTACAGGCTGTCGGCCACGGCCAAGGTGGTGTCGAGGCCGATCAGATCAGCCAGGCGCAGCGGCCCCATCGGGTGGTTGCACCCCTCCACCATGCCCGTGTCGATGTCGGGCGCCGTGGCGAAGCCCGACTCCATCATCCGGATCGACGACAGGATGTACGGGATCAGGAGAGCGTTCACGATGAACCCGGCCCGATCCTGGCTGCGGATCACCTTCTTGTGGAGAACGTCCGTCGCGAAGGCCTCGGCTCGTACTGCGGTCTCCGGTGCGGTCAGCAAGCTGGTGACCAACTCGACCAGCTTGAGCACGGGCACCGGATTGAAGAAGTGGATGCCGAGTACATGTTCGGGCCGCTTCGTGGCGATCCCGAGCTTCATCACGGGGATCGAGCTGGTGTTCGATGCGAGGATCGCATCCTCGTCGAGCACGACCTTGTCGAGGGTCGCGAACACCTCGGTCTTGAGTGACTCGTCCTCCACCACGGCCTCGATCACGAGCTGCCGATCGGCCATGTCACCCAGATCGGTGGTGAAGGTCAGACGAGCGATGGCGGCGTCACGCTCGTCCTCGCTCAGCTTCCCCGAACGCACCCCGCGGTCGAGCGATCCGATGAGCCGCTTCTGGCCCGCCTCGGCAGCGGCCGCATCGATCTCGCGGACCATGACATCGAGGCCGGCGCGGCTGCACACCTCGGCGATGCCCGATCCCATGAGGCCGCAGCCGACCACTCCAACGCGTGTGATGTCGCTCATGGCGCCGATGATGCCACGATCGCGAGCGCCGCCGCCGCGGCGTGACCCACATTCAACGAATCCACGTCGTGGCGTTGGGGGATGCGCACATTGGTTCTCGAGCTGAGCACGGCATCGCTGAGTCCGGGTCCCTCGGCGCCGAGCACGAGCGCGAGCCGGTCGGGTACACCGGCTGAGACCAGCTCACCGATCAGCGTGGCGTTGGGCCGAGGCGTGAGCGCCCACGTGTGAAAGCCACGGGCGTCGAGCAGAGCGAACACCTCGTCCAACGATGCTCTGGCGATCGGGAGGTGCAGGACCTCGCCCATCGACACCCGCACGGAACGCCGGTAGAACGGATCGGCGCAGGTGGGATCGAGCACCAATCCATCGGCCCCCAGCCCACGAGCCGATCTCGCGATCGCACCCAGGTTCTCGGCGTCGTTGATCCCTTCGAGCACCACCACTCGGCGAGCGTCGCCGAGCACGCCAGCCAGCGTCAGCGGCACCGGACGGTCGGCGATGGCGATCGCTCCTCGATGAAGATCGAAACCAACCACCTCGTTCACCGTGCGCTGCTCAGCGACGTACACGGTGTGCTCGACGAGGTCGTCCTGCGTCGCCAGTCGACCGTGGGCTGCCGGGGTGAGGAGCAACGACCGCACGCGGAGACCCGAGCGCAGCAGACGTTCCACCACCGTCGGTCCTTCGGCCCACAGCACTTCGGCGCTCTCGCGAGCCCGGAGCGAACGGTACGGATCGAGCCGTCGGTCGCTGGCGTCGTCGATGCGGATCACGCTCGGAGTCTGACAGGACGTCCATCACCAGGCGCGACGCGTCGGCGACCACATCAACTGTTGCGAACACGTGTTCGATCCGCGAGGCTGTCGCGATGTCCACCGTTGCGTCACTTCCCGCCGCCTTCGTCCCGGTCAGCTACCAGGCGTCGCTGTTCGGAATCGACGACCCCTGGATCGACCCCCGCTTCGATGGCGTCGAACGAACCCACCTCGACGCCGACTGCTGGGTCGATCTGCTGCCGCGGTGGATGCACGGTTCCGATCTCCTGTTCGGAGAGCTCGTCGCCCGGCTGCGGTGGTCGCAGCGCGAGGTGGTGATGTACGACCAGCTGATGCTCGAACCGCGATTGACCGCCTGGTGGACGATCGGTTCGAGGTCCGCCGAACCGGTGCCGGTCCTGGGGACCGCCCGTCAGGCGTTGAGCGAGCACTACCGCCAGACGTTCGACTCGATCGGGTTCAACCTCTACCGCGATGGTCGCGACTCGGTGGCGTGGCACGCCGATCGCGAGCGCTTCGAGCACGAGGATCCCACAGTCGCGATCGTGAGCCTCGGGTCGCCGCGCCCGTTTCAGATGCGGCCGAAGTCCGGCGGATCATCGCAGAGCTGGTTGTTGGGCCACGGCGATCTGCTGGTGATGGGCGGCGCCACACAGCACGACTGGGAACATGCGGTGCCGAAGGTGGCGCACGCCCATGGACCGCGCCTGTCGATCATGTTCCGCCACAACCTCGCCGACTGACTCGATCGAGTCGATCGGACCATCGGGACACATGCGACACATGCGACACTTGGATGTGACCGATACGCGAGACCCCAGTCGATACGCCTTCGTTCCCGGATCGGCGACCTATCCGACGATCATCGGCGGCGACGGTTGTCTCCTGCACACCGCCGATGGCCGCTCGATCCTGGACGGCGCTGCAGGCGCGATCGTCGGGAACATCGGCTGGGGGCGGGCCGAGGTGGCCGATGCAGCACGGGAGGCGATGGCAGCCGGGGGTTACGTGGTCCCGTTGTGGCCCACGCCTGCTCGGCTGGCACTGCACGATGCTCTCGTCGAGCGCTGGTTGCCGCCCGGCTTCGGGCACGTTTTCTTCACCAGCGGTGGCAGTGAAAGCACCGATTCGGCGTTGCGTCTGGCCCGCGCCTACCAGGTGGCCAAAGGTCGCCCCGACCGCTGGAAGGTGATTGGACGGCATCCCAGCTATCACGGCATGACCATCGGCACCATGGCCGCTGCGAGCCACACCGGTCGCCAGGCCGGCTACGAACCGCTGCTGTTGCCCTTCCCGAAGGTGCCTTGGGACGACCCCGAGCAGGTGTTGAAGGTGATCGAACAGGAGGATCCGGCCACGATCGCCGGCTTCATCGCCGAGCCGATCATCGGCGCGGCCGGGGCGTGTCTGGTGGCCACCGACGAATACTGGCGAGTGGTCAGCCAGGCGTGCAAGGAGCACGACATCCTGCTCATCGCCGACGAGGTGATGACCGGCTACGGCCGCACCGGAGCGGTGTGGGGCCATCAGCAGTTCCCGATGGAGCCTGACGTGATCGTCGGAGGCAAGGGCCTGGGTGGTGGCTACGTGCCGATGGGAGCAGTCGCGGCGACCGATCAGGTTGCCGACTCGCTTCGCGGCAGTGGCTTCATGTACTTCACGTTCACCGGCAACGACGCGTCGTGAGCCGCATCGCTCAAGGTGCTCGAGATCCTCGAGCGCGAGCACCTGATCGAACGTTGCCGGGTGATGGGCGAGCTGCTCGGCACGCGACTGCGCGAGGCACTCGACGGTCAGGGCGCGGTGCGCGACATCCGTGGCATGGGCTTGTTCTACGGCATCGAGATCGATGTGAACCGCGACGAGGTGGTGATGGCCGCCCTCGAACGCGATCTGTGGGTGTATCCGGCCGGTTCCGGTCCGGTGGCGAACGCAATCATGGTCGCGCCGCCGTTCGTTGTCACCGAAGCCGAGATCGACCGACTGGTCGGCACGCTTCGAGCGTCCCTCGACGCAGTCACCTGAGCGCCGGGCTGCGACGCTGCAGCCGCATCCCTGATCGGTTGTGTGAGAATCGCACCTCGTGCATTCTGGGTCGTTGTTCCGGCTCGAGGCGCTCACCAAGCGATACCCAGGTGTGACGGCGCTCGACGATCTCACCGTCGACGTGCCGCGAGGTCTCGTCGGCCTGGTGGGCGCGAACGGGGCGGGCAAGACCACGATGTTCCGGCTGATGCTCGGCCTCGCCCGCCCCACCGAAGGCACGGTCGAGGTCTGTGGCATCGACGTTGCCGCGGACCCGATCGAGGTGCGCTCGCGACTTGGGTACATGCCTGAGCACGACTGCTTGCCGCTCGATCAGACCGCCGCAGACGTGGTCGCCACGTTCGGCGAACTGAGCGGCTTGCCGGCGCGAGACGCGCGCCAGCGAGCCTCCGACATCCTCGACCTCGTGGGTCTCGACGAGGCACGGTTCCGCCCGATCAGCGGGTTCTCCACCGGCATGCGCCAACGAACCAAGCTCGCCCAGGCGTTGGTGGGCGATCCTGAACTCGTCCTGCTCGACGAGCCGACGGCCGGACTCGACCCCCTCGGTCGCGAGGAGATGCTCGCGCTGGTGGCTCGGCTCGGCACGTTCGGCATCTCGGTGCTGATGGCCACGCACCTGCTCGACGACGTGCAGCAGGTGTGCGACCACGTTCTGATGATCGACGGCGGGCACCTGGTGGTGTCGGGTGCCACCGAGTCACTCCTCGAGCGCACCGGCGTGGTCACCGTCGACGTCGGTGTGGACCATGCGACCCTGATGACCGGCCTCGAACGGATCGGCCTGAGGGCGCGTGTGCTCGACGACCTCGTCGATGTCTCCATCGACAGCGACCACGACCTCGACCGTGTGTGCGACCTGGTCGCCGACCTCGGTCTCCCGCTGCATCGCCTCACCACCCGTTCCACCTCGCTGGACGAAGTGTTCCTTCGCCGGTCAGGCGAGCAGCGATGAGCTCGATGCCAGCGGTCGGTGGTTCCCGGGGTTCGGGCGGAGCGGTCTACGACCGCGGGTACCGCCCGTACGAGGGGCCGCGCGGTCGGCGGGTGGCTGCCACGCTCGCGCTTTTCAAGGCATCGGTGCGGCGGGCGCTCGGCATCCGCCGGTCGTGGCGCCAGAAGACGGCCCCGTTCCTGCTGCTCGCCGTGGTGACGATGCCGGCCATCGTCAACATCGGGATCGGATACGTCACTCGTGATCGACTGACCGATCGCATCGAGATCATCACCTACCGCGACTACGTCGGTGTCTCGTCGGCACTGCTGTTGTTCATCGCCGTGGTGGCGCCCGACGTGGTGTGTCCCGATCGGCGCCAACGCGTGCTGCCGCTGCTGTTCTCGCGCCCGCTCGTGGGCATCGACTACGTGGCCGCGAAAGTGAGCGCCATCGTCGCGATCCTGTTCGCGTTCTCGTTCATCCCGCAGATGGTGCTGTTCATCGGGAACATGCTCGTGAGCGACAGTGCGCTCGACTACTTCACCGGCCATCTCGACGTGCTCTGGAAGGTGCCACTCGCCGTCGTCGTGCTCTCGGTGCACTATGCCGTGATCGGTGTGGCCATCGCATCGCTCACCGATCGGCGCATCGTCGCCGGTGCCGCGGTGATCGGTCTGTTCCTCGTCACCTCGATCGCGTCGGGCGTGCTGGTGGGTGACTTCCGCTCCGGCGAAGGTTCGCCGGCCGCCATGATCAACGTGTTGGCCCTTCCGCTGTACCTACGCGATGTCATCTTCCTGGGCAACATCGATCGCGACTCTCCGTTGGGCGGTGTGCCCAATGGCGGTGTCATGGCGCTGGCCGAGTTCGTCCTGGTCGTCGCCGTGGGCCTGACGGTGCTGTGGCGCCGCTACCGCTGGACCGAGCGCTGATGACCGGGCTCCCACCGTCGGCGCAGGGTGAGGCAGGCTCCGCCGATCCGGCGTTCGTCGCCGACGCGACCGTCGAAGTGAGGCAGGTGTCGGTGTGGTTCGGCGCGAAGGTTGCGCTCAGCGAACTGAGCTGTTCGTTCGGCCCGGGTGTCACCGGCCTCCTCGGTCCCAACGGCGCCGGCAAGACCACGCTGATGCGCGCGATCGTGGGCCTCGTCGGGGTCAACCAGGGCAGCGTGCGTGTCGACGGTCGCGACCCGCGACGCGATCGCGGAGTCCATCGACGACTGGCGCTGGTACCCGAGGACGAAGCGGTGCCCGGAGGTCTCACCGCCCGCGGGTTCGTGCGCTACGTCGCCGACCTGCACCGGGTGACCGATCGGGATGCCGTCGATCGGGTGCTCCACGAGGTGGGCCTCGCCGATGCTGCCGACCGTCGCGTCGACGGGTTCAGCAAAGGCATGCGTCAGCGCACCAAGGTGGCGGCCGCACTCGTGACCGACCCTGCGGTGCTGGTGCTCGACGAGCCACTGAACGGTGCCGATCCGGTGCAGCGTCAGCATCTGATCGCGCTGTTCAAGCAGTTGGGTGCCCGCGGTTGCACGGTGATCGTCAGCTCGCACGTGCTCAACGAGGTGGAGCGAATGGCCGAGCGAGTGATCGTGCTGATGCACGGCCGCCTCGCCGCCGCGGGAGGGCAGCGGGCGATCCGCGACGCGCTCGACGACCGTCCCCGACATGTGCTGGTACGCGCCGATCAGCCACGCGTGCTGGCCGCAGCGCTCGTCGGTCTCGAGTCGGTCGCCGGCGTGACCTTCGACGCCGGCCGGGGGGCGCTCGTGGTGCAGACCCTGCAGGCGCGACAGTTGGCCAGCGCCCTCCCTCGGCTGGCTCGTGACGCTTCGATCCGCCTGCTCGAAGTGCGCGCACTCGACGATTCGTTGGAGAGCCTGTTCCGGGAGCTCGTTCGATGAGTGCCCCTACTGCACCGGTGCGCCCACGGTCGCCTTTCGCGGCGATCCTGAGCTACACGTTGCGATCGTGCTTGCCATCGAAGCGTTGGGCGGCGATCCTGCTGCCGTGCGTGGGCGCTCTGCTGTTCGGCCTGCTGAGTCGAGCCGTCGACGCACGTGCAGACGTGGCGTTCGCGAACGTCG
This sequence comes from Actinomycetes bacterium, assembly GCA_031400715.1. Taxonomy (GTDB): domain Bacteria; phylum Actinomycetota; class Acidimicrobiia; order Acidimicrobiales; family Ilumatobacteraceae; genus VFMC01. The sequence continues at coordinate 2,971 of JANNQK010000203.1, read as the reverse complement.
CCGCCGAGGGCATCTTCGGCCTCGTCATGCCGATCGCTGCGCTCGTGATCGGCGACTCGGTGCTCGGTGCAGAGGTGCGCGCCGGGACGTTCCACTTCACGTGGCTCTCGCCTGCGCCGACGTGGCAGATCGTGGTCGGTCGCTGGCTCGGTGGGTCAGGCGTCGCACTGCTCACCATCGCACCGGCCTGCGCCCTCGCCGCGGTGCTGGCCGGTTCCACGTCGAGCGCTGGCCCTGCATTCGTCGCAGCTGCTGCTGGCAGCGTGAGTTACGTGGCGCTGTTCATCGCGATCGGATGCATCACGCGTCGCACCGCGGTGTGGTCGCTCGCGATGGTGTTCCTCATCGAACGCCTGCTCGGCACTGCGCTCACCGGAATCGCCCAGCTGTCGCCGACGTGGGAGTCGCGAGCCGTGTTCGTCGGTCTGCTCGACGATGCCCCTGAGCGGCTGGTTCGCGACGGAATCCCGCAGGGCACCTCGGCCATCGGCCGCTTGTTGATCGTGACTGCGGTGGCGTTGGCGGTAGCCAACTGGCGGATGCGCCGCATGCAGCTCTCCGGCGCATCCGACTGACGCGAATCATCTCGGACCCTCTTCGCGCCTCAGTCGTCGTCGATCTCCTCCAGCTCCTCGGCCGTGACCCTCCCACCACCCAGGCGGAGCACCGCGACGGCGAGCGGGAACGACAGCGTGGCGGTCGCGACGAGTGCCATGGTGATCGACGCAGCATCTGCGACGAGCCCCATCGCGACCGGGACCAGCAGCGCAGGTGTGCTCAACAGCCCGACCATGGTCGATGTTGTCGCACTCCGACCCGGAACGAGGGTGAGGATTCGATGGTGCACCTTGGCCCAGACGATGGCTGTGCCTCCACCGACTGCTGCGAGTGCGACGAGTTGCACTGCGAACGCGGCTGGTAGTGCGGTTGCGACAGCACCGGCGACGAGCAGCGAACAGCCCCACCGGATCAGCGCCGGGTCGAGTCCGCGTCGGCTGACGATCAGTGCGCCGATGATGCCGCCAGCGACCACGCCGCCGGCGAGCAGCTGCGCGACCGCTCCGCTGCCATCGGCCGCAGAGCGGGCAACGGCGAATCCGAGGAACGCCTCGTCGAGCGGGAGGAGAACGAACTCCGCCGCCACCAACCACCACACCTCCGGAGTTCGAAGCATCGTGTGCGCCGATCGGAGCAGTGGCTCGTCGGCGTTGGCGACATGGGGATCGGGCGACGGGAACGCGGTTCTGGCGAGCACCACACCGAACGCGACGAACACGACCGCGGTGAGGCCGAACACACCGCGCCAACCGATGACCGACACAGCGCCGAGGGCCAAGAGCGCGGGAGCGACGAAGTCGCCGAGCCACGAGATGAGGTGTTGACGACCGAGGAGCCGATCGAGGCTCGCCTCGGCGTGGTCGGCAATGTCGGCCAGGGATGACTCGAGGGGTCGGATCATCGCGTCGCTCGACGCCCCGAGCAGCACTGCAGCCATGACGAGGACGGGGTACGGCGCAGCCGCAGCGAACGCACACAGCGCCAGCGCGATGCACCCGGCGCCGGAGCAGGCCAAGGCGCGACGGTGGCCGCGGTCGGCGAGCGCGGCGATGGGACTGCCGGCGACGCCGCCCAGGGTCAACAGCGCGAGCAGCCACCCCGACTGACCGTACGAGAGCCCGAGGTCACGGACCTGATCATCGATCGTGCCGGCGGGGAGGTAGGACCACCACTCGTCGAGCAGGCGTACGACCAGCGCGCATTGCACGACACGAACAGCGGTCGAGGCGAACGCAGGAGGCGTTCGCGGTGAAGAGAACGACATGTGAACACTCTTCGCGCGTTGCGCGTTGACGATCCGGGGTCGTTCAGCCGTGGCCGGGGATGGTGTTCCAGGCGCCACCATCGGCGCGCGGTTCCTTCGGCAACCCGAGGATCTGCTCGCCGACGATGCCCTTCTGCACTTGGCTGGTGCCGGCGTAGATGGTGCCGGCGCGGGCGTTGTAGAAGACCCCCGCCCAGTTGGCGCTGTCGTTCGGCGAACCGGGGGCGTCGCAGCCGAACGTCCGCTGCGGTGTCTGCCCGACGGGCGCCATCGCGTCTGCGCCAAGGATGTCGAGCGAGAGCTCGGTGATCTCCTGGTGGTGCTGGCTCCAGAACAGCTTGCCGATCGAAGCGTCGGCGCCCGGGGCCGTTCCCTTCAGGAAGCTGGTGAGCGCCTTGTACCCGAAGAAGCGCATGATCTCGACCTTGGTGTGCGCCCGGGCCAGACGCTGACGGATCACCGGATCGTCGGTGGCCCGACGATCCCTGGCCAGGTCGACCAACTTGTCGAGCTCGCCCCGGAAGCCGAGGGCCTGCACCGACGCTCCGGCACCCCGCTCGTTGCCCAGCAGCGTCATCGCCACGGCCCAGCCCCCGTTCACCTCGCCGACCACGTTCGCCTTGGGGCACTTGGCGTCGGAGAAGAACACCTCGTTGAACTCGGACTCACCGGAGATCATCTTGATCGGGCGCACCTCCACGCCGGGTTGGCGCAGGTCGACCAGCAAGAAGCTGATGCCGCGATGCTTGGCCGCGGTCGCATCGGTGCGGGCCAGCACGAAGATGTGCGTCGCCGTGTGGCCGCCCGACGTCCAGATCTTCTGACCGTTGATCACCCACTCGTCGCCGTCGAGCACGGCGCGGCATCCCAGGTTGCCGAGGTCGCTTCCGGCGGCTGGCTCGCTATAACCCTGACACCAGAGGTCCTCGCCCGACAACACCCGTGGGAGGTAGTGCCGCTTCTGCTCGTCGGTGCCCCATCGAAGCATCGTGTTGCCGAGCATCGTGATGCCGAAGCCGTCGTTGGGGCCGGCGGTGGGCACACCGGCACGGGCGAACTCCTCGGCCACCACCACGCTCTCGAGCGGCGTCAGACCGGCGCCGCCCACCTCCTTGGGCCAGCTCAGCGCGAGGTAGCCGTTCTCGAACA
>JANNQK010000202.1:0-5849 GCA_031400715.1 Actinomycetes bacterium | reverse complement strand
CAGGCGAAGGCCTGGTGGCCAGCCACCAACACGTCTGGAACCAACGCGGCGAACTGCTTGCAAGCGGCATCAGCCACTTGCTCTGCCGCCGCGTCGCCTGACCTGACGTCGGCATCCGTGAGCTGGACGTACCGCAGTGGTGGCTGTAGCTCACGGATGAAATCGAGGCTGACCTCAGGGCTGGACGGTGAGGGTGGCGATCTGAAGGCCACCGATGCGTGAGACAGCCGACGTGGCGTCTCGGTCGCGACCGAACAGGCGCACCCTCGCCGCCGGCGACGCAACGAGGTTCTTCATCCACTGCGAGTCGCCGCGCACCGTGGAGACGTAGACCGTGTCACCCACTCGGGCCGACAGCAGCGGCACGCGCCGAGGCGATCCGCTGACGCGCCCGGTCGTCTCGACGACGAGAGGACCGACGCCGATCGGCAACGGGTTGCCGAACCCCGCTTCGATCAACGGACGCACGATCGCGTTCAGCGAACGAAAGACATGACGGACGACGGCGATGGGCTCTGGTGTGGACACACCACAGCCAACCCACATCACGTGACCGGCATTTCGTGACACCGGACACCTGCTCCGAACTGCCGGCTGCCTGCCTGCCTGCCTCGGTTGTGACGTGCTGAGGTGTCAGTTGCCGCTGAGCAGTTCGAACTCCTCGACCGTCATCAGCACCGAACGAGCCTTCGAGCCCTCGCTGGGGCCGACGATGCCGCGGGTTTCGAGGAGGTCCATGATCCGGCCCGCTCGGGCAAAGCCCACCTTGAGCTTGCGCTGCAGCATCGAGGTGCTGCCCAACTGGCTCCGCACCACGAGTTCGATGGCCTGGCGCATCAGCACCTCGTCCTCGTCCTCGTCGCCGCCACCCGACGAGCTGCCGAACATTCCGCCGCCACTGCCGCCTTCGTTGTCGTCACCCTCGACGCCGCTGACGTAGGTGACGTCGGGAGCCTGCCTGCGCCAGTGCGCGACGACCTTGCGCACCTCTTCTTCGCTGACGAACGAGCCCTGGATTCGCTGCGCCACGTTGGAGCTGCCCGGCAGCAGGAGCATGTCGCCCTTGCCGACCAGCTTCTCGGCACCCGGCTGATCGAGGATGACTCGGCTGTCGGTGAGCGATGAGACGGCGAATGCCATTCGGGCCGGCACGTTGGCCTTGATCACGCCGGTGATCACGTTCACCGACGGTCGCTGCGTCGCGACGATGAGGTGGATGCCGACCGCACGAGCCTTCTGGGCGATGCGAGTGATGCTCTCTTCGACATCTCGAGCCGCCACCATCATCAAGTCGTTGAGCTCGTCGACCACGACCACGATGTACGACATCCGCTCGTACTGCGGCGGCGCGTCGTCGTCGAGCAATCCAGGGATCGCCTCACCCTGGAGTTCGCCGCGGTCGTAGGCCGCGTTGAACCCACCGATGTCGCGGAACCCCACCTCGGACAGCACGTCGTAGCGGCGATCCATCTCCTTGCACGCCCACTGGAGCGCGTTGGCGGCCTTCTTGGGGTTCGTGACCGGCTGGGTGAGCAGGTGCGGCAGCCGGTTGTACTGGCCCATCTCGACCTGCTTGGGGTCGATGAGGATCAGCTTCACCTGCTCGGGTGTGGTGCGCATGAGCAACGAGGTGATGATGCAGTTGATGCCGCTCGACTTGCCGGCGCCCGTGGTGCCGGCGATGAGCAGGTGCGGTGTGGTGGCGAGGTTCAAGAACACCGACCGACCAGCGATGTCCTTCCCGACCGCGACATCGAGTGGGTGGTTGGCAACCTTGGCCTCGGGCGAGGTCATGATGTCGCCGAGTGCGACCAGCTGGCGGGTGTGGTTCGGCACCTCGACCCCGATCGCCGAACGGCCGGGGATCGGCGCCAGGATGCGGACATCGACCGCCGCCATCGCATAGGCGATGTCGCGATTGAGGCTGGTGATCCGAGCGACCTTGACACCCGGACCGAGCTCGAGTTCGTACCGGGTGACGGTGGGTCCCACCGTCATGCCGACCATCTTCGTCTCCACCCCGTGAGACGCGAGCGACTCGACGAGCGTCTTGCCCCGCGCCTCCACCTCCGCCCGATTGATCGTCTGGCTCTCGGTGCGATTGAGATACGTGGAAGGAGGCAGCACCCACGCGCCTCGCTGGGCGCCGGGACCGAGCGCGAGCTCGGTCTGCTCGGCGTCTCCGAGGGTGAAGATCGCCGGCTCGATGGTTGGCTTGGCCCGGACCCGCTTGGGTTTGGCCGGAGCGACGTCGCTCCAGTCGTCGTCGCTGTCGGCGTCATACAGGCTCGGCCGAGTGTCGGCGTGGTCTTCGTCGTACGGGTCGTAGGGATCGCCGTCGGTGTCGTCACGATCGCTCTTCAGCGTTGCGATGTCGCCGATCTTGGAACGCGCGCTGCGGGCCAGGCTGCCGAGTGGCGTCGCCATCGCCGCTGCCCCACGACCTGTCTGGGACATGAGCTGCTTGATGGTGGATCCGGTGATGAGCAGCAGCCCGAGCATCGCCATCGCGACGAAGACCACGATCGCGCCGGCATCGGCGATCAACCCACGGAGGGGCTCACCCACGATCGCTCCGAACCACCCACCGGCGGTGCCGAACGCATCGAAGTCGGCCATCAACTTCTCGGGCCCTCGCACCACGTGCAACAGACCGAGCACGGCGAGCGCCGTGAGCGTCCAACCGAGGATCAGGCGCATGCGGTTCTCGCTCTGGCCCCTGTGCACGAGCGCGATACCGCTGCCGACCAGCGCGATCGGCACCATGTAGCGACCGAGCCCCGTGAACCAGCCGATGAGCGTCTCGACGCCGCGGCCGAGAGGCCCTGCCACGTCGAAGTACACGGCCAGCCCGATCAGGATGCCGGCGACGATCAGACCGATGCCGACGAACTCGTTCTCGCGACCGCCGATCGCCTCGCGAATGTCGGCCGCGGCCGAGCCCTGCCTGGTGCGGCCATCGCCACGCTCGTTCCGGGCACGCCCCGCGCGAGCACGCGACGACCCCGCCGACGGTCGGGAGGGCGAGCGTGCGCCCGACTGTTTGGAGCTTCGGCCCTTGCCAGGGCTGTAGGTGGCCATCGACGACCAACCTACCAATGGGGCGCGCGACGCTCGGTGCACCCCCCGTCGACGTGTACGTCAAGATTCGTGTCACCGCATGGAACGACTGTCGCTTCGTGCGGTGACATGAACCTCATCGAGGGCACCAGGGATCCGATCGGTGATGGCGGTTGTCGGATCGCACCGACCGCGATTGACTGCGCGCCCATGCCGGACATCACCACCGGTCGGCGGGGTCACGTCGAGGTGACCGCCCCGCCTCGAAGCCGAGCGACGAGCGGCTTCCACATCGGGGGCCTCCACCCTCTGCGATTCGCCGAGCGCCTGGCCGAGCTGGGAAACCTGCTCGCCCACATCGGCGGACCGGCGTGGGCATGCAGCAGCACCGTCGCCCAGATGAGCGCCGACGCCGAACGCCTGACACGGCTCGTGTTGGACGGCAAGGAACCGCTCCAGTTCACGTACGTGCAGGTCACCGATGAGCCCGAGTTCGTGGTCGCTTCGGTTCTGGAGGGACTGGCTCGGCACCTACCCGACGTTCGTGTCACCGCATGGAACGACTGTCGTTCCATGCGGTGACATGAACCTCATCGAGTGCGCGCTTGGCCACGGGGGGTCAGGCGGTATCGACGGCCAGCACCAGGCCGTCACCGCTCACTTCGACCGTGAGTTGGCCGCCTTGATCGTTCGACGTGAGCACGGTGTAGCGAAGGGCCCCCTCGGCGTTGGCCTCGACGAAGAAGACCTCGATCACGCTGTTGGGCAACTGATCGACCACGCACGACAGCACCCGCGCCGGATCGATCGACAACGCCGACGCGGGGAACGCCGATCCCGACTCCACCGACAGTGGCGCCTCCGACGACAACTCGTCACCGACGAAGGCGTACGGCGTGACCGTCTTCGCGACCGAATCGGCGACGAACAGGTTCACCAGCAACGGCGTCGCGTTGATCTCGAAGTAGACCTGCGGCCCCCCGAGCTCGGCTTCGACTGCGGCGACGGCGACATCGATGCGGTCGACCATCAGCACGGGGTCCGAGGCCGCGCACTCGGCGGGCCCGAGCGACAACGACGACGCCGGGGAGGAGTCGCCGTCGTCGCTGCACGCCGGCAGGAACGCGACGGCCACCGCGGCCACGGCGCCCATCACGGCGCGCATCGCGGTGCCGCACTCCTGCCCGTGTGCATCAGGTCTCCATCACGACGGGCACGATCATCGGCCGCCGCTTGGTGCGATCGCTGACGAACTTGCCGGCGGCCCGACGCACGTCGCGTTCGAGGCTCTCCACGTCGCGCACTCCGTTGGCCAGCGACTTCTCGACAGCCGCAGCGACCGTGTCGCACGCCTCGTCGAGAAGATCCTCGGCCTCGGGTGCGTAGACCCACCCTCGGGTGATGATCTCGGGGCCGGTGAGCACCTTGCGCGTCTCCATGTCGACGGTGACCACGACCACCACCACACCCTCTTCGGCCAGCAGCTGCCGATCCCGCAACACCCCTTGCCCCACGTCGCCGATGATCCCGTCGACGTACAGGTAGCCGGCGGGTATGCGCCCGGCTCGTTCGAGGCCGTCGTCACCGAGCTCGAGCACGTCGCCGTCCTCGCACAGCAGCACGTGGTCGCGAGCCACCCCCATCAACATGCCGAGCTTCGCGTTCGCGACCATGTGGCGGTACTCGCCGTGGATCGGCACATACCACTCGGGGTTGGTGATCGACAGGTAGGTCTTCAGCTCGTCGGCCTGGGCATGTCCGGTGGCATGCACGTCGGCGACGCCGCTGTGCACCACTTCGCACCCGGCCCGCAGCAGGCCGTCGATCACCCGGTTGACGTTTCCCTCGTTGCCGGGGATGGCGTGGCTCGACAGGATGACCGTGTCGTGCTCTCCCACCTTGACCCACTTGCTCTCGCCACGAGCCAGTAGGGCGAGGGCCGACATCGGCTCGCCCTGTGACCCGGTGGACACGATGCACACCTTGCCGGGTGGGTACTTGTCGATGTCGTCGATGTCGACCAGCGATGCGTCGGGAATGGAGATGATGCCGAGGTCGCGGCCCATGCGAACGTTCTTCTTCATGCTCAGGCCGAGGGTGGCAACGACGCGGCCCGTGGCCACCGCAGCGTCCATGATCTGCTGGATGCGGTGCAGGTGGCTGGCGAAGCTGGCGGTGATGATCCGGCGGTCGGGCTCCTCCATGAACAGTTGCCGCAACACCGCTCCCACGCTCGACTCGCTCGGTGCATGACCGTGCTCTTCGGCATTGGTGGAGTCGGCCAGCAGCAGTCGAATCCCTTCCGTCGACGCGAGCGCTCCGATGCGCCCGAGGTCGGTTCGGCGGCCGTCGACCGGGGTGAGGTCGAGCTTGAAGTCGCCGGTGTGCAGGATCACACCCTGAGGTGTGTGCAGGGCGATCGCGTGGGCGTAGGGAACCGAGTGCGTGACGGGGATGAACTCCACATCGAACGGGCCGATCCGGCGTCGCTCGCCGTCGCGCACGGCCACGAGCTCGGTGCGGCCGAGCAGACCGGCCTCCTCGATCCGGTTGCGCGCCAGGCCGAGGGCGACCGGCGAGCCGAAGATCGGGAAGCTCAAGTCGCGCAGCAGGTACTGCAGAGCACCCACGTGGTCCTCGTGACCGTGTGTGACCACACACCCCTCGATGCGATCGGCGTGCTCGCGTAGGTAGGTGAAATCGGGCAGCACCAGGTCGATGCCGTGCATGTCGGCATCGGGGAACATGAGACCGCAGTCGATGAGCAGGATGCGATCGTCGTGCTCGAC
>JANNQK010000201.1:0-23033 GCA_031400715.1 Actinomycetes bacterium | reverse complement strand
GTACGTGGCTCGAGAAGATCGAGTTCGCAGCCATCACTGCGATGAGGTAGAGCGCGACCAGGGCCTGGTACTCCTGCTGGTCGCTGTCAGGCAGAGCGACGAGCGAGATGGCGCCCCACAGTGCACCGCCGACTCCCATCGCGACGGTGTAGCGACGTCGCCAGAACGTCGGTGTCCGCTCGCTGGATCGGCGTCGGTACCAGATGTGGAGCGACACGTGGAACGCACCCACGAAGATTGCGCCGCACCCCCAGGCGATCAGCCCTGGGCGTGGCGACGCCGTCCACAGGGTGGCCACGATCATGATCACGGTGGCCGGCGTGCCGATGGCCGACCGCATGTTGAGCTTGTTGGCCTGGTCGAGGAGCTCGGCCAGGAGCTCCGGTTCTTCGGGATCGATCAACCGCCGCACCATTCGACCGATCGCGAACCCGGCGGCACCGGCAGCGTCGTCCGTCGAGTGTGCCCCAGACGAACAGTCGCGCGGATCCTCGCTGGTCATGCGGGACGTATCGGCAGATCAACCCCCCTACATGAGGGGGTCAGGGGGAATGTTCGGTGTGGCTAGTGTCGTCTTTGTGACCGATCGCCGCCAGATGTTGCTGCGTGGCATCGACCCGGCGGCATCGATCGGCCTCGAACTGGGTCCGCTCACGTCCCCGGTGGTCACTCGCGATCTCGGCCGGGTGCACTATCTCGACCACGTCGACACCGACGCGCTCCGAGCCAGGTACGCCAGCCACGACGGGTTCGATGTCGACGCGATCGTGCCGATCGACCACGTGCTCGATCCGCATCACGGCGACGGCACGATCCGCTCCGCCGTCGGCGATGCGGCGCCGTTCGACTACGTCGTGGCATCACATGTGGTCGAACACGTTCCCGATCTGGTGGCCTGGCTGGCCGACATCCGTAGCGTCCTGCGCGAGGGCGGCACGCTCGCGCTCGCCGTGCCGGATCACCGCCGGTGTTTCGACGCGCTGCGTTCGCCCACCGTGGCGGCCGAAGTGGTCCACGCCCACCTCGTGGGCGCGACGGTGCCGACCCCGCGCCAGGTGTACGACCACTACTCCAGCGCGGTCGCATGGCACGGCCACATCGCATGGAACGAGGAGCCGCCGTTCGCAGAACTGGTGCCGGTGCACAGCGAGGAGGAGGCGCTCGAGCGCGCCGTCGGCGCCCGCGCCGGCGAGTATCAGGACGTGCATTGCTGGGTGTTCACGCCCGAGTCGTTCCGCCGGGTGATCGAGACGCTCCAGCGCCTCGGAGTGCTCGGTTTCGACATCGCCCACGTCTCTGACACCGTCGGCGGTGAGTTCTTCGCCACGCTCGTCGCCGGCGCTGGTTCCCCGCCCGGTTCCCTGGATGGTCCCCCGGCGTCGGTGATCCATCAGCGACGTTCCGAGTCGGCGTCGGTGCGGGCCGAGCTCTCCGAACTGGGTGAGCAACTCGCCCGGGTTCGTGGTGAGCGCGATGCGATCGTCGCCAGCAGATCGTGGCGTGCCGCCGGCGTGCTGCGCAGGGCGAACGCGTTGCGGCGACGAGCTCAGTCGTCGTTGTCGGGCAGGACCAGGTCCCAGCGGTCGCGGCAATCCTCGCACCGGTAGGCGACGATGTCGCCCGGCTCCCACAGCCCGTCTTCGGGTGGGTGCGAGAGCAAGAAGCAGCGCCCGCCGCAATCGACGCAGACGATCTGGGGTTCGGGCTCCAGCACGCGGCCAGTGTGCCGGGGAGCCGGCGGATCCGGGCGGATCCCGTCGGCTGGCGTCATCGCTAGCCTTGCCGCGTGCGAGTCGTTGCGGGAGAGCTGGGTGGGCGCAGGCTGGTGGCCCCGGAGGGCAACACCACCCGACCCACCACCGACAAGGTGCGCCAGGCGGTGTTCAACTCCCTCGACTCGATGGGCTTGATCGAGGATGCGGTGGTGGCCGACTTGTTCGCAGGGTCGGGGGCGATGGGCATCGAGGCTCTGTCGCGGGGCGCTGCCCGGTGTGTGTTCGTCGAGCGAGACAGGAGCGCGTTGCAGGCGCTGCGCTCCAACATCACCTCGCTCCACCTCGAGTCACGCACCACCGTGGTCACGTCCGACGTCATGGCGTGGATCCCGGCGATGCGCGGGGTCGATCTGGCACTGATCGATCCGCCGTACACCTTCGCCGCCTGGCCGCAGCTGTTGCAGTGGATGCAGGTCGGCTACGTCGTGTGCGAGGCAGCGCGCGAGGTGCCGGCCCCCGACGAGTGGGAGTTGGTGCGTACCAAGCAGTACGGCCGCACCGCGGTCACCGTGCTCGCCCGCGCCTCGTGACGGCGACGGACCGCGAGCCGCCGGCCGATCGCGGGTAACGTTCTCGCCGCATGCCGACCGTGCTGTACCCAGGGAGTTTCGACCCCATTCACCTCGGACACCTCGATGTCGTCGAACAAGCTCTCGAGCTGTTCGGCACCGTGGTGGTCGCGGCGATGCACAACCCGTCGAAGCCGAGCGGGATGTTCACCCTCGACGAGCGCCTCGCAATGATCGAAGAAGCCGTCGAACCGCTGCGGAGCGGTGACCGCGAGGTTCGCGTCGCTGCGTTCCCGGGGTTGGCCGTCGACGCGGCCCGAGACCTGGGCACCGACTTCATCGTGAAGGGTCTCCGCACCGGAGGCGACTTCGAAGTCGAACAGCAGATGGCACAGACCAACTACGTCGCCGCCGGCGTGCGGACCGTGTACCTACCCTGTCGGCCGGCGCTGGTGTTCATCAGCAGCCGTTTCATCAGGGAGATCGCGAAGTACGGTGGAGATGTGAGTGCCATGGTGCCACCTGCCGTGTTGCCTCACCTCAAGCGCGCAACATTCGAGTGACCGGAACCTCATGACCCACGACGACTACGACGAACTCGACGACGAGTTGGAGAACGACTTCGACGACTCCGACGCCTACGTCAAGACGACCAACGGTTACGTCGGCGATGCCGAGCAGCTGCTGCGCCGCGCCATCGACGTGATCGCCACGGCGCCGACGATGCCGCTGTCGTCGTCACCCCGCATCGATCGCGACGAGATCATCGAGTTGCTCGAAGAGACCTTGCATCGCTTGCCCGAAGAGCTGCGTCAAGCCCGATGGATGATCAAGGAGCGTCAGTCGTTCGTCGACAAGACGCGCCGTGAGGCCGATGAACTCCTCGAGGCTGCGCGCGTGCAGGCCGAGCGGATGGTGCAGCGCACCGAGGTCGTTCGCGCCGCCGAAGCTCGCGCCCGCCAGCTGAACGAAGCTGCCGAGACCGACGCGCGGCGCCTGCGTCACGAGACCGAGGACTTCCTCGACCAACGGCTCGCGAGTTTCGAGATCTTGCTCGACAAGCTGAACAAGACGGTGCACGCAGGCCGATCGCGGTTGGCGATCGGCGCGCAGAGCGAGGCGCCCGAGCCGGACGAGGACGAGGACCCCACCGGCTTCTTCGATCAGGACCGCTGAGGCGACGTTCGCCAAGAGGCTCCGAGCCTCGATCGGTCCCCACCGATATCGTGGGGCACCCATGGCGTACCCCCTGCGTGTGAATGCCGCCGAGCTGTTGCGTCGGCCGGGTTCCGAGAAGACGATCGACCTGCATGCCACGGTGGCGGAGATCGATCTGCACGACGATCGATTCCGCGGGTCCGACGTCGTCGACGTCCACCTTCGGCTCGAGTCGCTCTCCGATGGCATCGTGGTGAACGGCGAGGTCGTCGCACCCTGGCACGGCATCTGCCGGCGCTGCGCCGTGGTCGCTACCGGCGTGCTGCGATGCGAGGTGCACGAGCTCTATCAGGAGACGGTCACCGATCCGGAGGCCTTTCCGTTGACGGGCGAGCAGCTCGACCTCGAGCCGATGGTCCGCGAGGTGCTCGTCCTCGATGCCCCGTCGTCACCGCTGTGCCGCGATGACTGCGCGGGGTTGTGCCCCGAGTGTGGCATCGACCGCAACCAGGGCAGCTGCTCGTGCGACAACACCATCGCTGACCTGCGATGGGGAGCGCTCGACCAGCTCAAGGGCATCCTCGACGACTGATCCATCCGGTCCTCCAGACCGTGGTGCGCCCGGTCCGGTGCCGACGCGCCGTTCATCTCTGCGCGGCGTGGATGTTGCCGAATGCTCATCTTCGGCTCCCCGTGTCGACACCTTGCATCCATAGCGTGGTTCACGATGGTCGCCGGCCTCGAACAGGTGCTCGATGCGATCGAAGCGCTTCGGGAATCACTGGTCGCCGATGCGGAGGCGGGCCAGGCCGAGCGAGAGGGACCAGGCTCGACGGTCCACCCAGCTCACGCCGCCAGTGCCGCGAACCTCGACCACTTCGTCGCACTTCGGCAGCGGGACCTGCGTGAGCTGCAGGACCTGCTCGCCGAGCTCGGCCTGTCGTCGCTGGGCCGATGCGAAGCTCATGTGTTGGCGACCGTCGACGCGGTCCGCCGTGCGCTCGCCGCCCTCGCCGATCGGCCGCAACCAGGCCGAGACGTCGCCACCGTCACCGCGCCCGACTTCGCCCAGGGACGCGCACTGCTCGAGTGCAAGGCCGACGATCTGCTCGGTCCGTCCATCGAGGGCCGTCGCACCCGGATCATGGTGACGCTACCGACCGAGGCAGCGGCCGATCAGCGCATCGTCGACTCGCTCGTCATCGCCGGAATGGATGTGGCCCGGATCAACTGTGCCCATGACGACGAGGCGTCATGGGTCGACATGGCGCGCCTGGTTCGTGCCTCCGCGCTGGCTCACGGCCGCGATGTCAAGGTGCTGATGGATCTGGCCGGCCCCAAGTTGCGGACGTCGTCGATGGAGCCGGGCCCGGCGGTGGTGCGTCTCAAGCCCGAGCGGGACGCCCTCGGGAAGGTGGTGGCACCGGCCGGAGCCTGCCTCGTGCGAATCGCCGATCGAGACGACGATGACCAGAGCTGCGATGAACAGGGCCGCGTCGTCGTGCCGGTCGCCGGCGAGATACTGGACGACCTCCTGACCGAGGATGTGCTCCACCTCGTCGACGCCCGCGGGAAGCGACGCTCGCTCCGCGTGGGTGTGGTCGGCACGAGCGTCGAGGTGTCGACCCACGGAACGGCATACCTCGTGGAGGGTTCGGAGCTGAGGAACCTGCGCACCGGCCTCGTCGGCTCGGTCGGTGCGTTGCGGCCGCCGGCCGGGCACGTCGAGATCACCATCGGACAGACCGTCGACCTGTTCGCCGGTGGGCGCGTTCACCACGTCGACGCCGGCGGGCCGGACCGGGTCGTCGTCGGATGCACGCTCCCCGAGGCGGTCGAGGCGTTGAGGGTCGGACACCGGGTGTTCTTCGACGAGGGAACGTTCGGGGGCGTCGTTCAGGCGTTGGGCTCCGATAGCGATGGGCGATCCACGGCTTCGGTGATGATCACCTCGGGCCCGCCGAACGGCGGCAAGCTCCGAGCCGAAAAGGGCATCAACCTGCCCGATACGGATGTGCCTGTACCTGCGTTGTCGTCGGATGATCTCGTCGCCCTCGATGCCATCGTGCGGCTGGCAGACATCGTCGCACTGTCGTTCGTGCGGACGCCCGACGACGTTCGCCTGCTCCAATCACACCTCACCGAGCGAGGCGCTGGAGACATCGGTCTCGTGCTCAAGATCGAAACGGTGCAGGCGTTTCGGGCGCTGCCGGATCTGTTGCGCACCGCGATGCGGAGCAGGTCGGTCGGAGTGATGATCGCTCGGGGTGATCTGGCGGTCGAGGCCGGCTACGAACGTCTTGCCGAGCTGCAGGAGGAGATTCTCTGGTTGTGCGAGGCGGCGCATCTTCCTGTGATCTGGGCGACCGAAGTGCTCGACAGGCTCACGAAGACCGGCCGGCCGACGAGATCCGAGATCACCGACGCAGCCATGTCGGAACGAGCCGAATGCGTGATGCTCAACAAGGGCCGCCACGTCTTGGAGGCCATCACCATGCTCGACGACATCTTGCGGCGGATGGCCGAACACCAGACGAAGAAGCGACCGCTGCTCCGGCCGCTCCGTTCGTGGGCTTCGCCGATGGACTGACCACGCGCCGATGGACTGACCACGCGCCGATGGAGGTGGGAAAAGCGGCCCCGCCACCGCTAACCTCATGCAGTCCAATCGCGCCAGGGAGATCCACGGTGGCTGTTCCCAAGAAGAAGAAGTCCAAGATGAAGACGCGCAGCCATCGCGCTGGCGCCTGGAAGCTCGCTGCTCCGGCCCGGAGCGTGTGTCCGCGCTGTGCCGCGGCGAAGCTGCCGCACACGGTCTGCCCGTCGTGCGGGTGGTACAAGGATCGCGTCGCCGTCGACGTCGGCTGACGATCGCCCGACGCTCGACCCACACCTCGACTCAGCCTCGACCCGAACGCCAGGCCACGATGCTCCCGATCGCCATCGACGCGATGGGAGGCGATCGCGCCCCAGGCGAGATCCTCGCGGCTGCCCATCAGGCCGCTGCGCTCGGCATTCCGATCGTGCTCGTCGGTCCGGCCGGGCTCGAGGGCGTCGGTGACCTCGCACTGATCGAGGCGTCCGAGGTGATCTCGATGGATGACGACGCCGCACAAGGTGTTCGCCGCAAGAAGGATTCCACCTTGGTCCGCGCCGCCGAAGCGGTGCGCGACGGCAGGGCCAGCGCGATGATCTCCGCCGGCAACACGGGCGCGACGATGGCGTCGGCGTTGTTGCGCATGGGCCGTATCAAGGGCGTCAGCCGCCCGGCGATCGCCACGCCGCTCCCCATCCCGGGCCACCTTCCGAACATCCTCCTCGATGCCGGTGCAAATGCCGAGGTGCAGCCGGAATGGCTGGTCCAGTTCGCCCAGATGGGATCCGTGTACGCCCGCCATCGCTTCGGCGTCGAGCGTCCCAGGGTCGGCCTGCTCTCGATCGGCGAAGAGCCTGGCAAGGGCGACACGCTCCGCAAGGCGACCTACGAGTTGCTGTCCGTTGCCGCCAACATCGACTTCATCGGCAACGTCGAGGGTCGTGACATGCTGCTGAAGACGGCCGATGTGATCGTGACCGACGGCTTCACGGGCAACGTCGTGCTGAAGACACTCGAAGGAGGGGTGAAGGTGGTGATGCAGGCGATCATGCAGGCGTTCACCTCGGATCCCTCGTACGAACCCCATGTCCAGGCGTTGCTTCCGGCCTTGCTGCCGCTGGTCGAGCAGATGAGCCCCGACACCTACGGTGGCGCCGTGCTGCTCGGGGTGGACGGCGTGTGCGTCATCAGCCACGGCTCGTCGAACGCAACCGCGATGCTGAACGGCATCAAGGTGGCCCAGGAGATGGTGCAGCGCGGGCTCGTCGACGAGTTGCGTGCTGCGATCGCCGAGCCCTGAACGGGCCGAATCCCGACCTGATCGAACGCGGCCGGGTCGATGGCTGCACCCCGCTACGCTCTGCTGCCACGCCGACGCATCTCCCGACCCCGCGTCCGTCCCGAGGAGAATCTCCAGTGTCCGATGCCCCGCTCGACCGAGCCGCCATCTTCGAGATCGTCCGTGCGAGCCTGAGCGACATTCTCGAGATCGATGGAGCGACCATCAGTGAGGGGCAGTCGTTCGTCGACGATCTCGAGGCGGATTCGCTCGCGTTGATCGAGTTGGTCGAGGCGCTCGAGGAGGAGATGGCCGAACGTTCGGTCGAGTTCCGGATCGAAGACGAGGACCTCGAGGACCTCAAGACCGTTCGTGACGCGGTCGACTATGTCTTCGCTCGGGTCTCGGGCGACTGAGAGCCGTCGCACCATGGCGCAGACGTCGGCGGTGTCGTCGTCGCTCGGCTCCGAAGTGCTCGAGGGCCTCGAGGCGCTGAGCGAACGAATCGGTCATCGCTTCGCGGACAGTCAGCTGTTGCGCAGAGCGATGGCCCATCGTTCATGGTGCGCCGAGCACCCCGGGCAACTGTCGAACGAGCGGCTGGAGTTCCTGGGCGACGCGGTGCTCGGATGGATGATCGCCGACATCGCCTATCGCGAACATCACGAGCTCCCCGAGGGCAAGCTCACCGATCTGCGCAAGAGCGTCGTGAACGCATCTGCGCTCGCCGAGGTGGCGGTGCACATCGATCTTGGGTCGTGCCTGTTGCTCGGCAAGGGTGAGAGCGCGGCGGGGGGCCGGTTCAAACCGTCGATCCTGAGCGACGCGCTGGAGGCCGTGATCGGTGCCGTCTACATCGACGGCGGGGTGGTCGCTGCGGCGCGGCTGATCGAGCACCTGTTCACCGAGCCGCTCGGCAGGGCAGCGCAACAGCTCGATCGGCTCGACTTCAAGACCTTGCTGCAAGAGCTCACGGCACGGAAGTTCGATGCGGCGCCTGTGTACGTCGTGAGCGAGAAGGGCCCCGACCACCAGAAGACGTTCTCGGCCACGGTGGTCGTCGCCGGTCGATCCGTGGGTGACGGCGCCGGCCGCTCGAAGAAGGCCGCCGAGCAGGCCGCGGCCATGGCGGCTCACACCACGCTGTCGTCGGAAGACTGACGCGACACGGGTCGCGAGCGATCATGCCGGAACTGCCCGAGGTGGAGACCGTCCGACGTGGGCTCGACGTTCGTCTCGTGGGCCGAACGATCCGCTCGGTCGAGGTGGGTCGCGAGCGCACCGTTCGGAGGACGTCGCGCCAGGCCGTCGTCGACGGACTGACGGGCGCCACGATCATCGACACCCGCCGCCGCGGCAAGTACCTGCTGCTCGGTCTCGACACCGGCGACGATGTGATGATCCATCTGCGCATGAGCGGGCGGGTGCTCATCCACCCGGTGGATGAGCCGCGTCCGCCGCACACCCATGTGGCGGCAGTGCTGTCGGGCGATCCAGCGGAAGAACTGCGCTTCGTCGACCCTCGAACGTTCGGGGAGGTGGTGGTGTTCGATCCAGCGCACGTCGAGGTCGAGATCCCCGACCTGTTCAAGCTCGGGGTCGATCCGATCACCGACGGCCTCTCGCGTCCACAGCTCGCCCGCATCGTGCGTTCGCGGGCGCGATCGCTGAAGGCGTTGATGCTCGATCAGCACGTGATCGCCGGCATCGGCAACATCTACTGCGACGAGATCCTGCACGCCTCGCGCATCCGTCACGATCGGATCTCGAACACCCTGACGGGCGCCGAGATCACCCGCCTCCATCGTGAGATCCATCGGATCCTGACCGAGGCCATCGAAGCCGGCGGTTCCACGTTGGCCGACACCCAGTACGTCGACGTCGACGGCAACGGTGGTCAGTTCCAATTGGCCCACCGTGTCTACGACCGCTTCGGAGAGCGATGCATCTCCTGTGGCCGGGCCGACATCGCTCGCGTGGTCAACGCGGGCCGCTCAACGCATTTCTGTCCGCGCTGCCAGCGCTGATCGCCTGGTCACGACCACGGCTCGCGCGGATGCGCAGGGTCAACGAGCGTGGAGCAGGTCGTGCAACCGGGCCGGCGCCGTGGCCCCCGCCGGGGTGGTCGCGAGAAAGTCCTCGAGCACCGCTAGGAATCGGTCGGGAGCTTCGGACTGCGGGAAGTGGCCGACCCTCTCGAGGATCTCCAGCCTGCTGCCCGGGATCGCATCGTGAGCGGCATGGCCGTGGCTCACGGGAATGATGTCGTCCCGGTCGCCCCACACGATCAACGTCGGAAGATGCGCGGCGAGATACAGCCGGTCGAGCGCGCTGACCGTCTGGCCACCCGGTTCGATGACGCCTCGGATCGTCCGGACGAATGCCTTGCGATTCTCGGCACCGGCCAGCGAGGCATACGACCTCCACATCTCACGAATCCTCGGCGCCTTCACGCCGAGCCGCGACAGCAGGTTGGCGAGGTCGTCGCCCGCATCGGCCACCATGCGCGGGAAGATCACGGGCATGAGGTGCTCGGCGCCGGGCAGCGTCACGATGCGCAGCAGCCAGCTCACTTCGCGACCCAGACCGCCGCTGCCGACCAGCACGAGACGGTCGCAGAGCTCCGGATGCTGGTAGGCGAGCTGCATGGCAACACCACCACCGAAGGAATGACCGACGATCGTCGCGCTGGGAACATCGAGAGCAGCGAGGAAGTCGCGCAGCCCGCTGGCGAACGAGCCCAGCGAGTAGTCGCCGACGGGTTTGGCCGATTCACCGTGGCCCAGCAGGTCGGGAGCGATGACATCGTGGTGTTCCGCCAGTTCACGGTGGATGGCCTGCCAGTTCTTGGAGCTGCCGGCCAGCCCGTGGATGAGCAACACCGGTTCGCCCACGCCACATCGGCGGAAGCTCACCTCGTGGCCGTGGATGCTGATGCTCGACGCGCGAACCGGTTCCATGTGGTGACTGTCCCTCATCCGGACTGCGAACGCTAGAGACGAACGTCACCTGCGCGGCCCAGTCACCTGCGCGGGCCAGAAGGTCGCACACGCTGGGCGGTGGAGACCGCGACCGATTAGGCTCCATGAGCCGTGTTTCTCAAGTCGCTCACCCTCAAAGGTTTCAAGTCGTTCGCAGATTCGACGACCATGGTCCTCGAACCAGGCGTCACCGTCGTGGTCGGACCCAACGGTTCGGGCAAGTCGAACGTCGTCGATGCGATCGCATGGGTGCTCGGTGCACAGGCACCCAGTTCCGTGCGTTCGCAGAAGATGGATGATGTGATCTTCGCCGGCACCGCCAAGCGCCCGGCGCTCGGCCGTGCCGAGGTGACGCTCACGCTCGACAACTCAGCAGGGATCCTGGGGATCGAGTTCAACGAGGTCGCGATCTCGCGCACGCTGTTCCGAACGGGCGAGAGCGAGTATTCGATCAATGGCGTGAACTGCCGGCTGCTCGATGTGCAGGAGCTGCTGAGCGACGCCGGCGTCGGGCGCCAGCAACACGTGATCGTGAGCCAGGGACAGATCGACGCCGTGCTCAACGCACGTCCCGAGGAGCGTCGAGCGATCATCGAAGAAGCCGCCGGCGTGCTGAAGTATCGCCGGCGCAAGGAGAAGAGCGAGCGCCGGCTCGACGCCACCGAGGCGAGTCTGTTGCGTGTGCAAGACCTGCTGCGCGAGGTGCGCCGTCAGCTCAGGCCGCTGGAACGACAGGCTGAAGCGGCCCGCCGTCACGGCGATCTCGTGGCGGAGCTGAAGGCCCTGCAGCTGTTCGTGGCCGGTCGAGAGATCGCTGCGCTGCGAGCCCGCCTCACCGCGTCGGCGGCCAGCCGCCTGCAGCTCGACGCCAACGAGCGTGAGCTGCGCACCGAGCTGGCGCAGCTCGACACGCTCGTGCTGGCTGCCGAGGCCGAACTCACCGCCCGCGGCGACACCGATCTCGGCGACGAGATGGTGCGCGTCGAGCAGTTGCGGGAACGAGCTCGAGGCATCGCCGCCGTGATGGTGGAACGCCGCCGCTCGCTCGAACGCGACCGCGGTCAGTTGATGGACGGTGGGGTGGTGGCCAACCTCGAGGCCGACGGTGCACGCCTTCGCGACGAGTTGGAATCCGTTGCCGCCGATCTCGCCGCACTCGGTCCTGAAGCCGAGGAGCTCGCTGTTCAGGAGCAGGAGTTCGCCGAGCACCGGCGCAGCACGCTGCGAACCATCAACGACATCACCGCCGGCACGTCGGCGGCATCCGCAGCTGCCGAGGTGCGTGGCGAGCTCCGCTCGATGCAGAACGGATTGGGTCGCGCCGAGAGCGAGGCCCGCCGAGTCGAGTCGCGGATCGAGTCGATGAAGCAGAGGTCGGAACGATTCGAGAGCGAGATCGCCCGGCTGAAATCGCAGTGCGAGCAGGCGAACGAGTCCGAAGCTCCACTGGTCGCCGAGGTCGAAGCGGCCGAGACCCGTCGAATCGCGGCCGAGGCGGCCGCAGAGGTCACCACCTCGGCGCGACAGCACGCTGCCGAGGATCTGTCCCGGTGGCGTGCTCGTGCCGAGGCGCTCAGCATGGCGCTCGAGACGGCTCGCGAACGCGCCGGTGCCGAGCACCTGGCGGGCGTCGACGGAGCGCTGGGCACCTTGCTCGATCTGGTCCAGATCGACGACGGCTGGGAGTCGAGTGTCGAGGCCGCACTCGGCGACGCGCTGCTGGCCGTCGTGGTCGACGACCCGGCCACCGGTCGTCGTGCGCTCGAGTCGCTGCGTTCCTCGAATGTGCACGGCGCCGTGCTTGCGCTCGGGCTGGGTGCGGCTGCCACACCACCTCCCGCGACCGGATCTCCCGCGACCGGATTCCCCGTGCGTCCGCACGTGCGGAGCCGCAATGGGGCAGTCGACCGTTTGCTCGACTCGATCCTCGGTGGTGCGGTGAGGGCCGAGAGCTTCTCCCAGGCCGTCGACATTGCGATGGTCAACCCTGCAGCGATCGTCGTCACCGCCGACGGTGACCGATTCGGCCCGTCCGGTTGGCGCCTCGGGTCATCCGGCGGCGGAGCAACGGCGGCCGCGCTCGACGAGGCCACCGAGAAGGTCGGCGTCGCCCAGGCCGACCTCGCCGAGCGCGATCGGGCAGCACAGGCCGCTCGCGCCGAGTTGCACGCCGCCCGCCAGCACGAAGGCGAGCTCACCCGTCGTCTCGATCAGCACGACGCCAGCTTCACGGCCAGCTCGGAGAAGCTGGCGCGCGCTCAGGCGGAACGTCGCGAGACCTCGACCGAGATCGAGGCCGCCGAGCGCAGCCTCGCCGAAGCGAACGAGCGAATCGGCCGTGAGCGCGCCCGGATCGCCGAGCTCGAACAGCTCGTGCCTGCGTTGGAGGCCGACGAGGCAGCCGAGGCCGAGGCGGCCAAGGCGCGCGGCGAACTGCGCGCCCAACTCGATGCCCGCACCGCTCGCCTGGCTGCGATGCGTCAGGATCTCGAGGTTCGCAATGCCGGTCTGCATGAACGTCAGGGCTTCCTCGAGCGTCGGCTCGAAGAGACCGAGCGTCGCCTCGCGGCCGACGTCCAGGCCCGAGCGGCAGCAGCTGAACGCCGCGTCGCCGTCGAACGGTCGCTGGTGGCGATCGAGCGCCTCGCCATGTTGGTCGACGCTCATCGCCACGTCATCGAGGGTCGGCACACCGAGTTGCTCGAGATTCGCCGTCGCCAGAGCGACGAGGTGCGTTCGATCGCAGGCCGTCTCGACGACGCCCGTCGGCGCCGCAGCGTCGCTGAGCGCGAGCTCGATGAGAACCGCGAACGGCAGCGGAGGGTCGAGCTCGACGACGCCGACGCCAAGCTCCGTCTCGAGACCGCTGTCGAGGCCCTCCGCCGCGAGCACGATGTCGAGACCGAGGTGGCCGAGAGCGCTGAGCTGCCCCCGCTCGCCGAGGGCGTCAACCCCGCTGCCAAGGTTCGAGACCTCGAACGAGAACTGCGGTTGATGGGTCCGATCAACCCGCTCGCGCTCGAGGAGTTCACCGAACTGCAAGAGCGCCACACCTTCCTCGAGACGCAGCTCGAGGATGTCCGCGAGACACGTCGCGAGCTGCTTCGGGTGATCAAGGCCGTCGACCTCGAGATCCAGACCGTGTTCTCGGCCGCCTTCGCCGACGTGAGCGCTCACTTCACCCAACTGTTCAACAACCTGTTCCCCGGCGGCATGGGCAAGCTGGTGCTCACCCAACCCGACGACTTGCTGAACACGGGCATCGAGGTCGAGGCCAAGCCCAGCGGCAAGAACGTGAAGAAGCTGTCGCTGCTGTCGGGTGGCGAACGCAGCCTCACTGCGCTGGCGTATCTGTTCGCCGTGTTCCGTAGCCGGCCGTCGCCGTTCTATGTGATGGACGAGGTGGAGGCAGCGCTCGACGATGTCAACCTGCATCGCTTCCTCACGCTCGTGGCCGAGTTCCGCCGCGACGCGCAGTTGCTGATCGTCAGCCACCAGAAGCGCACGATGGAGGCCGGCGATTGCCTGCTCGGTGTGACGATGCAGCCGGGTGGGTCGTCGAAGGTGGTCACCGAACGGGTCTCGACCCCCGCCTGATCGCGCCGGAACGCGCGCCGGGGGATGAGCGCGTTCGCCGGTTGTTCGACGGCGTAGGATCGCGCATCCTTCGGCGTCGGCCGACGGTCAAGCTGGGGAGATCTGCCGTCCGTGGCACATGAGCGTTCGCAGGTTGCTGCGATTCAACTGGTGCGCCTGAGGAAGGCCTTCGGCGCGGACCCGCACCAGGTGATCGCGGTCGACGATGTCGATCTGGAGATCGGCGAGGGCGAGTTCTTCTCATTGCTGGGCCCGTCGGGTTCGGGAAAGACCACGGTGCTGCGCATGATCGCCGGGTTCGAGATGCCGTCGGGGGGCGCTGTCTTGCTCGGAGGTCAGGACGTCACGCGCATGGCGCCGTACGATCGCGACGTGAACACGGTCTTCCAGGACTACGCCCTGTTCCCGCACCTCACCGTGCAGCAGAACGTGGAGTACGGACTGAAGGTCAAAGGCGTCAGCAGGGCCGAGCGCCGCCAACGCGCTGCGGAGATGCTCGAGTCGGTCCGACTCGATGGCTTCGGCCGCCGCAAGCCGCACGAGATGTCCGGTGGCCAGCGGCAGCGCGTGGCTCTCGCACGGGCACTCGTCAACCGGCCGAAGGTCCTGCTGCTCGACGAGCCGTTGGGCGCCCTCGACCTCAAGCTCCGCGAGGAGATGCAGGTCGAACTGAAGAACATCCAACGCGATGTGGGCATCACGTTCGTGTTCGTCACCCACGACCAGGGTGAGGCGCTTTCGATGAGCAGTCGCGTGGCGGTGTTCAACCATGGGCGCATCGAACAGGTCGGTACGCCACGTGAGATCTACGACCACCCGACGACCTCGTTCGTTGCCGGCTTCGTCGGCACCTCGAACGTGCTCGATGCGCACACCTCGGCGAAGGTGCTCGGCGTTGCCGCCACGCATTCCATTCGTCCCGAGCGGATCCGCATCGTCGCCGTCGGCACATCGGCCAACCGAGTCGGCGACGACGAGGTCAGCGTCGACGGCGTCGTGAGCGACGTGCAGTATCTCGGCGCCGACTGCCGGGTGCGAGTGCGGCTCGACAACGAGCACCAGGGCGCCGGCAGCGGCGGTGAGGTGGTTCAACTCCTTGCCAGCGTGCCGAGTGACGGTCTCGCGGGCGTGGAACCAGGCGGACCTGTCCGCCTGGCGTGGCCGCGTCGAGCGGCGTTCGCCGTCACAGCGACGGACCTCGACGAGAACTCCGACGACGATCCCGTCGCGGAGATACAACAAGGGGGAGAAGAAAGATGACAGCTGCTCGAACGACAGACGTCGGCGACAGGCGCCCATTGCGACGCACACGGCGGACAACGGGACGTGCGACAGGTGTTGCCGTGCTGGTGACACTGGCCCTGTTGGGCGCGGCCTGCGGCGATGACGAAGAAGAAGCCACGGGGACCGACGCGACGGCTGCGACCGAAGCGCCGACAGCCACGGAGGCCCCTGCAGCGACCGATGCCCCGGATGCAACGGATGCGCCCGAGGCGACGGAGGCTCCGACGGCGACGGAGCCCGCCGGGGAGATCGACTACATGTGGACGCCGAACGCCGACCTGGTCGCTGCGGCGGAGGGCCAACTGAACGTGATCGCGTGGGCCGGCTACATCGAGGACGGTTCCACCGATCCGGCATACGACTGGGTGACTCCGTTCCGCGATCTCACCGGGTGCGAAGTGAACGTCAAGCTCGGCAACTCGAGCGACGAGATGGTGCAGCTCATGCAGAGCGGTGAGTACGACGGCGTGTCGGCTTCCGGCGACGCGACCACTCGGCTCATCCAGGGCGACGAAGTGGCCGAGATCGACGTCGATGAGTTCTCGAGCTACGCCGACATCTTCGAGGGTCTGAAGATGCAGCCGTGGAACTCGGTCGACGGCCAGCCGATGGGCATCCCCCACGGCCGTGGCGCCAACCTGCTCGTGTACAACACCGAGGCGTTCCCCGACGGGATCGATTCGTGGAGCGTGATGTTCGACGGTGGCACGGTGGCCGACGGGGCCGTGTCGGTCTACGACAGCCCGATCTACATCGCCGATGCGGCGCTGTACCTGAAGGCCACGCAGCCCGACCTCGGCATCGAAAACCCGTATGCGCTCGATCAGGCCCAGTTCGATGCAGCGATCGAGTTGCTGACGGCTCAGGCCGATCTCGCCGGTCAGTACTGGGCGCTGTACACCGATCAGCAGGCCGCGCTCGAGGACGGCTCCGTCCTCGCGGGCACGACGTGGCAGGTGATCGTGAACCTCGCCGAATCGAACGGTGCCATCATCGACGCGGTGAAGCCGGTCGAAGGCGCCACCGGATGGTCCGACACCTGGATGCTCTCGTCGAGCGCCGCCAACCCCAACTGCATGAAGTTGTGGATGGACTGGATCGCGTCGCCGTGGGCCAACTCCCAGGTGGCGGTCTGGTTCGGTGAGGCTCCGAGCAACGCGCTGTCGTGCGGGCTCGACGGCATGGCCGAGCACTGCGAGATCTTCCACGCGGAAGAGACCGACTACTGGAACGATGTCTGGTATTGGCAGACCGCGACCGAAGCGTGCCTCGACGGGCGCACCGACGTGAGCTGCGTGCCCTACACCGAGTGGGTCAACGCTTGGACCGAGCTCCGGTCGTAGTGACGGTTCCCGCTGCTGCCACCGCAGCCGGCGCGAACGTGGGCGGAGGGGCCTCCGGGCCCCTCCGCCCCTGGCGCGCCCTCAACCGCGCGTACCACGGCCGCCGTCGGCTGAGCGTCGGCTCGCTGCTCGGCTTGCCGTTGTCGTGGATGCTCGTCATCTACCTCGGGTCGCTCGTGATGCTCGTGTTCAGCGCGCTGTACGAACTCGACCCGACCACCCAGAAGCCGACGACGAACGTCACGATGGCGAACCTCACCGCCGCATTCACCGAGTGGGACACGGTGAGGGTCGTGCTCCGCACGACCGGGGTGGCGCTGCTGGTCACGGTCATCTGCTTCCTGATCGCACTCCCCGTTGCGTTCTTCGTGTCGAAGATCGCGTGGCGCTGGGCGCGCCGAGGAATCGTCGTCGCGATGCTGCTCCCGTTGTGGGCCGGCTACCTGGTGAAGGGCTACGCCTGGCGGGCGATGGTGTCACCGGCCGGCAACCAGTTCGCCGCGGCCGGCCGCGGCGGTGGCGGATTCCTCGAGAGCACGTTCGGATGGACGCCCGGTTATGGGCGTCCGGCGATCGTGATCACCCTCGTCTACTTCTGGCTGCCATACATGGTGCTGCCCATCTACGCCGGCCTCGACCGACTGCCGGCCTCGCTCCTCGACGCGTCCGGCGACCTCGGTGCGCGCCCGCTGCGCACCTTCCGGTCCGTCATCCTGCCGCTGTTGCTGCCATCGATCGCGGCCGGTTCGATCTTCACCTTCTCGCTGTCGCTGGGCGACTACATCGTGCCGCAGATCGTCAACCAGGGTGAGGAGCGGTTCCTCTTCGGCTCGGTGATCAACGGCGTGTTGGGCGCCCCGAACCAACCGCTGGCCGCGGCACTCACCCTGTGGCCGCTGGTGATCATCATCGGCTACCTGTTCGCCATGAAGCGCCTGGGCGCGTTCGAGAACCTCTGATCATGCGACTCTCACTTCCTGCCCGGGTGGTCCTCTGCGGGTTCACCATTGCCACGTTGGTGTTCCTCTACCTGCCGTTGGTGGTGGTGGCCCGGCTGTCGTTCAACCCCGCCAAATCGGTCGCGTGGCCGGGCTGGAGCGGATACACGACCGAGTGGTGGTCGAAGGCGTGGGAGAGCGATGCGCCGCGAGAGGCGCTCGTCAACTCCGCCAAGGTGGCGTTGGTGGCCACGCTGATCGCACTCGTGCTCGGCACCCTGGCTGCGATGGCGATGACCCGCTTCGGCTTCTTCGGCAAGAACGTCGTGTCGTTCCTGCTGGTGCTTCCGATCGCGCTGCCCGGCATCGTCACCGGCATCGCACTGCAGAACACGTTCTCGCGCACGATCGATCTCGGGCTGTTCTCGTTCAAGGTGGGCTTCGGGTTCCATTCGCTGGTGATCGCCCACGCCACGTTCTGCGTCGTGGTCGCCTACAACAACGTCGTGGCCCGCCTTCGTCGTTCGTCGCCGAACCTGTTGGAAGCATCGGCTGACCTCGGCGCGCACGGCTCGCAGACGTTTCGCTACATCACCTTCCCACTGGTGCGCTCGGCGATGCTGGCCGGTGGGATCCTGGCGTTCGCCCTCAGCTTCGACGAGATCGTGGTCACCACATTCACCTCCGGGTCGGGGTTCCAGACGCTTCCGCAGTGGATCCTGGCCAACTTCAGCCGGCCTCAGAACGTGCCGATCGTGAATGTGATGGCGACGTTCGTGATGGTGGTGTCGATCCCCCTGGCGTGGCTCGCGCAACGCCTCACCGACGGTGGCGACAGCGTCGGAAGCAGCTGACGCGTCGTGCGCACACCGGGCCACCGGCCCGCCTGCAGGTAGCGTTGCACCACCATGACGTGGATCTACCTCGCCCTCATCGCGCTCGTGCTGGTCTTCGGCATCGGCGTCGTGTTCCTCAACCGCCGCCGTGCCCTCGAGCTCGACAGCGAGCGCACGTCGGAGATCATTCGTCCACCGCGGCCCGCCGTCGACCCCCGCCCGATCTCGCCGGTCCGCGAGGTCGACCCCGATGCAGAACCGGAGGCAGTGTCGGTCGAGCCCACCCTCGAGTCCACGGTCGAGCCCACGGTCGAGGTGTACGAGCGCCCCTCGTTCACGGCGCGGATGGGCAAGGCCAGGAGCGCGCTCACGGGTGCCTTCCTCGGCATCCGAGCGCGAGCCGGCATCACCGACAGCTCGTGGGACGATCTCGAAGAAGCACTGCTGCGAGCCGACGTGGGTGTGCGGGTGACCGACGAACTGCTGAGCGGTCTGCGGACGCGCGTGAAGGCCAAGGAGATCGCGACCCCCGATGCGCTCCTCGACGCGCTTCGAATCGAGATGACCAGCCGGCTCGACGGTGCCGACCGCGAGCTGCATCTGCCGGCAGGCGAACCCGGTTCACCGAACGTGTGGCTGTTCGTCGGCGTCAACGGTGTGGGCAAGACCACCACGATCGGCAAGGTCGGCGCGCTGCAGCGCAGCGAGGGTCGCACGGTGCTGATGGCTGCCGGCGATACGTTCCGCGCTGCCGCGGCCGAGCAGCTGAGCACCTGGGCCGAGCGCAGCGGTGCCGAGTTCGTGCGCGGGGCCGAGGGCGGCGATCCCAGTTCGGTCATCTTCGACGGCGTGGAGCGTGCCGCGGCGCGCAACATCGACCTGGTGCTCGCCGACACCGCCGGCCGTCTGCACACCAAGACGAACCTCATGGACGAGCTGCGCAAGGTGCGTCGTGTCGCCGGTAAGGGCGCCGGGCGGGTGACCGAGGTGCTGCTCGTGATCGACGCCACCACCGGTCAGAACGGCCTCACCCAGGCACGCCAGTTCGGCGATGCCCTCATGACCGATGACACCGGCGTCGGGCTGACGGGCGTGGTGCTCACCAAGCTCGACGGCAGCGCGAAGGGCGGCATCGTGTTCGCGATCGAGACCGAGCTGGGCATCCCGGTGAAGCTCGTCGGGTTGGGCGAGACGATCGGCGACCTGGTGCCGTTCGTGCCGGGCCAGTTCATCGACGCGCTCTTCGCCGAGTCCTGATCCAGGTCCTGAT
The DNA here is from genome assembly GCA_031400715.1 of Actinomycetes bacterium. Lineage (GTDB taxonomy): Bacteria > Actinomycetota > Acidimicrobiia > Acidimicrobiales > Ilumatobacteraceae > VFMC01. The sequence continues at coordinate 3,467 of JANNQK010000201.1, read as the reverse complement.
TCAGCTCGGACTCATCCCTCTCTCCTGATCCGCCGATGATCAAGATGGCATCCCAACGAAAAGTTGACGCCATCGGGAACCGATCGGATCGAGAGCGACGTCCAATGAACATGACTCCCCAACCCCGTACCAACCGACGTTCACGCCCCGCATCGGCTCGTGGGTCGTTGCGCATTCGATCCCGCCGTGCCGCCCTCATCGGCGCAGTGGTCGTCCTCGGTCTCACGGCCTGCGGCTCGGCCGACTCCAACGGCTCCAGTTCCGGCTCGACGTTGCCAGCTCCCGCGGTGATCCAGATCGCCGGGTCCGCATCCGGCCCCGCCGGCGGCGCGTCGCCGATGGCGGCCGACATGGCCACGGAATCCTCGAAGATGATGGCGATGCCGTACTCGTATCTGTGGACCGGTACCACCCCCGACCTCACGTCACCTGCCGCCTCGTGGTACTTCGCCCCAGGCGTGGCGCCGACCGCCGACCAGGCCAAGCAACTGGCAGCGGCGTTCGGCGTGTCCGGCGAACCGGTCGCCGTCGCCGCGGACATGGGAGGTGGTTGGACGGTCGGCCCGAACGACGGTTCGGCACCCTCGATCACCATCGCCGGCGACGCGATGCAGAGTTGGTGGTACAGCCCCGCGTGGCAGACCGATGCGTCGCCGTCCGTCGGCTGTGCGTACCCCTCCGAGGGCGGCGTTGCCATCGATGCCACGGGCGATACGGATGCCACCGATGGCACGGTCGCGATCGATCCGGTGCCGGTCTGCGAAGAGCCTCAGCCGCCGGCGGGCGTGCCCAGCAAGGCCGATGCAGAGGCCAAGGCTCGCGACATGCTGTCGACGCTGGGTGGAGATCCCGCCAGCTACGAGCTCGACACCTATGCCGATGAATGGGGCGCCAGCACCACGTCGTTCCTGATGCTCGAAGGTGTTCGCACCAACCTGTCGTTCAACATCGGCTACGGGGAGCAGGGAGCCGTCACGTGGGCCGGTGGTTTCCTGGCGGCCCCACAGCGAGGCGCCGACTACCCCCGCATCGGAGTGGAGGCAGCGATCCAGCGCCTCAACGACCAGGCGAACTCGTGGATGACCGGCTATGGCCCGGTCATGCGCGATGCCGGCCTCGCAGTCGAAGCCGCCCCCGATGCCGTCGCCGGATCGTCCGGGTCAGCGGTCGCCGGTGGATCGAACCCGCTCACCGAGATCACCGAGATCGTGACCGAACCGAGTACGGGGCCGGCCGTGGTCGTCGAGGAGGTGCCGATCGGCGAGGCGCCGATCGACGTCGAGCCGATCGTGATGACCCTGACCACCGTGACCGGTTCGCTCGAGCAGGTGTGGGCTGCCGACGGCACCGTGTGGTTGCTGCCCGGCTACTCCTTCGGTGGAGCGGAGGGTCTGCTCGCCAACGTGCTCGCCGTCGAGGACCAGTACCTCGAGCAGGCCGAGCCGCAGGTGCTGGTCGACCCGGTGCCCCTGCCCGAGCCGATGCCGGTCGAGACCGCCGTGGCCGGCACCGCAGTCGTCGAGCCCGCTCCCGCAGCTCCGGTCGACGTCGTCGGCCTGTCGGTCGACGACGCGACCTCGGCCGCGGCCGAGGTCGCGTGGGAGGTCCGTGTCGCTCGTGAGGACGGCGTCGACCTGCCCGTCACCGCCGACTTCCGCGAGAACCGGATCAACGTGGCGATCGAAGCCGGTGTCATCACCGAGGTGCTCTCGATCGGCTGAACCCGGGCCCCCTTGCCAACGCGATGAGAGATGAGTGCGGCACCGCCACTCATCTCTCATCGCGATGTGGGGTTGGGGGCGGCCGGTAGCCTGGCCAGCGCATGTTCGATTCGCTGTCCACCCGCCTCGAAGGCGTCATCAAGAAGATCCGCGGCAAGGGGCGCCTCACCGAGGCCGATGTCGACGAGGTCCTGAAGGAGATCCGCACCGCACTGCTCGAGGCAGACGTCAACGTCGGCGTCGTGCGCAACGTGGTCGCACGCATCCGCGAGCAGGCCATCGGCGTCGCCCTCAGCCAGGCGCTCGACCCCAGCCAGCAGATCATCAAGATCGTCAATGCCGAGCTCACGGCAATGCTCGGTGGCGAGACGCTGAAGATCACCTACGCCTCACGGCCACCCACCGTCGTGCTGATGGCGGGTCTGCAGGGTTCCGGCAAGACCACCAACTCGGCCAAGCTCGCCCGCTGGTTCAAGAGCCAGGGTCGCCAGCCGCTGCTGGTGGGTGCCGACCTGCAGCGTCCGGCCGCGGTCGAGCAGTTTCGCACGTTGGGGCGACAGATCGACGTCCCGGTGTTCAGCGAACCCGGCGACCCGGTCACGACCGCGACCCGCGGTCTGGCCGAAGCCCGTCGCCTGGGCAAGGACGTGCTCATCGTCGACACCGCCGGTCGCTTGGCCATCGACGCCGAGATGATGGAGCAGGTCCGACAGATCTCGGCCAACATCCAACCCGACTACACCTTCCTCGTCATCGACGCGATGACCGGCCAAGACGCGGTCAGCGTCGCCGAGGCGTTCCATGCCACCTTGGCCATCGACGGCGTGATCATGTCGAAGCTCGACGGCGATGCACGCGGTGGCGCGGCGTTGTCGGTCAAGGAGGTCATCGGCCGCCCGATCGCGTTCGCGTCGACGGGTGAGAAGCTCAACGAGTTCGAGCAGTTCCACCCCGACCGCATGGCCGGCCGCATCTTGGGCATGGGCGACATGCTCACGCTGATCGAGCAGGCCGAGCAGGCCTTCGAGAAGGATCAGGCCGAGGCGGCCGCCGAGAAGCTGCTCGACGGCGAGTTCACCCTCGACGACTTCCTCGAGCAGATGCAGCAACTGAAGAAGATGGGCCCGCTGGGCAACATCCTCGGCATGATGCCGGGGATGCCCAAGGAGCTGAAGGGCGCCCAGATCGGCGATGACGAGCTGAAACCCGTCGAGGCGATCATCCGCTCGATGACGCCCACCGAACGGCGCAAGCCCGAGATCATCAACGGCCCGCGCCGCACTCGTATCGCACTGGGCAGCGGCACGTCGGTCGCTCAGGTCGCCCAACTCGTCAAGCAGTTCGGCGAGATGCAGAAGATGATGAAGCGCATGGGCGGCGCGATGGGCATGGGCAAGAAGGGCAAGAAGGGCAAGGGCAAGCGCGGTGGCGGCATGTTCGGGATGCCGGGCATGCCGGGGATGCCGGGGATGCCGGGGATGCCGGGAAACATGCCGGGGATGCCCGGCCTACCGAGTGGGTTTCCCGGCTCGAAGTAGGTAACCTCAGCCGGTTCGTTTTCTCCGAGGAGCAGTTCTCTATGGCAGTCAAGCTTCGTCTCACTCGCGTGGGCAAGAAGAAGCAGCCGCAGTATCGCGTGGTGGCGGCAGACAGCCGCGCTGCCCGTGACGGCCGTTTCATCCAGATCATCGGTACCTACAACCCGCGCACCGAGCCGTCGTCGATCAACATCGACAGCGACAAGGC
>JANNQK010000200.1:0-11467 GCA_031400715.1 Actinomycetes bacterium | reverse complement strand
CGGCCTGCTGGGCGGCGCCGGCTACCTGGGCCGTGACACCGCGTTCGCGACCCGCTTGAAAGGTGATGGATACGACAGCTCGATCCTGCCGATGATCGTCTACGAACGCCCGAACCCAGGAACCGTCGACGGGACGTTGATCCTCGATGGAGTCTGGTCACAGGACGGCGTGGCGGCGACCGATGAGCTTTTCGTCGACTTCATCAACAACCCGACGACGGGCGACGAGCGGCGAGAGTTCCGGCAGACTCGGCGCTCGATCGAGGATGGAGAAACGATCGACCCGCCGATGGACGCCGCCAGTTGGGAGTCCATCTCCCTAGAGGAAAGCACATATCGCGAACCTCACACTGAGGGTGGTGCCTGGCAGCAGTCACCAAGAAATCGCGATGCGTGGGTGTCGAAGCTGTCGAACATCTGGATGTACCAGGACGTGATCGATCACTCGCTGCGGCGGGTCACCCCCGTATCGGTCACCGACGAGACGATCGGCGGCGTCGAGGTCACCACCTTCCTATGGTCGATACCCATCGGCGAGTACAGGACATCGGCGCCGTTCGTCGCAGCGCGACTCCCGCTCCCGGAGCTGGAGACATCGGACTCGCTCGTCACGCTCACGATCAGCGTCGACTCTGCCGGCCTCGTGCGCGTGCTGGAGGTTGCGCTGGAACTCGACGCGGTGATCGACTACGCCAACGAGCAGATCGACTCGATCCACTTCTATCGGTTGCGCTTCGAGCTCGATTCGATCGACGATGCAACGCCAACCATCACCGCGCCGACGAACACCGAACCGGCACCGACCGACGGAGCGGGTGGCTGACATGGAGCAGAAGACCAAGAAGAGGATTCGTCGCACGGCGAGTTTGCTGGTCGTCGCCGGGTTGGGCGCGGGCGGGTGGGTGGCGTACGGCTCGGAACCGGGCCAGCGTGCGGTCGGCCGGCGCGAGTACTTCCGGGCACACCCGGTCGTGGAGGCACCTGACCTCGCGAGCGCGACGATCTCGACGAGGTTCGAAGCGATCCGAAGCGCCGAAACGAGCACGGAACGGTATGACATCGTGGCCACGATCGATGCCGCGAACCAGCGGGCACGGGTCGACACCACGTCGGTTCCGACCGATCTCAGCGCAACAGGGCAATCGGTCCCGGCGTCTGCAACAGGGGTGTCGACACCATCGCCAGCGATGTCCACCGAGGTCATCACGATCGACGCGACCTATGAGCCGGGCGCGACCGATGCCGATCCGTGGACTCGCGCATCTCGGGCACCGGACACCTGGGGTACATGGATCGACCCGCACGTCATCCCCACGTACGACGAGTTGGTGGGCTTCGAGTTGGAGTCGATGCACTCGTGGGATCCGCTGATCGGCGGCGGCCCGCTCGACCTCGCCAGTCAGACGGCCGAAATTGACGGCATGATCGAGGCGAACGGGGCCACGACGACGGCTGCGCCGGAGGCTCCTGAGCGCACCCCGACCGACGTTCCTGCGGAGGTGGTGCGTCTGATGCGGTGGTCGACCGACATGGCATCCCTCCGCCACCTCTCCCCGTTGACCATGTCGATGCTGGGCTTGATCGCGCCCGACGACGCGCCGGTGGTCTTCACCCTCGGCTTCGACTCAGCCGGGTTGGCGCGATACATCGACGCCAGCATCTCGCTGTCCGATGCGATGGTTGGTCTCGACACCGAATCGATGGTGTTCCAGTGGATCGAATGGAGGGTGCTCGGTGTGTCGGACGACCCGGTGACCATCGACCTGCCGGTCAACGTCGTCGATGCACCCGTGACCTGATCGGCACCTGCTCGTGCAGTTCCTGCCGCAGCTCGTGTTCTCGCCCCTCACGGGGTGAGCCGGTCGGGCGGGTAGTCGGCGAACGACGCTTTGAACACTCCCGAGTGCAGCAGCACTCGTGCCAACGGCAACGCCCAGCGGATCGAACTGGCTGAAGTGCGTCGGCCCTTCGATGGGTGCGCCGCGCAGCCCCAGGCGAGCCGCCGTCGCCTCGTCGTGCACGCTGGTGTGGCCGTCGTACACCTGCTCGTCGAGCATCTGAGCCGGGGCCCGCCACGGGCCGGTGAGTGTGATCTCGGTGTCGAACCTCATCGTGTCGACGCTACGCGGTCCTGGCGTCGGCCGACGTCGCCGGAGCACTGGCACCTCTGCCCACCATGGTCGTCGTCGACGAGAGTCGGCGGATCCGATCGGGGCTGAGCGTCAGCATCGATCCGGCCAGGCCCACCCCGACCACCACCAGCACGGGCCATACTCCCACTCGGCTCATCGCTGCGCCGGAGCCCAGCGCGCCCAGCGCGTTGCCGATCAGGTGCTGCGACTCGATCACACCGAACACGGCGCCGGTGTTCGCGTTGCACACGTGTCGGTGCAAGAGCAACCACCCCGACACCAGCACCGTCTGCATGCCCACGCCGACGAGTCCGAACGCAGCGAGCGACCAGGCGACGCCACCGTCGACCCCGGCGAGCACCACCGCGCCGCCCGCGATGAACGCGCCGATGCGCATCGCGGTGCCCTCGGTGGCCCGCCGCGCGATCGCCCCCGCGAGCGGGGCGCCCACCAGCAGGCCGGCGCCGGTGCTGGCCAGCAACACCCCGGCACCCGAGCCGCCGGTGTGGTTGGCCGCGAACGACACCTCGGTGGCCAGCGTCTCGATCGTGCCCAGCACCACGGCGACGAGGCCGAGGAGGCCGAACAGCAACAGGATGCATCTCCGGTCGGCTGCAGAGCGACCGCGGATCACGGTGGTCGTCGTCGCCCGAGTCACGGGCGGGGGGAGCGCGCAGCCCGCCATCAGCGTCGGTCGAGCGGGCAGTCGGATCGTGACCGCGCTCGCCGCGAACAGCAGCGCCGTTGCGATGACGAACACATGGACCACCTCGAGTCGAACCAGAACGGCGGCGGCGAGCAATGGCCCTGCGAGTTGAGCACCACCAGACACCGCGCCGGTGGCCACCGTCGCCGCGACCGTCGGACCGCTGAGCGCGATGAACGCGTGGTGGGCAGGCCGGCTGAACACGGTGGTGATCGTCACCAGCACGCCCGCCATGTAGAACAGCACCGGGTCGAGGTCGAGCGCCAGCACCGCCGTCGCCAGCGCCACGGTCACCGTCTGCAGCAGATAACCGGTCGCCAGCGGATTCCGCACAGCGGGATCGGCCATCTCCCTGGCCGCGATCGGCGCCATCAGGGCGGCGGGTGCGAGCAGCGCCGCCGACACGCCACCCGCCTCGCGCACGCCGCCCTGCTGGTACGCCACCACCAGCACGGTCACCCAGACGGCATGCTCTGCCAGCGAGAACAGGCCCAACGCCACGACCGCTCGCAGTATGCGGGGGTCGTCCCACAAGCGGACCGCGGGTGCGTCTGAGTGCGGGGGGTTCGACATCCGTCGACCTTGCACCCGGGGCAGGGCGCGAGGCATCGGGAGTTCTCCCACTTCGCGACACCGCCTGCGCCGCCGACGTCCGGTGGCGTCGAAGTGGGCATCTTCCCGATGTGCGGTGATCCCGCTGGTTGCAGAGTTCACCGGGACATCCCGTATCCGCTCTGGCCCATCCAAACCCGCCGAACCTCCGAACCCGCCGAAACCTCCGACCCGCCGAAACCTCCGAAACCTCCGACCCGCCGAAACCTCTGAACTCGCAGGAGCACGCCATGACCAGCCCTCTTCCCGCCCGCCCGCCACGTGTCGCCCGGCCCCATCTCGTCGTCCTGCAAGGAGGCCGCGCCGGCACACCGGCACCGTTCGTGGTGGCTCCGCCGGCGGTGCTCGAACCTGCCCGCCGGCACGAGGCGCAGGTGCGGGCCGATCGGGTCGACTTGATCAGGTGTCATCGACTCGCCGGCAGCCTTTGCTGAGCCAGCGGGCCGCACATCGGTCGCCGCCGACCGGTCGAGCGATCGACCCCGGGTGCGGCGGCCGGTGGGCGGCCCTCATGCATCCTGTGTGGCAACCTGACCCCCGATGCTGCCACCAGGCGATCCGGAATCATCCGGCCGGTTCCACGGCCGCGATCGAGAACTCGACGTCTTGGTCGCGGCCGTCGCCGCGTGCCGCAACCAGCACGCCGGCCGAGTGGTCGTGGTGCACGGCGAACCGGGTACGGGTGCCTCGGCCCTGGTGCGGCAACTGCGCACCGAGCTCGGTCGGCGCAGCGTTGCCCACCAGTGGTGGTCGGGGCGATGCGCTCGCCGCGCACCGTTGCCGTACGAACCCTTGGCCGGGCTGTTGCGCTCGGTGCCCGGCGACGCCGCGGCGTGGTTGGGTGAGGCGACCGCAGCCGGCGGAGGCGAGGCCGGTGGCCTTGCACTGCTCGCTGGGTTCGCGCGCCGAGTGCGCTCGGCCACCGACGCATCTCCCCTGGTGCTGGTCGTCGACGACGTCGACGGTGCCGACGCCTCGACGCTGCGTCTGCTGGAGGGCGTGGTGCCGCTGCTCGACGACGTGCCGGTGTTGGTACTGCTCGCCGGTCGGTCCAACGAGACCGGCCTTGCGCCACATGGCCTCGGCGAACGGTGCGACGTGGAGTTGGTGGTGACCCCGCTCGACCCGGAACAGATCGCGCGCGTGGTGCGCGATGTCGCACCCGACCTCGACGAGGCCGGTGTGGCCGCGGTGGTCGATTCCGCTGGAGGCCGTCCTGCGGTCGCGGTCGCGCTGGCCGCTGCTGGGGATGCAGAGCGGACGATGGCGTCGCTGCTGACGGCCATCGACCCAGCGGCACCAACGGCCGTGTTGGCCGCTGCGTTGGCCGACGGATGGATCGCACCGACCACCCTGGCCGAAGCCGCATCCATCGATCCGGCGCTGTGGCGAACGCTCGAACAACGCCAGGTGGTCGGTCGATCGGATCGACCACCCGCTGGCCCGGTGCCGGCGTCGGATCTGTGGGTCGGGGCGGCCCGGCGCTCGCTGGGGAGCCGGGCCCGAGAACTGGCGGAGATCTTGGCGGCGATGCTCGAGCGGTCAGCGCCGGCGGCCGCTGCCGCGGCGGTGTGGGAACACGCCGGCGACGACGCCCGAGCCTGCATCGCGTGGGAACGGGCCGCGACCGAAGCGATCGACGGCCACGCGATCGAGACCGCCGCTGTCGCGTTGCGGCGGGCCGTCGAGCTGGGTGGTGAGGAAGCGCTGTTCCGCCTCGGCCGTCGCGCCGGAGAACTGTCGTTGGCCGCCGGAGATCGTGTGGACGCGGACCACTTGGCTGGTCGCCTCCTGCCGCGGCTGGCGCGAACCGACGACGCAGGACAGCTGGCAACGTTGCTGCTGCAGTACCGGGCGCGCCTCGAAGCGGGCCGCCCCGATCACGACACCCCGCTCGACCAAGCCCTCGCGATCGCTGCCGCGCCATGCCGCGAGCACGTGGAGGTGCTGGTGGTTGATGCCCTGCGACGCGTGCTCGATGAGCCGGCGGTCGCTGCTGCGCAGGCCGAACGGGCGCTCGCCGAAGCGCAGGTCCTCGGCGACCTTGCGTCGATCGCTCAGGCGGCCGGCGCCTCGGGTCTGGCAGCCGCGATCGGCGGCGATCTCGAGGGCGGGCTCGCCCGCTTCGATCGGGCACTCGATGCAGCTGCACGAGCCGGAGACGGCGCAGCCGAGGCACGTCTGGCCAGCAACCGTGTCTTTGTGCTGTGGCGTGCGGGGCGGCCGATCGACGTGGAGCGCGCTGCGGCTGTCGAGCTGGATCGCCTTCGGGTACGCGGGCTGGAGGCGTTGGGCGACCAGTTGGCGGTGGGCCGGTGCGGGGCACTCATCACGCTGGGCCGGTTGGGCGACGCGACGCGTGCGATCGCTTCCGCTCGCACGATGAAGATGGCGGCCGATCCACGCGCCCACCTCGATCTGGCCGACGCGACGCTCGCATTGACCTGCGGCGACGTGGGTCGAGCCGAGATGCTGGTGCAACGAGTGGAGACGTCACCCCTCGGGGAACTGCCCGAAGTGGTGGGTGAGCGATGGGTGCTTCGATCGGCGGTCGATCTCGCGCAGGGCGATCGGAGCGCGGCTCAGGCATCGGCGCTGCACGGCACCGAGTTCTGCGCCGAGGGTGACGCGATCGCCCGATGGCGCTTGGTGCTGGCGTGGTGGCGCGCTGCATCGTCCCCCGGCACACCGACCGGCCCGCCGACCAACCCACCGACGGGGGAAGCGCCGCCCGATCCGGTCGAGATCGTCGGTGCCGAGCAGGCGGCGATCGCGGCGACCGTTGCGGCGATCCGCAATCGCAGCCTCGATTCGTGGCGAGTTGCCGCCGACGCGTGGGCCACGGTGCCGGCGCCGTTGGAGGTGCTGCGCTGCCGCCTCGATGCCGCTCTGGAGACCCGCGACCTCGACGGGATCGACCGCGTCGCTGATGAGGCCCGGTCGGTGGGCGCGCTCGGCCTCGCACAGCTGGCAGAAGTGGAGTGGCGCCAGTCCGGCGGACGCCGATCACCGAAGCGGATCTCGGGGTTGCTCACCGCTCGCGAGGCCGAGGTGCTGTCCTGCGTGGCCGAGGGTCTCACCAACAAGGAGATCGCGGCGCGCCTCTACATCAGCGTTCGAACCGTGGGCGCTCATCTGGAACGGAGCATGGCCAAACTGGGCGTGGGCACCCGCGGTGCTGCCGTGCACGAAGCACGACGCCAGGGATTGCTCGGCGGCTGATCACCGGCTGATCGCCTGCGCCGGATGCGAACGGCACCGGCAACGAGCGAGCGAGCGCGGGCGATTCCTACTTCTTGATGCCCATCGACGCGAACTGCAACGAGCGCGACTCCACTCGCACGCTGGTGCGCTTGGCCTTGGCCAGGTCGACCACGATGTGCCCGGTGACCACGAACCCTCCGGCGGCGAAACCTCCGACCGGTACGACGATCGTGCTCAATGCCGCTGCGGCATCCACGATCGCGGCGGCCAGTGCGTCGGCGTCGTCGGCCGTGGCCGTCATGATCTCGTCGGTGACACCGTCGACGTCGAAGAGCACGAAGTGCTGAGTGCGATCGGGTACCGAGGGCTTCATCTTCGCGGTGGCCATGCGCGATGGTAACTCCCGTGGAGAGCACCAGGGTCGACAAGTGGTTGTGGGCGGTGCGGCTCTATCCGACCCGTACCGCGTCGACCGATGCGTGTGGCGGTGGCCACGTGAAGGTGAACGGCGCTGCCGCGAAGGCGGCCACCTCGGTTCGCATCGGAGATCGGGTCACGGCGACAGCGGGTGGTCGCGAGCGCGTCTTCGAAGTCGTGCAGGTGATCGACAAGCGCGTCAGCGCGACGGTGGCGGCGACGTGCCTGGTCGATCACAGCCCGCCTGTTCCACCGAAGGAACTGTCGAACCCACTGTTCGTGCGCGAGCGTGCGACGGGTCGGCCCACCAAACGCGAACGGCGACAGCTCGACCGCTTCCGCGCTCGGTGACACCGTCGAGCACACCCTCTCACGCTCGACCCGCGTTGGCTACCGTTCGGAGATGACCGAGTCCACGAGTGCCTCCGCTCCTGCTCCATCGTCGCAGGGTGGATCCATCCCTCGCTGCACAGCGTCGTCGTCGGCCGAAGAGATCAGCGCCTTGCTCCGTGATCACGGCGCGGTGATCATCGAGCGACTCGTCGATGCGGTCGTCTGCGACCGCCTGACCGATGAACTCCAGCCGTGGCTCGAGATCACACCCACCGGTGCCGACGCGTTCTCGGGCCACAACACCCGCCGCACCGGTGCCCTGCTCACCCGTGCGCCGGCGAGCGCCGAGCTCGTCGCTCATCCGTTGATCCTCGATGTCGTCGATCGCACCCTGTGGCCCAAGAAGACCACCTTCCAGCTGCACCTCACCCAATCGATCGCCATCGGTCCTGACTCGCCGGCGCAGATGTTGCACCGCGACCACTGGTGCTTCGACTTCTTCCCCTTCCCACGCGACGTCGACGTGGAGGTGAGCACCATCTGGGCGCTCACCGACTTCAACGAGGCCAACGGTGCGACTCGGGTCGTGCCCGACAGCCATCGCACGCCCGACGACGTGAAGTACACGATCGAGCAGTCGTCGGCGGCCGAGATGCCTCGGGGATCGGTGGTGCTGTACCTCGGTTCCACCGTGCACGCGGGAGGCGCCAACACGACGGACGCCACCCGCATCGGCATCAACGTCGACTACGTACTCGGCTGGCTGCGGCAGGAGGAGAACCAGTACCTCTCGTACACGCTCGACGAGGTGCGGGCGATGCCGGAGCGGCTGCAACGCCTGTTGGGATACGAGGTCGGCGCCTACGCGCTGGGCTATGTCGATGGCGGTCGAAGCCCGATGGAACTGGTGCGTGGCGACGCGATCGGTGAGTCGACGAGCTTCGCACCCCGATGACATCGGCGCGGCTGACATCGGCGCGGCTGACATCCACGCGGCTGACATCCACGCGGCTGACATCATCGAAGCTCGGCAGAGCGGCTCTGGTCGCCGGAGTGATCGGCATCGCATCGCTCGTGGGGTCGATCGTCGTGCCGGTCTCCGCGGTGCCGACGGCGCACGCCGCTCCCGTGCCGATCTCGCCGCCGTCGCGGTTCGTTCCGGTGGGCCCCGAGCGTCTCGCCGACACCCGCGCCGGTGAGTGCGGATGCACGCGGCTCGATGCGTCCACGATCCGCGTGCAGGTGACCGGTCGGTTCGGGATCGCCCCCGGCGCACACGCGGTGGCGATCACGGTGACGGCCGTCGAGCCGAGCTCCGCGACGTTCATCACCGCGTGGCCCGCCGGCACGGCGCGCCCCGAGACGTCCACCGTGAACGCCGGTCTGGGTGACACGGTGGCCAATGCTGCGATCGTGCCGTTGTCGGGTGCCGGTGCGATCGATCTCTCCTCTCCGGCCGAGGTCGACCTGGTGGTCGACGTGACCGGCGTGTTCGTCGCGGCTGCGAGCGCGCGGGCAGGCCGCTTCGTCCCCACCCCTCCTGTGCGTCTGTTCGATTCCCGCGACGTCGGTTCACTGCCGGCGGGAGCCCATGTGGTGGTTCCACGACCCGACCAGGTGCCCACCGACGCGCTCGCCCTCGCGGTGAACATCACGAGCGTGGGCGCGACGAGGTCCGGCTTCGTCACCGCCCATGCTGCGGGCACGCCGACCCCGACGAGCTCGGTGCTCAACCCCGATGGGTCAGGTGCGGCGATCGCCGGGTCGACGATCGTCCCGATGTCTGGGTCCGGCGTGGCCTTGTACACGTCGGGCCCGACCGATCTGCTGGTCGACCTCGTCGGATGGTTCACCGGTGCCAGCGCCGCTGTCGCCACCGACGGGCTGTTCGTCGCGGTCACCCCGACCCGTCTGGTCGACACTCGCTCGTCCGCGCCTCGACTGTGGACGAACGGGACGAGGGAGTTGGCGGTCGACCTCCCCGGCGCCGGGGCCGTCGTCACCAACATCACGCTCGACAGCACCGATGCCGCTGGTTTCGTGACGGTTCATCCCGCTGGCACCGAGCTCCCGGGCACGTCGTCGATCAACGCCCGTTCGCGCAACGCCGTCGTGGCCAACGCCGCGATCACGGCGCTCTCCCAGCGTGGACTGGCCTGGTACTCCAACGCGGGTACCGACCTGGTGGTCGACATGTCCGGCTGGTTCGTCGGTACGCCGGTGGCGGCGGGTTCGCCGGTGCCTGCGAACGCACCGACGACCCCGCGGGTGCTGCTGGTGGGCGATTCCACGCTGGCTGCCCTGAACGTGGTGACGGCGTCGCGGCGAGCGCTTCAGGGGATGGTGCCACTCCTCGACGCCGCCCCCTGCCGCCGGCTGGTGCGACCGTCGTGTCGAAGTGCGTTCACCGGTCAAGTACCCGACACAGCGGTCGAGGCGATCGGGCGTGCACCCGGTCTCATCGATGTCGTGGTGGTGAAGGCGGGGTACAACGAGGGGACGTCGGGGTTCCAACAAGCCGTCGAGCAGGTGCTGCTCGCAGCTCGGCAGCGCTCCGCACGTGTGGTGCTGTGGCTCACCTACAGCGAGGGCACGGCGAGCCAGCTCCGCACCTACGCGGTGAACAACGCGGTGCTGGCATCGCTCCGCGACAGCGGCGCCTGGCCGGAGCTGGTGCTCGCCGACTGGCGGGGGTACGCGGCCTCGTCGAGCGGTTGGTACTCCGGCGATCGCGTGCACCTCCAGGGTGCGGGGGCCTGGGCGACGGCCGACTACGTGGCCCGCTGGGTGGCGAGCGCACTCCACCGCCCGTGCCCTCAGCCGTGGACGCCGGGAGGGGCGATCGACGAACGGTGCCCGACACCCGATGCCGTCGCGATCGAGCGAGGCACGCCAGATCTTCGCGGTCTCTACGGATTCTGACCACAGGAGCTCCTGGCGAGGGTCAGCGTGACTCGTCGTCAGGCGGTGCGGCGGAGCGGTCCTCCCAATCCACCCACTCGACACCTGACTCAGCGATCCATGCATGCACCGACTCGCCGATGGTGCGCGTGAAGTGCTGTTCGCCGATGGCGTCGATCAATCCGTAGTCGTGCATGCGCTCGCGCACATGACCTTTCAACTCGCTGAAGCGCAGGGTGACATCGCGGGCAGACAGGTCGCGGATCAGCTCGTCGATCGCGTCGGCCGCGGTCGTGTCGACATCGGTGATCGGCTCGGCGGTCACCACGACGACGCGTAGGTCGCGGCCGGCACGCGAGACGCGGTCGACGCGTTCGAGGACGTCCTCGACGAAGTAGCGGGCATTGGCGAAGAAGAGCGGTGCGTCGAACCGATAGAGCATCAGGCCAGGGATGTGATGCCCCTCAGGATGGCGGAGGGCATCGTGATAGCCCTTCAACCCGTCGACGCGAACGAGTTCGGTGGTGTGCGGCTTCCACGCCCGACGCATGAAGTCGAGCAGCGACAAGGCGATCGCGACCACGACGCCGGTGATGGCACCGAACAGCGCAACGGCGATGAACGCTGCCATCGACAGGAGGAACTCGCTGCGGCGAATGGTCGCCAACCGCGCCACCGGTGCAATGGCGAGCATGCGCATCGCTGCGGCGATCACCACGGCCGCCAACGTCGCATTCGGCAGATTGCGGAACGCGCTCTCGCCCATCAGCAACAGCGCCAGCACCATCACGGCGGCGAACACGCCCGTGAGCTGTGTGCGTGCGCCCGCAGCCTCGGCCACGGGGGTGCGCGACTGGCTGCCGCTCACGGGGAACCCCTGGAAGAAGCCGGACGTGATGTTCACCAGGCCGAGCGCGACGAGCTCGTGATTGGAGTCGACCTTGGCGCCCCGCTTCAGGGCGAACACCCGGGCGAGCACGCTGGTGTCGGCGAACGCCACGAACGAGATGCCGAGCGCAGCGCCGAGCATCGCCCGCAGATCGTCCCAGTCGATGGTGGGAAGGGTGGGACGCGGAAAGCCCCTCGGCAGGTCTCCGACCAGCGTCAGACCGCGATCGCCGAGCCCGAAGGCGGCCGTGACGACGATGGCGCCCACCACGGC
>JANNQK010000199.1:0-5318 GCA_031400715.1 Actinomycetes bacterium | reverse complement strand
TCAGAAGGTTGCGATGGAGTCGAGGTACTCGCGCCAGACGATGGCGTCGTGCACCGGGTCGCGAACGACGCTCGCCTCGATCCCGCCGAGCAGGTCGTCGAAGCTCACCCGGCCGTTGCCGAGGTGCACGGCCATCGACATCGACTGCACGATCACCGAGATCGCCTCGGCGGTGCTCATCGTGCCCGACGGTGTCTTGTACTTGATGCGCCCGTCCTCGCTCTGACCGTGGCGCAGCTCGCGAAAGACGGTGACCACGCGGCGGATCTCGTCGGCGGGTGCTGCCGCCGGCGGCAGCGAGAGTGCCGCACCGAGCTCGGCCACGCGCTGGCTGACGATGCGCACCTCTTCCTCGGCCGTCGCGGGGGTCGGCAGCTTGACGGTGTTGAAACGGCGTCGGAGCGCGCTGGACAACTCGTTCACACCGCGATCGCGGTCGTTGGCCGTGGCGATGAGGTTGAAGCCCTGCCGTGCCTGCATCTCGCTGCCGAGCTCGGGGATGGGAAGCGTCTTCTCGCTGAGCACCGTGATCAATGCATCCTGCACCTCGCTGGGAAGACGGGTCAGCTCCTCGATGCGGACGATCGAACCCTGCTCGAGCGCTCGGAACACCGGCGACGGCACGAGCGCACCGGCCGACGGTCCCTCGGCCAGCAGCCGGGCGTAGTTCCAGCCATAGCGCACGGCTTCCTCGGCGGTGCCGGCGGTGCCTTGCACGAGCAGCGTGGAGTTGCCGCTGATGGCCGCAGCCAGATGTTCGCTCACCCAGGTCTTGGCCGTGCCGGGGAGGCCGATCAACAGCAGGGCGCGATCGGTGGCGAGGGTGGCCACAGCCGTCTCCATCAGGCGCCGCGGGCCGATGTACTTCGGGATGACCACGGAGCCATCGGCGAGCGTGCCGCCCATCAGGTAGGTGACCACCGCCCAAGGTGAGAGACGCCAGCGGTGCGGGCGAGGCCGGTCATCGGTGCGCGCGAGCGCAGCGAGCTCGTGGGCGTATGCCTGCTCGGCGTGGGCGCGGATCACGCCGCCGTCGAAGGCCGGCGTGATCGGCTGCGCGGACCCGGGCGTGTCAGGAAGGGGCGAGTGCGGTTCGGTCATGTCGGGCCACCAGGTGAAGAGGTTCGGTCGGAGAGGTGTGGGCGCGGGGATCCGGCACTGGCGGCAGCGTCGTCGTCGGCGATGTCGCTCGCCAGGGGGACACGGTGGAGAGTGGCGAACTCGCGGTGCATCTCGTGGCGGAACTCGGCGAATGCGAGCACCTCGCGACGGGTGCGCTCGACTGCGGGATCGAAGCCGATGCGTCCGAGCTCGACCACCAGCGCCGGCAACCACACCGGATCGATCGCTGCCGCGGCGAGGCGCATCTCGGGCGCGGTCGCCCATGTGGCCATTCGGTCGTAGAACACGTTGAGGATGCCGGTGACGACCGCCCCACTGTCGGGTGGCCGCGGGGGGACGGCGAACGGTGGCGATGTCGCCGAGGGGGACGAGCCCGCAACTTTCACTCCCAACTCGGGAACCACCTCGGCCAGCCACGAGGCCCGACCTACCGCGAGCCTGCGCACCGTGGCGTCGAGCGCCGGATCGCGGCGCCCCTTCAGCAAGAGAGCCGGCAACGACATCCAGGGCAGCTGCACACCTGATGATTCGCAGCGCTCGAACCACTCGGGCAGCAGCAGGTCGTGCTCGCCCGACAGCATGCGGGCCAACCGAACTGCGCAGGCCGCGGGGCAGGGCGGGCGGGTGTCGGGCGGCGCGGCCGGCAGCACCACGTGAGGCGGTGGCTGCGGGCACGCGCCGGCGCGACGAGCGACGACCACGGCGGCGGCCCGATCGAGCAACGCAACCGCAGGATCGCTCGCTCGCGCCCACGCGTCCCAGCCGGGCAGCGGTTCGGGTGCCGGCCGACGGTCGGTACCGAGCACGGCGGCACCCACCAAGGCCGCCCACTCGTCGGTGGCCGACGCAGCGAGTGACGCCGCCGCGGCTGGCGAGGTGGACGGGTGCGCCGAGCCGTCATCGGTGGCGTGGGGATGGTGGTGGAGAAGGTCGTTCACAGGAGCACCAGACCCCCATCGGCCCACACGGTGAGCGGCAGGACGCCGTCGGCGCTCAGCTCGCCCATCACCACGATCGGGTGACCACCGCTGATCGCGACCAACTCGGCGAGACGCCAGAACCCGGGCACGACCGGCATCGCTCCGGTGGCGTCGGCGAGGGTCCAGCGCCCGTTGCCCACCGGCAGCGGAACGACCCGCACGAGCACGGGATACCGCTCGAGCCACGGCTCGGCGGCCATCGCCCAACCGGCCGCGCTGACGGCGTCGACGACGGTGCCGGGCAGCGGTGCGGCGGCGGCTCGTCGGGGTTCGTCGTGCACCCGACCGACGAGCGCGCGGAGTGCAACGGCTCCGGGGTACCAGTGCACGTCTGCCAGGAACTCGGTGGCCACGTCGTGTTCGGTCGCGACCTCGTTGCCGAACGCCCCGAAGGCCAGCAACATGGCCCAGGTCGTGGTCGATCCGCCGTTGCTCTCGTTGCGGGTCGGACCCTGGCTGGCCAGCCAGGTGCGCTGCACGGTGATCTTGTCTTCGCGCACACGGCTCTCGCCAAGCACGGTCCAACGGGCGGTGGACGGCACGCCGGAAAGCACGTCGTCCTTGCTGATCGTGAGACCCGATGCTGCGTGCACGCCATCGGCGAGCTCGATCGGCAGGGTGGACGTGCGCAATGCGCCCTGGGCGAGGGCGTGCAGCACGGCCATCTCCTCGAGCACGTCCTCGTGCCAGCGAGCGTGCTGACCGATGCGGGTGGCCACCCGCTTCACCCGATTGGCAAGGCCCCCGCACTGGGCATCGACCAGCCGAGCGGCCACGCGTTCCCACGTGTCGGTTTCGGCGAGCGCCGGGGCGGCCAGGCCGGTGCGCACACGATCGGCCAACCATCGGTCGAGCTCCATCAGACCTGCCCGCATGCGCTCGGTCCGATCGAGCCGGCGTTGCTCTCGTTGCGGGTCGGCTCCCCCGCCGCGCACCCCCGTGCGCACCCCGGCGGCATCACCCTCCACGCCCACCTCGTCATCGCCGGCGCCCCGGACATCGGGCGAAACGTCGGGCGGATGAGCTGTCGGATGCCGATCGCGACGCTGCATCCACTGCTGTGCGAACGGCAACCGCTTGGCGGGGACCACGTGCTGCTGGGCATGCATCAGCAACAGCCCGAGGCAGTGCTTGCAGGGCACCTTGCGACTCGGGCAGGTGCAACGGAACGCGGGACCGCCGAGGTCGACGGCAACCTCGTACGGCTCGGCCGACGTGGCGATGTACTGACCCCACACCGCGTCGTCGTCGCAACCGGCTGCCGACCACGAACCGGGGTCGGCCGCGGTGGCAGCCGCTGCGGCCGCGGCTCGATCGGGTGCCAGCAGCAGCACCTGTTCCGGGGTGGGACGAACACTCATCAGGCCGCCACCGTACCGCCGGGGTGTGTCACCGATCCCCCGCCTTCGGCCGGCCTGGACGACGTTCCTCGCGGCGTCCCGACGCTCACGATCACCACCGACCAACTCACGTCGGGCGAGTGGCACCTCAGTCGATGAGCACCACACTGCGGCGCAGCGCGCCGACGCCATCCCGGTGGCCCCGGCGAGACGGAATCGGCACCGGTAGCGTCGGCCTCATGTACCTGCCACGCGATTTCGTGGAGTCCGACGAGGAGGTCGTTCTCGCGCTCGTACGGCGGGCCGGCTTCGGGCACCTCGTGTGCTCCACCGACAGTGGACTGGCAGCGACACCGGTGCCGTTCGTCGTGGACGACTCGATCGGTTCGGTGCGAGCGCGCGTCGCCCGACCGAACACGGTCTGGCGATCCGCGCCGTGCGATGCGCTGTTGATCGTGCCCGTCTCGGATGCCTACGTGTCGCCGACGTGGTACCCGTCCAAGCGCGTGCACGGCAAGGTGGTTCCGACCTGGAACTACGAGGTCGTCCACCTGCACGGGCGGCTCGAAGCACACGACGATCCCACCTGGGTGCGGCGTCAGGTCGACGATCTGACCGATCTCAACGAAGCGGCGATGCCGCGACCGTGGTCGTCCGGCGACGCCCCCACCGACTACATCGCAGCTCTCGCCAAGGGGATCGTCGGCATCGAGCTGCACGTCGACCGCGTCGAGGCCAAGCGCAAGCTCAGTCAGAACCGATCGGACGAGGACCGTGTCGGCGTGATCGACGGTCTCACATCTCACGACCGCGCACGCCAACAGGTCGCTGATTCGATGGCACGCCATCCGTAGCGTACGACCCGGGCCCGCTCACGCTCGGCGCGACCATGCAACGGTTGCCGGAGCGGCTACAACATGGTGATGGCGCGCACCATCAGCAGCGGCGCCCGCGAGGCCAGGGATCGGGCGAACCGATGGCTCACGGAGCGAGTGGCGACGCTCGATGCGAGCGCGGTCGGCGACGCCTTGATGGCAGGGATCGACAAGGCGACCGAAGCGCGCTGGGATGCGGCGGTCGAACGCGCGGCACAGCTCCCCGGATCGGTGAAACCACAGAAGGTGAAGGCGCTCACCGACACGTTCGCCCGCGAGCTCGCTGCAGTCGGTGCCGCCACCGGCGCCGCCGCTGCCGCTCCCGCTGTGGGCACGGCGGCGTCGATGGCTGCAGCGGTGGCTGAACTCGGGTGGTTCACGGCACGGTCGGGCGATCTGATCCTCACGATGGCTGCGCTCCACGGGCGACACGCACCGACCCTCGACGAGCGCCGGGCGTGGGTGCTCGCAGTGCTCATCTTCGGCAGCAGTGCTCGCGAAGGCTTCACCTCTGCCGCGAAGCAATTGGGTCTCGAGCTCGAACAGCCGAACTCGCGAGTGCCGCTCGCGACGTTGCGGGCGATCAACGGGCTGCTCCGCAACAAGTTGCTTCGCCGCTATGGCACCAAGCGGGGTGCGATCGCGTTGGGTACCGCACTCCCGCTCGGCATCGGCGCAGCCATCGGAGGCACGGCGAACTACAGCGCGGTGAAGGTGCTCGCCCGCAACGCCGACCGGTTCTTCGCCAAGCTCCCCTACTCGAGCATCGAGACGACTGCAATCGAGACCACCGGTCGCGACGCTCGCTGAACATTCCCGACCGTGGGGTGACATGCGCCGTCCGCACACCCCGTTCACGACCGATCCGGGGCGGGCTACCCTCGCCTCATGCCATGGGGTGACGACGCAACCGATTCCCGACTACACGGAACGCAGATCGCCGAGAGCGTGATCGACCTGATCGGCAACACACCACTGGTCCGGATGAAGCGGATCAGCGA
>JANNQK010000198.1:0-2282 GCA_031400715.1 Actinomycetes bacterium | reverse complement strand
TCGGGTTCGGGTGTCGCGACGGCCTCGGGCTCGGTGTCGGGCTCGGGTGTTGCGACGGCCTCGGGCTCTGGCTCGGGAGATGCGACGGGCTCGGGCTCGGGGACGGGCTCGGGTGATGCTTCGGACTCGGGCTCAGGCTCGGGAGTTGCGACGGCCTCGGGCTCGCCAGCGGGCTCGGTGTCGGGCTCGGGTGTTGCGACGGCCTCGGGCTCGTCAGCGGGCTCGGTGTCGGGCTCGGGTGTTGCGACGGGTTCGGGCTCGGCAGCGGGCGCTGTCTCGCTGAAGGCTGCGGTGAACGCGTCGGCTGCTGGGGCAGCGGCCTCCGTCTTCTTCCCGGTCGGCGCAGGTGGCCGAGGGATCGCCTTCTTCACAGGCGTACCGGGCTTGGTGGGTCGCAGCGGCTTGGGTGATTGGCCACCTTGCTTCACGTCGACACCGAACAGCGCGGCGATCTGAGGCAGCAGGGAGCTGAGCCGCTTCACAGTTGCGAGCAACTCATCACTGGGCTGTTCGGGCTTCGCCGTGGGTACCACGAGGGCGCGCACCGGAGAGAACGCTGCAGCCTCCAGGACCGCCGACCAGCGATCGCTGAGCGAATCGGCGGTGAGCGATGCGGTCGCCGCATCGGACAACTTCTTCGCGAGTTCGACGGGGAAGCGGACCCCGGCCTTCGGCGGCTGGGACGACAGCTTGAGGGCGCGGATGGTGCGACCGACGCCGATGGCTGCGTCGATGTCGGTGTACCACAGCTGGAGTTCCTTCTCCTGCTTGGTCACGAGGGCCTGCTTGAGCTCGGTCGCGATCTCGCGTGTGGTCTCGTCGCGGGCCACCATCGGGTCGTCGCCCGCGGCGACGACGCTGCGCAGATCGCGCAGATCGAGCTCTTCGAGATCCGCCTTGGCAGCGTCGGCACGATCGAGCCATTCGGCCACGCGCAGCTTCGGCAGCAGCTCCTCGGCCATCGACAACAGACCTGCCGCCGGGATCTCCTCTTTGCCTTCGCTCTTCAGTCGGGCGTTCTGCTCCTGTACCGCCAGGCGAACCGCAGGAATGCCGCCCTGCAAGGCACGCTCCGCGACGGCACGCTGCTCCTCGGGCAGATCGGCGAGCACGGTGTTGCGATGCGCTCGGCCAGGCTTGAGCCGCTTGGCCTTGGGCCGCTGCGGCAGCTCGGGCGGTGGCGTGAAGTTGGGCCGGCCACGACGCTCGGGTCGTGGGCCACGACGCTCGGCATCGCCGTCAGGGCGCGGCCGGTCGGTTCGCGGGCCGCCGCCCGGACGATCACCGCGCGGGCTGGAAGGCCGGTCGCCACCAGGGCGATCCGAGCGCGGGCCACGGGGGCGGTCGGTGCGGTCGCCGCGATCCCCCCGGTCGCTGCGGGGGCGGTCGCCGCGGTCACGCTTGGCGAGTTGCTGTGTGACCGCTTCGAAGGGCTTGTTCGTCGGGATCAGCTCGAGCAGACCAGTGCGATCGTTCGTTCCCTTGGGATCGACCACCGAGACGATCGTCATCCCATCGAGCTCCATCTCGGCCTCGGCGCGCAGCACATGACCGGTGGCCGCGCCATTCGGCAGCAGCGAGCCGTCGAGCACGCCCTTCGGCTCGCGGGCGCCAGCCTTCCGCCAGGTCCACGTCCCGTCAGGGCGTGCACTGGTGAGTTCGATGTCGATCCGTTTGGACATAGGTCTCCACGGTATCCGGCCAGCTGATGGTTCTGCACAGTCGCCCGCGTCTGGGTACGTTCTGGCGGTGCCCATCTACGCTCTCGGCGATCTCGAGCCCTCCATCCACCCCGATGCCTTCGTCCACCCGGACGCGGTGATCATCGGAGACGTTCGCATCGGTGCCAAGAGCTCGGTCTGGCCCGGCGCCGTGCTTCGAGGCGATGACGGCTACATCTCGATCGGCGAGCGAAGCTCGATCCAGGACAACTGCGTTGTCCACACCACGCCACTGTGGCCCACCGTGGTGGGTGACGACTGTGTGGTCGGCCACATCGTGCACCTCGAAGGGTGCACGATCGAGAGCGGATGTCTGATCGGCAACGGCTCGATCGTGCTGCATCGGGTGATCGTTCGCAGCGGTGCGATCGTCGCGGCCAACGCGGTCGTGCTGAACGACACCGAGGTTCCCTCAGGAGCGATCGCGGTCGGCATTCCTGCGACGATCAAGGCTGGCCGGGCGCGGCCGTCCGACATCGAACAGGGAGTCGAGAGCTACCTCCAACGCTCGGCTCGCTACCAACGCGAGATGAGGCGGATCGGGTGATGCTGGCGCTCGTC
>JANNQK010000197.1:0-3499 GCA_031400715.1 Actinomycetes bacterium | reverse complement strand
GGCCGCCTACGTGGCCACCCAGACGAACGATTGATGAGCGAGGGTCATCGTTCCCGCCCTGCAGGTCGGGGGATGTTGCCGATCACCTCAGAGGGGCGCGCGTGGCCGTCTCTGCCCGATTCCCGGTCCTTCGCCGGCTCGGACGAAGTCGGGCGTGACTTTGCGGCAGTCGCTTCGTCAATTGACCGGCGTGAGCGGTCGTGGTTGCGATCTGCTTGAATTGAGTACGCTTCGGGTAATTGCTCCTGGTAGGTCGTCGGATGGTGAGCATTACTCAGACTTGGCGCTGCGGAGGCCATCGTCGCCGCAGCGCCCAGCGTCGTACCAGCCTTCGCTAGCCAGTCGGCCATCCTTAACCCATGGTCGTGTTCGTCACCCATCTTGGGCAGGATACTCTCGCCAACGTGATGCCTTCAAGGCCCTCCGCGGATCCACAATGCGGTTCAGCACCCGATTGACATCGTGTGAATTCGGTGCGGCCATATCAGGTTCGGTTTCGTGACTTCTGCGGTGCGAATCACGCTCAACTGGATCTCCCCCCGAGTCGCAGATCAAACGAGCCCAGTTCAACCCCGCGGACCGCGCGATCCTCGCGATGCTCGCCTCTCAATCCCAGCGTCATCCACTCACACCACCAGAACCCGTCGATCTCAACCCCCGACGAGTTCTCGGCACCAACACGCTCCGACCGGAACCTCCGTAGCTCACCACTTGACTCACCATCGAAGCTCGAGCCGGAAAACGAAAGAACCCCAGGTCGTTTGACCTGGGGTTTTGTCGTGGAGCTGAGGGGAATTGAACCCCTGACCTCTTCCATGCCATGGAAGCGCTCTGCCAACTGAGCTACAGCCCCGAATCGCTTCGAACTCTCGCTCGAGGGCGGAGGGAGATTATCAACTGCGGCCTATCGATCCCAACGTCCGAACACGGCAACGTCAGAGGCGACGCAGCGACCGCAGGCGCTTGCGGGCCGGCGACACCACCACTTGCAGCGCCACGGTGATCACGCCCACACCGATCAGCACTCGTGCGATCAGTGGCAGGTCGTGCAGCACCGGCGCCACGAACAGCGACGACAACAGCGACACCGGGAACACCCAGGCGACATCGACGAACAGACGGTGCCACCAGGTGCGCTTGGGCTGCGCGTGCGAGGCGGCCTCGAACCACGCCTCCACACCAACCGTCCGTTGCATCCTGGCTGCGGTGACGAATCGATCACTGCGATCCATCAGTTCGTTGCGGACGTCGCTGCGTTCCCACTCACGAAGGTGCAGGCCGTCGACGAACCGCACCACGATCTGATACTCGCCACCCACCTCGCCGGGATGGAACACGGCGGCGCCGAGGCAGCCGTGAAACGTGCGTGCAACGGCGACGAGCTCGTCGGCCCACCGCAGGAACTCGGCCTCGTACCCCGGCTGGATGCGCCGCGCGACCGTGACCGTGACCGGCTCGGGGGCCAGTCGTGGGAGTTTGCCCGTGTCGAACGGGCCGGTCAGGGCGAGGCTCATGATGGCATCAACGTTACAGATACAGAATGGATTCCCATCTGTGACGGCGATCACCCCCGGTCAGCCGGAACCTCCACCTGCCAATCGACCCGGTGGACGTCGCGGTAGAGACGCTCGATCTCGTAGTACTGACGCATCTCTTCCACGAACACGTGCACCACCACGTCGCCGTAGTCGATGAGCACCCACTGCGCCTCCGACAGACCCTCGATCCGCAAGGGCGAACGCTCGAGATCCTCGCGCACCCGCTCTTCGATCGACTCCACGATCGTGCGCACCAGCCTTCGGTTGGAGGCCGAGGTGACCACGAAGTACTCCGTGATGTTCAGCAGCTCTCCCACCATCAACACGATCGTGGCGTCGGCCTTCTTGTCGTCGGCGGCGCGGGCCGTCACACATGCAAGCATCTGCGAATCGGGGAACCGGACAGTGTTGGCCGGAAGGATGGGGGAAGGGTCAGGCACGGGTCAGATCTCCACTGTTGCGAGGTAGTCGGTGCCGAGCACCAGGGTCACATCGATGCTGTCGATTCGCTCGACAGGGTCTTCGAACACGATCGTGCCGAAGATCTCGTCAGCAACCTGGGCACGGATGCGATCGGCTTCGTTCGGCACGAGGAACACGGTGCCGGTGCGAGGCGCGGCCGAGGTGTCCACCGACAGCACGTTGGCGCCGATGAACAAGATCTTGTCGATCGTGAGCTTCACCTGGAGGTCGTAGCCAGGTGGGGCCTCGACTCTGAAGTTCGGCCCGAGCTTAGGGCCCGACATCGACCCGGGGGCGATGCTGGCGAACACGAACACGGCCTCGGACTGATCGAGTTGCACCACGTCGAACCCCGACGGATTCTCCTTGTCGGTGAGCGGCGTGATCGAGAGCCCTCTGCTGGCCACCGGCGCAGCTTCGAGCCGGGCGGTGAACTCGTCGAAGCTCGCCGGGGGAACGTCCACCGCCAGCGCGGTCGCCCGACCGCCACCCACCGCCGCAGCAAATCCGGCCCAGAGCGCTTCGTGGTTGCCCTTGCGCGACGTCTCCTGACCCACACCGGCACCCGAGATCAGCACCTTGGCAGCGTTGGCAGCGTCGATGACCACGGTGCCGGCACGCAGCACATCGGGGTCATCGCCTTGATCGGTCTCGGTGACCACATCGCTCACGAGCGACACCGTGAACGGCTCGAACGGCTGCAGGAACGCCGCGACCTCATCGATGTCGGCGACATCGGTGGTGTTGATCGTGAGGAGGAGCAGCGACTCGACAGCGAACGTCGTCGCCTCCACCCCTCCGTCGGCGTACACCTGCTGGAGCGATTGCCTGGCGTCGGCCGAGAAGCCGACGTCAGCGTTGACCGGCACCGACACGATGCTGCCGCCCACCCCGCTCTGCGCCAGGACGAACACGGTTGCGCTCGCCAGCACGCCGGCGTCATCCACGGTGAGGTAGAGCGCCGTCGGCGTGTTCGGGAAGGTCCTCTCGGGCAAGTTGTCGGCGAGCGCATCCTTGCCCCCCGTGGAGTCGAGCACCGCACTGATGCCCACCCAGAACAGCACCGGCGCGAGAGCCAACGTGACGACCGTCGCGGCGAGCATGCCGATGGTGCGACGACGTCGGCGAGCAGGGATCGAGCTCATCTCGCCCCCTCGCCCGTCAACTCGGCAGACCGAACCACGTGCTCGACCGTCCCGGTCGCCTGATACAGCTGCCGTTCACGGATGATCTGCAACACAGGTTCGGTGACCAGGTAGTCGAGCGGCCGTCCATCGCTCACGCGAGCGCGCAGATCGGTGCTCGACACCTCGAGGCGCGGCACCTCGACGCGCACCCACGGAAACTGCTCCGACAACTCCACCGGAGCGCCCGGACGATCGACCACCACGAGCGTCGAGCGGGTGACCACCTCGTCGTAGCGCTCCCAGGTGGTGATGCCCGCGGCCGCGGCGTCTCCGACGCCGGGGTAGAGGTCGGAGGGGGGGGGCTGCTCGGCC
>JANNQK010000196.1:0-18591 GCA_031400715.1 Actinomycetes bacterium | reverse complement strand
CCCCCCCCCCCCCCCCCCCCCCCCCCCCCCCCCCCCCCCCCCCCCCACCCCCACCCCCCCCGTGACTCACGTCAGGCATTGGGTTTGACGGTTCGATGACGAAGTAGGGGGTTTTCTTGACGCCCCCTTGACGATCTCCCGCGACGTGGTCGAGTGGCCTCTGAGGGCGTGTTCTGCACGGAGAATCCCGTGGTTCGTGCACACGCACCCACGCCGGGTGGCCACCCTCCAGCCCAGGACCGGTTCCAGGACCGGGCCGAGGAGGGGCTCAGCGCGAGACGAACGCGAGCAGTTCGTCGAGCCGAGCGATGCGGTCGAAGTCCGCATCGGGGTGATCGTCGAACGGGTCGAGGAGCACCGCGTGGAGCCCGGCCGCCCGGGCGCCGCCGACGTCCATCGTGACCGAGTCGCCCACGTATGCGATGCGCTCGCGAGCGATGCCGGGGAAGTGCACGAGTGCCGGGTCGAAGATCCGCGGGTCGGGCTTGGCGACGCCCACCACGTGGCTGTCGATCACCACCCGAACGCTGGTGCCCGCGCCGACGCCCACCTGGCACACGCCGCTGCGACGCAGCGTCTCTTCGATCTGGCCGCTCGCGTTCGACACGATGCCCATCGGCAGGCCGACTGCTGCCAGGTCGCGCAGCGCCTCGACGCTCTCGGGGACCGGCCACCGCCACAGGTGTGGGCTCCGCGTGCGTTCGAGCACGGCCGCTGCGATCTCGAGGTCATGGTCGGGCACACCCAACGCTCGGACGTAGGCCCCGTTGTACTCGCCCCAGACGGTCTCGCCGGTGCCGGCCCAACTCTTCGCCGCCATGGCCGCGTAGTGGGCCCGGCGGTGGGCGCGCACGGACGGATCGCCGCCGTAGTACGCGAGCAGCGGTCCGAGCACGCCGGGATCGGGCAGCACCAGGATCCCGCCCGCGTCGAACAGGATTGCGTCGAATCGGGGCACGGCTCCTACCCTTGCAGATCGATGCGCAGCCCCCGTGACTTCTTCAAGCCGCTCGCCGTCGGTGCCCCCGAACCCGTGCGCGAGATCCCCTTCCGACCCAGTCGGGTGATCCACTTCTTCCCCCCGCAGAACGCGAAGCTGGTGTCGAAGTTGCCGGAGATCATCCCGACGGTCGACATCTTGCTGGGCAACCTCGAGGACGCGATCCCGATGGCGGACAAGGAGGCCGCCCGTGCGGGGCTGGTCGACGTCGCTCGCACCGTCGACATGGGCACCACCCAGTTGTGGACCCGGGTGAACAGCCTCGACTCTCCGTGGGGTCTCGACGATCTCACGACGCTCGTGACCGAGGTGGGCGACAAGCTCGACGTCGTGATGATCCCCAAGGTCGAGGGCCCGGAGGACATCCACTACGTCGACCGCCTGCTCGCACAGCTGGAGGCCAAGGCCAAGCTGCAGCGGCCGATCCTCGTGCACGCGATCCTCGAGACCGCCCGAGGCGTGGCCAACATCGAGGAGATCTGCGCCGCCTCACCGCGCATGCAGGGCCTCTCTCTCGGCCCCGCCGACCTGGCCGCGAATCGGCGGATGAAGACCACACGTGTCGGCGGTGGGCATCCCGATTACGTCGTTCGCGTCGACCCACCCGCTGGCGACGACGGCCCTCAGTACACCGCGGCACGCGCCACCTTCCAGCAAGACCTGTGGCACTACACCATCGCTCGCATGGTCGATGCATGCGTCACCTTCGGTCTGCTGCCGTTCTACGGCCCGTTCGGCGACATCAAGGACACGGTCGCCTGCGAGGACCAGTTCCGCAACGCCTACCTGCTCGGCTGTGTCGGCGCGTGGAGCCTGCATCCCGCACAGGTCGAGATCGCCAAGCGGGTCTTCAGTCCGCGACCCGAGGACGTTCGCCAGGCCCAGCGCGTGATCGACGCGATGGGCGACGGCACCGGGGCGATCATGCTCGACGGGAAGATGGAAGACGACGCGTCCGTGAAGCAGTGCCATGTGGTGGTCGAGCTGGCGCGCCAGCTCGCCGCTCGCGATCCCGAGCTCGCGGCCTCGTACGGCTTCTGACTCGGGTTCCCGACCACGTCACCGACCAGGCACCCCGACCAAGAACCCCGACCAAGAACACCGAACAACGACCCTGCAAGGACTTGCGATGAACGACCTGCGCCCCCGTCGATCCGTGCTGTACATGCCGGCCGCCAACGAGCGAGCGCTCGAGAAGGCCAAGACCATCGCCGCCGACGCAATCATCTTCGACCTCGAAGACGCCGTTGCCCCCGATGCGAAGGAGTCGGCCCGTCCGAACGCCGTCGCGGCGGCTTCGTCGGGCGAGTACGGCAACCGCGAGCTCACCATTCGTTGCAACGGGCTCGACACGCCGTGGGGCGCAGATGACCTGCGCGCCGCCGCGGGCAGCGGCGCGTCCGCCGTCGTCGTGCCGAAGGTCGGCTCGGTCGCCTACCTGGACGAGATCTCCGCGATCCTCGACGGAGCCGGTGCTGCCGAGTCGTTGAAGATCTGGGCGATGATCGAGACGCCCGCGGCGATCTTCGACGTCCGCGCGATCGCGGCGCACCCTCGCGTCGCTGTCCTGGTGATGGGCACCAACGACCTCGCCCGCGAGATCCGTTCACGCCTCGGGGCGGCCGACCGCCATCCTCTCGTTCCCCACCTCGCCATGGCGCTGCTCGCCGCGCGAGAGGCCGGCAAGGTCATCCTCGACGGCGTCTACAACGACGTGAAGGACCTCGACGGCTTCCGCGCCGAGTGCGTGCAGGGCATGGAGATGGGCTTCGACGGCAAGACGCTGATCCACCCCGGGCAGGTCGACATCACCAACGAGGTGTGGGCGCCCACCGAGGCAGAGGTCACCCACGCCCGCAAGGTGATCGATGCGTTCGACGAAGGCCTGCGCGAGGGCAAGGGCGTGGTCACCGTCGATGGCCGGATGATCGAGAACCTGCATGTGGCCAACGCTCTGCGCGTGATCGCCGTCGCCGACGCGATCGCCGCGTTGGGCTGATCAGGTCACCGGAGCGACCTCGGCCCCGCCGACCCACGGGCGCGTCTCCCATCGGCGCCAGTTCACGACGGCGCGCATGGTCATCCACGCCAGCTGCGCTCCCCAGAGTCCGGCCAGACCGAGCCGCGGCCAGACGAGGGTGGCGATCGCGAGCGGCGCGAAGCCGAGCAGGTTGATCACCGCCTGACGCCCGAGCCATCGCTGGTCGTGGGCTCCGATGAGCGCGCCGTCGAACGCGAAGGCGATGGCTCCGGGGAACTGCATGACGGCCAGGATCAACAGACCGGCGCTCAGCCGGTCGTGCACGGCTGCGTCGCCGCTGAACGCCAGTGGCAGCACGGGGCTCATCGCTGCCAGAACCACCGCCAGCAGGGTCGCGCACCACAGTGACAGCCGGTTGCTGGCGCGCCCGACCAGCAATGCGGTCGCGGTGTCGTCGGCGCCCAGCGCACCGGCGACGAGCGACTGAGCGGGGATGGCGAGTGCGTCGAGCACGAGCGCCAAGAACATGAACAGCTGGGTGAGCACCTGGTGCGCCGCGAGGGTCGGCGTGTCGACGCGCGCCGCCACGGCAGTGGCGGTGTTCCAGACCGCGAACATGGCCAGCGAGCGCACGGCGAAGTGAACACCGGTGCGCATCATCGCGGCCATGCGCGCGCGTGATGCCCGGCCACCGGCACGGTGCGGCCGGAGCAGCACCGAGAACGCGACGGCTGCGCCGACCTGGGCGATCACCGTGCTGGCCGCCGAACCGGCAACGCTCCAGTCGAGCCCGAACACGAACACGATCTCGAGCACGACGTTGACGGCGTTGGCCACCATCACGATCGTGAGCGGCCGCCGGAGATCGTTCAGACCACGCATCACGCCGTGGCCCACGTACGTCGTGAGCACGAACGGCAGCCCGATGGCGCTCACGCGGAGGTACGTGGTGGCGTGATCGAGCACTTCGCCCCTGCCTCCGAGCAGCCGGCACATCGGTTCGGCGAGCACGGCGACGAGCAAACCCATCAGCACGCCGACGATCACGGCGAGACGCAGCGCGGCCGCGGCGGTGTCGTGAGCATCCTGCTGGCGACCGGCGCCGTGGGCATGTGCCACGTCGGGCGTGACGCCGTACTCGAGCGCCGCGGCGAGCGAGATGACGGTGAGGAGGATGGTCGACGCGATCGCCACGCCGGCCAACTGGTCGGTGCCGAGGCGGCCGACGATCGCCGTGTCGACCAGCACGTACAGCGGCTCGATCGCCAGCGTGCCGAGCGCCGGGATCGCGAGCCCGATGATCCGCCGATCGAGACTGCGGTCGACCCCTCGCCTTCGCACGATCGCCGACCCTATCCCTGTCGAGCGTCGTCGGGCCCGTGACCCGACCCGGCCTCGACCGGACGCAAACCGATCAGAGGTGGTACGGAATCAGAGGTGGTGCGGAATCAGAGGGTGGTACGGAAGAGGTCGACCGTGCGATCGAACGCGACCTGGCTGGCCGCAGCGTCGTAGACCTCGGGGCGGGCGTCGTTGAAGAAGGCGTGGTCGGCGCCGGCGTGCACGTGCATCGTGGCGTCCTTGCCGAGCTCGCGCAGTTGAGTCTCGAGCGCGTGCGCGGCTTCGGGGCTGGCCCAGCCGTCGAGTTCGGCGTATTCGCCGACGACCTTCGCGGTCAGCGCGGACCAGTCGGGCTGCACCGACGCCCACGGGATCGCGCCGTAGTACGGAGCTGCAGCAGCGATCGCATCGGGGCGCTGCGTCGCCAGCACCAGCGCGAGGCCGCCGCCCATGCAGAAGCCGACCACGCCCACCTTGTGGCGGCCTGTCGAGCGCTGCAGGAGCGCCACGGCACCGGACAGATCCTTGGCCGCCTGCTCCAGGTTGAGCGCCATCATCAGCTTGCCGGCGCCGTCGGGCTCGGTGCTCTTCTCGCCGTGGTAGAGGTCGGGGGCCAGGGCCGTGAATCCGGCGGCAGCGAAGCGATCGGCCACGTCGCAGATGTGGGGCACGAGACCCCACCACTCCTGGATCACGATCACGCCGGGACCGCTGCCGTCGCCCGCGAGGTACCCGTCGCACGTGTGGCCGTTGGAAGCAAACGTCGTCATCTCACCCATGGGGGCGAACATAGTCCCGCGCCGACCGACGGCACGGCCGGAACTTTGTACGGTCACAGAACCCACTCTGTACGGCCCCAGGTGTAGCGAATACGATGGTGGTCATGAGCCTGGAGACCCATCCCGAGAACGCCTTCGCCAACGACCGCAAGCACGTCTTCCACTCGTGGAGCGCACAGGCTGCTCTCAACCCGCTCGTGATCGAAGGCGGCCTCGGTAGTTGGGTGTGGGACCAGAACGGCCAGAAGTACCTCGACTTCTCGAGCCAACTGGTCAACGTCAACATCGGGCACCAGCATCCCAAGCTCGTCGCCGGCATCCAGGAGTACGCGGGGAAGCTCTGCACGATCGCCCCGTTCCACGCCAACGACGCCCGCAGCGAAGCGGCCCGGCTCATCGTCGAGGCCGCAAACGGGACCAAGGACTACGGCCTCGGCATGGTGTTCTTCACCAACGGTGGCGCCGAGGGCAACGAGAACGCGATCCGCATGGCCCGCCTGCACACGGGTCGCCACAAGATCCTCACGACGTACCGCAGCTACCACGGCGGAACCGCCGCCGCGATCCAGATGACCGGAGATCCCCGCCGCTGGGGCAGCGAGCCGAGCACTCCCGGCATCTTGAAGTTCTGGGGCCCGTACCCGTACCGCAGCGCGTTCCACAGCACCTCCGAGGCCGACGAGACCCAACGGGCGCTGCAGCACCTGACCGACACGTTGATGGTGGAGGGCGCCCACACGGTGGCGGCGATCGTGCTCGAGACCGTGGTGGGCACGAACGGCATCCTCGTGCCGCCGCCCGGCTACCTGGCCGGGGTCCGCGAACTGTGCGACCGCCACGGCATCATGCTCGTCCTCGACGAGGTGATGTCCGGCTTCGCTCGTTGTGGTGAGTGGTTTGCATTCCATGCGTTCGACGTGCGCCCCGACCTCGTGGTGTTCGCCAAGGGGGTCAACAGCGGGTACCTGCCCCTCGGCGGCGTGGTGATCGGCCAGCACGTGGCGGCGTCGTTCATGGACAAGGCCTACCCGGGTGGCCTCACCTACTCGGGGCACCCGCTCGCCTGTGCCTCGGCCGTGGCCAGCATCAACATCTTCAAAGAAGAGGGCATCGTCGAGCACTCGCGCATGCTGGGCACCGACGTGATCGGTCCCGAGCTCGAGAAGCTGAAGGCCAAGCACCCGAGCGTGGGCGACGTGCGCGGCCTCGGCACCTTCTGGGCGATCGAGCTGGTGAAGAACCGTCAGACCCGCGAGCAGCTGGTGCCGTTCAATGCTGCCGGCGCCGATGCCAAGCCGATGATCGAGCTCAGCAACGCCTGCAAGGCCGCCGGCCTGTGGCCGTTCACCCATTTCAACCGGCTGCATGTCGTCCCGCCGTGCAACACCCCGGTCGACGAGGTGCACCAAGGTCTTGCGATCATCGACGAGGCGCTGAACGTCGCCGACTCCTATGTGACCGGCTGACGGGTCTCGACCCGACTCCACGACGTTCGGCACGAGACATCCGCTGATGCCGAACGTACGGCGAGCCACGAACGCTGATCTCGCGACAGCTGCGGAGACGCTCGCTCTCGCTCAGGTGGACTACGCGTGGGCGGTATGGGCATTTCCCTTTCCTGACCGCCTGCAACGGATGCGGAGATCGTTCCTGCTCGATGTGCAGTTGGGGATGGAGTGGAACTCGGTGTGGGTGACCGACGACGTCGCGTCGGTCGCGATCTGGTCGCCGCCCGTGCGATCGGCGGTCGATGCCACCGTGATGGCGGAGGTTCAAGCGGCTCAGGCAGCGCTGATCGATGTGCAACGAGTCACCGCTGCCCACATCCAGACCCAGCCGTATCACCCCGACGAGCCGTGTTGGTACCTCGGCACCATGGGGACGCTGCCCGAGCGGCGCAGTGCGGGATTGGCCAGCGCACTCATGCGGCCCGTGCTCGACGAATGCGATCGAGCGTCGGTGCTCGCGTGCCTCGAGACGTCGAGCGATGACAACGTGCGCTTCTACGAGCGGCTCGGCTTCGTCGAAGTCGTGCGTCTCCACACCAGCGACGAGGTGCAGCTTCCGCTCATCGTGATGGAGCGCTTGCCACGTCATCCCTTGGACAGCACGGTCTAGGGTCACCGCCCATGGCATCCGGTTGGCGGCATCCCGGTAGATCGGGTGCACTTCTCTACGGCGTCCTCGCCGCGGTCATCGGCTCGATCATCGGCATGTTCAGCCGGCTGCAGGTCGCCAAGCAACGCAGCCGGGTGCGCGCCGCGCAGCAACTGCCGGCAGGGGCGATCATCGTCATCTCCAACCACACGAGCTACGCCGATGGAGTCCTCCTGGCGCTGGCGTGCCGACGACTCGGCCGAGAACTGCGCCTATTGGCGACCGCAGGCGTGTTCAAGGTGCCGGTGGTGGGGGCGCTGGCGCGTCGACTCGGGTTCATCCGCGTGCACCGCGGCTCGGCCGCAGCGGCGGATGCCCTCGACGAAGCAGCGACCGCGCTCGCGGCCGGCGAAGCGATCGGTCTCTACCCCGAAGGGCGCCTCACCCGCGATCCGATGATGTGGCCAGAACGCGCCAAGACCGGCGCCGTGCGCCTCGCTCTGCGCTCGAACGCCCCGATCGTGCCGATCGCGATGCTCGGGGCGCACGAGGTGATCGGCCGTCGACGACTTGTCCTCACCCTGGTGCGCAACGTGGTTCGCCGGCCGAAGGTCACCACCAGTGTCGGCACGCCGATCGATGTGCGTTCGCTGATGCAGATCGGTCCGGCGACGGAACCGACCAACGACGAGGTGCGCATCGCGGCAGATCTGGTGATGGGCCGATTGGTCGATCTGGTCGAGGCCTTGCGCGGCGAGGTGGCACCGCACCCGCTCGGCGCGCCCCGCACCGACGACTGACGGCCGACGGCCGACGCGATCAGGTCGGAGTCTCAGCGGAGTATCCGGCACCGCCACGGCCATCACGTGACCTCCGTGCCTGACACACTGGCACCATGCTCGCCCCCGGCATTCCTGCCCCCGACTTCGACCTGCCCGACCAACACGGCCAGCGAATTCGATCGGCCGACCTGCGCGGGTCGTGGGTGCTGTTGTGGTGGTACCCGAAGGCATCGACCCCCGGTTGAACGCTGCAGGGCCAGGGCCTGCGTGACAGCGCCCCCCGATTTCACGCCGCTGGTGCCGTGATCCTCGGAGCGTCGTTCGACACGCCTGCCGAGACCCTCGCCTTCGCCACCGCTCAGGGCTTCCCGTTCTCGTTGCTCAGCGACGTCGATCGAGCGGTCGGTCGTCGTTACGACGTGGTGAGAACACCCGGCGAGCGCTATGACGAGTTCCCGCGTCGTGTGGCCTACCTGATCGATCCCGCGGGGACGATCGTCCGCGCCTACGACGTCAGCGATGTGAGCGGCTTCGCGACCCTCGTCCTCGACGACTTGGCACTCCTCCAGGGCGAAGCGACCACATGAGCTCAGGTCCGTTCGTCGACCCCATCGAACCTCGCGTCTCCGACGATCTCGGCGATGCCACGGAGCTGCAGCGGCGCGTCGACAGCGCCAATCGTGGCGGTGCTCGCGCCGCGGTGTTGGGGGTCAATGACGGGTTGGTCACCAACGTGTGCCTCATCCTCGCGGTCGCGGGTGCCGACAGCTCGTCGGGTGCCGTGCGCATCGCAGGTTTCGCCAGCCTTGTCGCTGGTGCGTTCTCGATGGCGGCCGGCGAGTGGGTGAGCGTTCGCAGCCAGGTCGAGATCTACGAAGGGCTGTTGGCCGAGCTACGCCGGATGGTGCGACGCAACCCGAAGCTCGTGCTCGACCGGATCACCGAGACGCTCGTCGATTCAGGACTGGCCACCGACACCGCTCGACGGGCCGCCACCGAGTTGCCGCTCGACGAGCACAAGTTCCTCGACTTCTCGGCCCGTCTGGTGTTCGGCATCAATCCCGATGAGCTCGGCTCGCCCACGACAGCCGCCGTGAGCTCGCTCGGTCTGTTCGGGGTGGGAGCAGCGATCCCGCTGGTGCCGTGGTTCTTCGTCGATGGCACGACAGCGGTCGCCGTCTCGGTCGTGGCGACCGCCGCGGCCAGCGTGGCCGTCGGCGCCTGGGTGAGCCGATCGGCCGAACGGCCGATCGTGCGCGGTGCGCTCCGCCAACTGGTGATCGTCGTGGCTGCATCCGCCGTCACGTACGGCATCGGCGCCCTGTTCGGCACCGCCATCGCCTGACGCTGTGTGCGATCGGTCGTGATCGGTTTGCGGGCGAACGCGACAGGGGGCGAGCCGCCGAAGCGACCCGCCCCCTGTTGTCATTCACCTCGGACGTTCCCATCGTCGACTTCGCCGAGCCGAGGATGGGACGAACCCGAGTGGATCAGGAGCCACCCTCGTTGAGTGTGACCTCGATCGGAGCGAAGCCCTCACCGGTGAGCTCCACGCCCAAGGCCTCGAGGAGCGCGTGGGCAGCATCGACGATGTCGTTCGTGTACGCACCCTCGTCGACAGGCTTGGTGAGCACCGTCGCGCCATCGAGGTTCTTCGCCCCCGACGCAACCTCCACCGTGCGAGCCCACGCATCGGCGTCGATGAATCCCACGCCGTTCGCGGCCGGCCAGATGAGCTTGTTGACCTCGTTCATCTGCCACAGCTGATGTGACGCACCGAGGATCGGGCTCTGGTCGAGCACGATGTCGGCACATGCCTGCACGTTGTCACGACAGAAGGCCCAGCCCTGGAGCGACGCTGCGACGAACTTCACGGCCGTGTCGTTGTACTCCGGATCGTCCAGGCGGGCACCGTCGGCCCAGATCGCGTCCTGCAGCATTCCAACGCCTTCTTCTTCGTAACTGATCACGTTGAAGTCGTCGGGCGTGTACAGCTCACCCGTGTCGGGGTTCACCGCTTCGAGCACCTGTGCGTACTCGTTGTAGGTCATCGCCTCGGCAGCATCGATGTCACCCGCGAGCAGCGCCACCATGTCGAACTGCTGCTGCACATTGGTGACGTCGGTGGCCGGATCGAGGCCGGCCGCCGTCATCGCAGCGAACACCTCGAACTCGTTGCCGAAGCCCCAGTTGCCGATGGTCTTGCCGGCGAAGTCGGCTGCGCTGGTGATGTTCTTGTCCTTGAACGACACCTGCAGGGTGCCGGAACGCTGGTACACCTGAGCGATGTCGACGATGTTCGCCCCGCCCTCGCGGCTGGCGAGCGCCTTCGGCACCCACGCGATTGCGAAGTCGACCTCGCCATTGGCGAGAACGTCCTGCGGTGTGATGTCGACGGCACCTTCGAGGATCGTGACATCGAGGCACTGATCGGCATAGAAGCCCTGATCGACGGCTGCGTAATAGCCGGCGAACTGCGCCTGGGTGACCCACTGCAACTGCAGCTTCACTTCCGTGGGCTCGGTGCACTCACCCTCTGCAGGGGCTTCGGTGGCGGCCGGAGCCTCGGTGGCGGCCGGGGCCTCCGTCGCTTCCGGGGCGGGGGCCTCGGTCGCGTCGGTCGGCGCTTCGGTGGCGGCGGGGGCCGCGGTACCGGCTGACTCGTCCTCGTCGGAGCCGCATGCTGCGGCCACGAGCGACAGGGCGAGCATCGAAATGACTGCTCCTCTGGTCGTACGCTTCACTGTTCTTCTCCTCCCCCGACAACGGCTGGTTGCCGCTGCGGTCTGATGGGCCGGGTGGCGCTCATGCGCCTTCCCGACCGCGTTCTGCGCCATCGCCGGCTCCGCGCCGGCTGACAGCCATCTCCAACACCACGGCGAACACGAAGAAGGCAAGCCCGAGCAGACAGGCGCCTCCGACGTAGGCCCAGCCTTCGGCCTTCTTCGATGTCGCGAGGTTGGAAGTGATCTTGTTGCCGAGACCGTTCTGCGATCCGCCGAAGTACTCCGACACGAACGCAGTGATGACTGCCAACGGCGCTGAGATCTTCAGCGCCGTGAAGAAGTACGGGAACGCGTTGGGCACGCGTACCAGGCGGAGCAACGCCCAGTCGCTGGCTGCGTACGAGCGCATCAACTCGACGTGTGTTGCGTCGACCTGACGAAGCCCTCGGGCCACGTTCACGAGAACGACGAAGTAGACGACGAGGGTGACCATGAGTCGTCGGGGGACCTCGCTCGTGATCGCGAACATGTTGTTGAACACTGCGACGAGCACGAAGATCGGCACTGCGTTGAGAGCGATCGACAACGGGGTCACGATCTCGTCGAGCAGCTTGAACCGCAGCAGCACGAACGACATGGCCACGCCGAGCGCGGCGCCCACCAGCAGACCGATCAGCGCGTTCGCCCCCGAGACCCGCATCGCGGCCCAGATGAGGTCGATGTTGTCGACGAACCGACCGAAGATGTCCGACGGTGGCACGAGGAAGTACGGCTTGATGTCGAAGGCCGCGACCGAGGTCTCCCACGCACCGAAGAACAACGCGCCGAACACCAGTGGTGGGAGCACCACCTGCGTGGCCGAGGCGATCGAACCGCGGTCGCTCATCGGTCCTCGATACCTCGTGGGCCGGTGCCGACGTGGGTGCCGCGGAGTGCTTCGCGCACCGCCGTGATACGTCCGTAGAACTCGGTTGCTTCGCGCGTGTCCTCGTCGCGATCGGCACCGAGGTCGACGTCGATGATCTCGGTGATGCGACCTGGCCGGGGCGACATGACGACCACTCGATTCGACAGGTACACGGCCTCCGGGATGCTGTGCGTGACGAACACCACCGTCGTGGCTGTGCGCGCACAGATCTGCAGCAGCTCGGCCTGCATGTGTTCGCGGGTCATTTCGTCGAGCGCGCCGAACGGCTCGTCCATCAGCAGGAGCGGCGGGTGGGCAGCGAGGGCACGGGCGATAGCCACTCGTTGCTGCATGCCGCCCGAGAGCTGCCATGGCATGTGGGACGCGAAGTCGCCCAGCTTCACCAGTTCGAGCATCTCCTCGGCGCGGGCCCGTCGTTCGGCCTTGCCCCATCCCTTCAGCTCCAACGGCAGCTCGATGTTGCGAGCGACGCTGCGCCATTCGAACAGGCCCGACTGCTGGAACGCCATGCCGTAGTCCTGCTCCTGGCGCGCCTGCGACGCGGGCTTGCCGTTCACGAGCACGTTGCCCGAAGTGGGCTCGAGCAGATTCGCGATCAGGCGCAGCAACGTGCTCTTGCCACATCCCGATGGCCCGATCAGCGAGACGAACTCGCCCGGCACAATCGACAGGTCGACGTCGACCAGTGCCTCGACGGCGTTCGACCTGTTCGCGTTGAACACCTTCTTCAGACCGACGATCTCGACCGCGTTCGGGGTTGATGTGGCGGCGCTCATGCCTTCGATTCCTTCGGGCGATTGCGCATCAGCACGAGGTCGATGCAGGCGACGATGGCGGCCATCGTGAGGCCCAGCAAGGCTGCCCCGAAGATGCTGGTGAAGACCTTGGTCGGCTCGGACGTGGCCTGGCGCGAGTACTCGATGATGAGCCGTCCGATGCCGCCCTTCAGACCGGTGGAGATCTCGGCCACCACCACGCCGACGACCGCGCCGGCACCACCGAGCTTGAGCGCGGGGACGATGTAGGGCACCGCAGCGGGGAACCGCAGCTTCAGGAGCGTTCGACTCCACGACGCAGCCAGGCTGTCCATCAGTTCGAGGGATGCTGCATTCGGTGACTTGAGGCCGCGCAAGGTGCCGACAGCCACCGGGAAGAAGGCGAGGAACGCTCCCAGCACAGCTGCCGACATCCACTTGGGCCACACCCAATCACCGACCTGCAGCTTGCCGCCCCAACCGGCCACCAGAGGGGCGAGGGCGATGAGCGGCACGGTCTGGGAGATGACGAGGTACGGCAGGATCGCTCGTTCCGCCAGCCGGAACCGAGTGAGCACCACCGCGATCGCCATGCCGAACAGGACCCCGACCGCAAAGCCCACGAGGACGATGCGGAACGAGTACCAGGCGCCATCGAGCACGACGGACAACACGGACTGGTCGCCCCGCCGTTGTGCCGGGTCGAACAGACCGGCGATCATCGACCACACGTGGGGCATCACCTGATCGTTCGTGCGCGGGAGGATGCCGAAGCCCAACACGTCGCCGCCCTTTGCGGGGCCGACTGCCTTGTAGCCCTCCCAGAGCGCGACGACCAGCACCATCGCCACGACGAACATGGCCGCACGGCGGAACCGCTGGATCATGCGCCCACCGTGGCGAGCTGGAGGAGCCTCGTCAGGCCGGTCATCAGTCCTTGGCCCTCACGTGCTCTGCGACTGCGGGCATCACCTTCTCGCCATATGCGCTGAGCGTGTGGTCCTTGTCGTCGTGCTGGAGATAGATCGAGAACTGGTCGACGCCCAGGTCCTTCAGCTGTCGCATCCGCTCGATGTGCACCTCGGGTGGGCCGACGATGCAGAACCGATCGACGATCTCGTCCGGCACGAACGAGGCGTGCGTGTTGCCCGCCTGTCCGTGCTCGTTGTAGTCGTATCCCTGCCGGCCCTTGATGTAGTCGGTGAGCGCGGCCGGCACAGGAGCGCTGTCGCCATAGCGCGCCACGATGTCGGCGACGTGGTTGCCCACCATGCCACCGAACCACCGGCACTGCTCGCGACCGTGGGCGAGGCCGGCGTCGGTGCCATCGGTGACGTACGCCGGCGCGGCGACGCAGATGGTGATGTCGTCGGGGTTGCGCCCGGCGGCCTGGGCAGCGGTACGCACGGCGCCGATCGTCCACTCCGCGATCGAGAGGTCGGCAAGCTGCAGGATGAACCCGTCGCCCACCTCGCCCGTGAGCGCCAGTGCCTTCGGTCCATAGGCCGCCACCCACACCTCGAGCTCGCTCTTTGCCGCCCATGGCAGTCGCAGCTCGCTGCCCTTGTACTCCACCGATCGGCCGTTGCCGAGCTCGCGGATGACGTGGATGCTGTCGCGCAGTGTCGCGAGGTTGGTGGGCGCTCCGTTGGTGACGCGAACGGCGGAGTCGCCCCGGCCGATGCCGCACACGGTGCGGTTGCCGAACATCTCGTTCAGCGTGGCGTACACGCTGGCGGTGACGGTCCAGTCGCGCGTGGCCGGGTTGGTGACCATCGGCCCCACCACCACGTTGCGCGTCTCGGCCAGGATCTGGCTGTAGATCACGTAGGGCTCTTGCCACAGGATGTGGCTGTCGAAGGTCCACACGTACGTGAACCCGTACGCCTCGGCACGCTTGGCGAGATCGATCACACGCGCCGATGGCGGGGTGGTCTGCAGGACGACTCCGAACTCCATGGTCTGGGCCCTGCTCAGCGGTTCTGCGGGAAGCCGAGGTCGACGGACGACGTGCGGGGATCGGGCCAGCGGCTGGTGACCACCTTGGTGCGGGTGAAGAAGTTGATGCCGTCGGGTCCGTACATGTGCTGATCACCGAACAGCGACGCCTTCCAGCCGCCGAAGCTGTAGTAGCTGACGGGCACCGGGATCGGCACGTTGATACCCACCATGCCCACCTGGACGTCGAACTCGAACTGACGGGCCACGCCGCCGTCGCGGGTGAAGATCGCCGTGCCGTTGCCGTACTGGTTGTCGTTGATCAGCTGCAGGCCTTCGTCATAGCTGGCGATACGGGTGACGGTGAGCACCGGCCCGAAGATCTCGTCGTCGTAGCACTTCATGCCGGGCTTGGCGTTGTCGATCAGGCTGGGCTTCAGGAAGAAACCACCGCCGGGTGCGTCGGTGCGACCGTCGACGACCAGCGTGGCGCCCTCGGCCTCGGCATTGGCCACGTAGCCGGCGACCTTGTCGCGGTGCTCGCTGGTGATGAGCGGACCCATCTCGTTGTCGGGTTCGCTGGCCGGGCCCACCTTGATGGCCGGGATGCGTTCTTTCACCTTGGCGATCAGAGCATCGGCGACGGAGTCGACGGCGAGCACGACGCTGATCGCCATGCAACGTTCGCCGGCAGAGCCGTAGGCCGCACTGACCGCAGCGTCGGCGGCCATGTCGAGGTCGGCGTCGGGCAGCACGAGCATGTGGTTCTTCGCTCCGCCGAGGGCCTGCACGCGCTTACCGTTGCGGGTACCTGTCTCGTAGATGTACTTCGCGATGGGGGTGGAGCCGACGAAGCTGACCGCCGAGATGTCGGGGTGGTGCAGCAGTGCGTCGACCGCTTCCTTGTCACCGTTGACGACGTTGAAGCACCCATCGGGCAGACCGGCCTGCTTCAGCAGTTCGGCCAGGAACATCGACGCCGACGGATCCTTCTCGCTCGGCTTGAGAATGAAGGTGTTGCCGCACGCCAGGGCATTCGCGAACATCCACATCGGCACCATCGCCGGGAAGTTGAACGGCGTGATGCCGGCAACCACGCCGAGCGGCTGCTTGATCGAGTACACGTCGACGCCGGTCGAGGCCTGCTCGCTGTAGCCGCCCTTCAACAGGTTCGGCACGCCGCAGGCGAACTCGACGTTCTCGAGGCCTCGGGCGACCTCGCCGAGCGCGTCGGACAGCACCTTGCCGTGCTCGGCAGACAGCAGCGATGCGATCTCCTTGCGGTTGGCGGAGATGAGCTCGCGCATGTGGAACATCACCTCTGCCCGGCGCGACAGGTTGGTGGCGCGCCACGCGGGGAACGCGGCCTTCGCAACGGCGATCGCTGCCGACACCTCGGCAGTCGAGGCAAGATCGACCGTCGCAGCCTGCTCGCCGGTGGCGGGCTGCCAGATGACGCCCGAGCGGCCCGAGGTTCCTTCGACGACCTTGCCGTCGATCCAATGACTGATGCGATTCATGAGCGATGTCTCCTAGACGAGGTACTGCGACAGTCCGCGCTTGACGAACTGGCCATGGCCCTTGCGGCCGGTGTATGTGTCGTTCTGCACCACGATCGCGCCACGTGAGAGCACGGTGTCGACCTTGCCGTCGATCACCCAACCCTCCCAGGCGCTGTGGTCCATGTTCATGTGGTGCTTGTCGTTGATGCCGATCTTGGTCTTCGTGTTCGGGTCCCACACCACGACATCGGCGTCGCTGCCGGGGGCGATCACACCCTTCTTCGGGTACATGCCGAACATGCGCGCCGGGGTGGTGCAGCACGTCTCGACCCAGCGCTCGAGGCTCAGCTCGCCGGCGACCACTCCCTGGTAGATGAGCTCCATGCGGTGCTCGACACCGCCGATGCCGTTGGGGATCTTCGAGAAGTCACCGAGTCCCAGCTCCTTCTGGTCCTTGAAGCAGAAAGGGCAGTGGTCGGTGCTCACGACCGCGAGCTCGTTCATCCGCAGGCCCTTCCACAGGTCGCCCTGGTGGCCATGGCCCATCTGGCCGATGTAGTGCGGATCGTGGTCCTTCGATCGCACCGGCGTGCTGCACACCCACTTCGAGCCTTCGAAGCCGGGCTGACCGAGGGTCTCTTCGAGCGTGAGCCACAGGTACTGCGGGCAGGTCTCGGCGAACACGTTGCGCCCGTGGTGCCGGGCGGCGGCGACCTCGTTGAGCGCATCTCCGGCCGACATGTGCACGATGTACAGCGGTACGTTGCCGGCGACGTGGCTGAGCACGATGGCGCGGTGAGTGGCCTCGGCCTCGAGCGGTGACGGGCGCGTGTAGCTGTGGTACCGGGGGTCGGTCTCACCGCGTGCGAGCGCCTGTTGCACGAGCACGTCGATCGCGATGCCGTTCTCGGCGTGCATCATGATGACCGCGCCGCAGTCGGCCGCCGTCTGCATCGCTTTCAGGATCTGGCCGTCGTCGCTGTAGAAGACGCCCGGGTAGGCCATGAACAGCTTGAAGCTGCTGATGCCCTCGTGCTCGGTGAGGTAGCGCAGGGCCTTCAACGATTCGTCGTCGACGCCACCGATGATCTGGTGGAACGCATAGTCGATCGCGCACTCACCGTCGGCCTTGCGATGCCATTCGGCCAGACCGTCGAACACGTTCTCGCCGGCGCGCTGCACGGCCATGTCGACGATGGTGGTGACGCCGCCCCACGCGGCGGCGCGCGTGCCGGTCTCGAAGGTGTCGCTCGCAAAGGTGCCACCGAACGGCAGCTCCATGTGCGTGTGCACGTCGACGCCCCCGGGGATGACGTACTTGCCGGCGGCATCGATGACGTTGTCGATGCCTTCATCGGTGAAGTACCCGGGTGACGCCAGCGCGGTGATGGTCTCACCTTCGATCAACACGTCCTGGGCGATCACGCCGGTCGCGGAGATGACCTTGCCATTCTTGATGAGCGTCTTCGTCATGTGGGTCCCCTTCCCTGGATGAATCCTCGTACTGCCGTCAGTCTCGCGCTCGACCGCGTCGTCGGCCGGCGCCGCGTGCGGTCTCCCTCCGCTGTGTCGTCGGTGCGGTTCGCACCGGCAGCTCAGTGCTCGACGAGTTCGTCGTACGCGTCCGGACGACGATCACGGTAGAACGCCCAGCGGTCGCGCACCTGCTTGATCTTGTCCATGTCGAGATCGCGCACGATGAGCTCGGGCTTGTAGGCGTCGCCCACCTCGCCGACGAACTTACCCTCGGGATCGACGAAGTAACTCTGACCGTAGAAGTCGTTCTCGCCCAACGGCTCGATGCCGACGCGGTTGATCGCACCCACGTAGTAGATGTTCGCCACGGCCGAGGCAGGTTGCTCCAAGCGCCACAGGTACTCGCTGAGGCCACGATGGGTGGCCGACGGGTTGAACACGATCTCGGCGCCATTGAGGCCCAACGCTCGCCAGCCCTCGGGGAAGTGGCGGTCGTAGCAGATGTACACGCCGACCTTGCCGACCGCCGTGTCGAACACCGGGTACCCGCCCGTTCCGGGCTTGAAGTAGAACTTCTCCCAGAACCCCTTGGTCTGTGGGATGTGCTGCTTGCGGTACTTGCCGAGGTAGCTGCCATCGGCATCGATCACGGCGGCGGTGTTGTAGTAGATGCCCGGCTGCACGATCTCGTACATCGGCAGCACCATCACCATGCCGAGCTCTTTGGCCAGAGCCATGAACCGCTGCGTGGTCGGGCCGTCGGGAATCAGCTCGGTGTAGCTGTAGTACTCGGTGTCTTGCACCTGGCAGAAGTATGGCCCGTAGAACAGCTCCTGGAAGCAGATCACCTGTGCGCCTTCTGCCTTGGCATCATGCGCGGCCTGCTCGTGTTTCTCGATCATCGCCTCCTTCGTCCCAGCCCAGTCGGTTTGGAGAAGCGCTGCTCGCACGATGTTCGGCATGCCCGCGATCGTAATGTGACCCTGAGGGGCGCACAATAACTGGATTGTTACCGTACATTCAGTTCACGCTGTAGAAGCAGACGCCCTGGCTGACAAACTGGCTATTGTTACCGCACAATGACTCTCATCGTTGCGGAGGCGATCAACGACCGCAGCGCGCGCGGTAATGCGGCCGCTGTCGGACTGATGATCACGCGCGGCGACCTGGCCGTCGGCACTCGGCTGCCGACAGTGCGCGATCTCTCGAAGTCGCTTGGTGTGTCGCCGACGACCGTCAGCGAGGCATGGCAGACGCTGACCTCGGTCGGAGCAATCGACGCGCGC
>JANNQK010000195.1:0-62746 GCA_031400715.1 Actinomycetes bacterium | reverse complement strand
CAGCCTTCTTCGCGTGTGCAGCCTTCTTCGCCGGTGCAGACTTCTTCGCGGGTGCAGCCTTCTTCGCGGGTGCAGCCTTCTTCGCCGGTGCAGCCTTCTTCGCCGGTGCAGCCTTCTTCGCCGGTGCAGCCTTCTTCGCCGGTGCAGCCTTCTTCGCGGGTGCAGCCTTCTTCGCGGGTGCAGCCTTCTTCGCGGGTGCAGCCTTCTTGGCCGGTGCAGCCTTCTTCGCGGGT
Organism: Actinomycetes bacterium; assembly: GCA_031400715.1. Classification (GTDB taxonomy): domain Bacteria; phylum Actinomycetota; class Acidimicrobiia; order Acidimicrobiales; family Ilumatobacteraceae; genus VFMC01. The sequence goes on along the minus strand of JANNQK010000195.1, from coordinate 62,513 downwards.
GCAGCCTTCTTGGCGGGTGCCTTCTTTGCAGCCATCAGTGTTTGTTCCTTCTCTGGTCCTGGGTTACTTCTTCTTGGGGTTGAGAACACCCTTGAGCGTGCTGCTCGAGGTGAACTTCATCCGGGTGGAGGCAGCGATCTTCACTGCTTCGCCGGTCTGTGGGTTGCGGCCCGTGCGAGCCTTCGACTTCGAGGTGCTGAACGAGCCGAAGCCCGGCCACGCAACCTTGCCGCCCTTCTTCGCAGTCGTCGTGACGATGTCGAAGAACGCACCAACGACGCGCTCAGCGTCAGCCTTGGTGACGCCCGACTTCGTGGCCACCGCGTCGATCAACTCTGCTTTGGTCATGTCTGCTGATACCTCTTCGTATCGGTTGTTCCCGGTGTAACGGTTCGTTACGCCCGCGTATCGAACCCGTTTCGATGACGAATAGCAAGCACCCTCATCGTTGCAAATGCAATGAGTGACGCTCGTCTCGTGCGATGGAGATCTGCTCTCCTGGAGAGTGCGAGTTGTCAGCCCGTGCGCAAGGATGCGCGAATCGCTTCGGCGTACTGTGCAGCCTCTCCGGGCATGTACTTCTGGCGCGGCCAGAAGAAGCCGCGAAGCCCGTCGCGCCGTCGCCTGGGGACGATGTGCACGTGGAGATGGGCCACGCTCTGACTGACGACGTTGTTGTTCGCGACGAAGGTTCCGTGCGCATCGAGCGCACTCGGCAACGCCCGCGAGATGAGCTGAACTCGTTCGAAGAACGGACCGACGAGAGCTGCATCGAGGTCGGCGAGCGTGACGACATGCACGCGCGGCACCACGAGGACGTGACCTTTGAACACCGGTGATCGATCGAGGAATGCGACAGCGACGTCGTCGTCGAGGACCACGTCGGCCGCCACCTCACCGCGCACGATCCCGCAGAACACGCACCCCTCGCCCATCGGCTCAGTCTGGCGCGAAGATCGAGACATGAGCACACCTCGCATCCTCCCTGTCGATGATCCCTCGCCCGAAGTGGTGGAGCTGTACATCAAAGGCGGGATGCGCGCCCCCGACGGAACGACCCTGAACATCTTCGCAACGCTCGCTCACCATCCTGCGCTGCTGCGCCGGTGGTTGGTGTTCGCGACTCACGTGATGTCGAAGAACACGCTCGCACCGCGCGATCGCGAACTAATGATCCTTCGCGTCGGCGTCCGTTGTTCGGCACCGTACGAGTTCGGCCAGCATCACGTGATCGCACAGCGGTGCGACACCACCGTCGACGAGATCGACCGGGTGAAGGCCGGCCCGGATCATCCCGCCTGGTCGCCATTCGACGCAGCACTTCTCCGCGCCGTCGACGAACTGCACGACGACAGCAAGATCTCCGATGTCACCTGGGCCACCCTCGCCGACCGCTACGACACGGAACAGATGCTCGACCTGATCTTCACCGTCGGCAACTACCACCTCGTGTCGATGGCGCTCAACAGCTGTGGGGTTCAGCTCGACGACGGCATCCCCGACACCTTGTGAGCCCAACCGAGTGAGCCCACCCGGAAGTTCGGTGCGATCGTTCCCGATGAACGGAGCGTGAACGCCTCACGGAAATCCGTCCGACGCCGACGCCGATCGGTTAAGCAGTGCGTGTTGCGTTCCTGCATCCGACATTGCCCGTCACGGGTTCTTCCCATCGAGGAGTGGCGTTGACCGACCTGGCTTTCCCGCTGTCGTCCGACGGATCGATGGAAGGAGGTGAGCACGGGGACACCGCTGCACCGACTCGTGTCCGAATCGTCCTCGACACATCGGTGCTCGTGGCAGACCCAGGCAGCATCCACAGCTTCGGAGACGCCGACGTGGTGATCCCCCTCACCGTGATCGAAGAGCTCGACTCGTTGAAGACGCGACTCGACGACGTCGGCCGTGCGGCGCGAACGGCCCTGCGGTCGATCGAAGAGATCCGTGTCGGGGCAGGCGGCTCCCTCGCCACAGCCGTGCCGCTCATCGCAGGCGCTCCGGGCACCTTGCGGATCGAGATCAACGGCGTTCAGCGCCATCTCCTCGTCGAGCACGGGCTCGACCCACAGGTGGCCGACAACCGCATCATCGGCGCAGCGCTCGGTCAAGCCCAGCACGCACCCACCACGATCGTGTCGAACGACGCCGCATTGCGGATCAAGGCTGCCCATCTGGGGCTGCGTGCCGCCGAGCATCGCCCGGTGGGCCGCAGCGCGGATACACGCGACACGGGCTGGCGCACCTTCGGCGCACAGCACGAGCAGATCGACGATCTCTACGCTGCGGGCGCGATCGCCGTCGACGCCCTCGACGACGGCCGCGACACCAAGGAGAACACGTTCGCCGTACTGCGCCTCGGATCTCAGTCCGCCCTCGTACGCCGCGTCGACGACGAGTGGGTGTTGCTTCCCCATCAGCCGCCCGAGGCGTGGGGACTCCGCTCGCGATCGAAAGAGCAGCGATTCGCACTCGAACTCCTGCTCGATCCCGACGTCAGCGTGGTCGCACTCGACGGATGCGCCGGCACGGGCAAGACGCTGCTGGCGATCGCCGCCGGCCTCGAGCAGGTCGTCGAAGCTCGCACGTTCGAACGCTTGGCGATCTACCGTCCGCTCGTCGCGGTCGGCAAGGCCGATGTCGGTTTCCTGCCTGGTGGTCTCGACGAGAAGCTCGATCCCTGGATGTCGGCGATTCACGACGCGATCGTTGCTCTCACCGATCAGCGCAGCAGCCATGACGCCCGCTCGCTCATCGACGAGCTCACGAACCGCAACCAGTTGTCGCTCGAGAGCGTCACCTTCCTCCGTGGGCGCTCGTTGCACCGCCAGTTCGTGGTCGTCGACGAGGCGCAGAACCTGGAACCGACCACCCTGAAGACGATCCTGACCCGTATCGGCGAGGGCACCAAGGTGGTCTTCACGGGTGACACCAGCCAGATCGATGCGCCCTATCTCGGCGAGTCGAACAACGCGCTCGCCGTCTTGATCCAAGCGTTCGGCGGCCAGCGCTGCTTCGGCCACATCACGTTGTCGTCCTGCGAACGCAGCGCCGTGGCCAGCCTCGCCGCCACGTTGCTCTGAGGACCAGAACACCCCCCGCCGGCCCGCACGACACCGGGCTCACCGATGTTTCCCAGAAACGAAAATCCGCTTCCTTGTTGCCTCCGTATCAATTAGTGTTAAATCTTGTCGGCGCGACGGAGAACCGCGATTTCGCGATTCACGCCGTCTGTCGACAGCAGGGCAGTGCCGCATCTCCGGCACGGGCAGGGGCAGAGGGGCGATGGCAGCAGTCGAATTCGTTCAGTCCGAGGGTCAGCAGCGCCAGCTTCTGAGGCTCGTCGGCCATTCGGTCGATGAAACGGCCTGGATGAGCCTCGCGGCCTGCAAAGGTCGAACCAATCTGTTCTTCCCACCCCGCGCCGAACGGCCCCAGGCGCGAGTTCGGAGAGAGGCTCACGCTCGGTTGCTGTGCAACAACTGCCCGGTCCAGCAGCGTTGCCAGGAGTTTGCTCGCAGCAAGCACGAGTACGGCTTCTGGGGCGGTGAGAGCGAAGAGGACCGTCACCTGGCGGGCTTCACGGTCGCTGCACCGATCGGCGTTCGCGCCCGGGCGCACGCGAACTGATCGACCTCGCGGCGATGTCGCGAGTGCCCACCGGCACCTCCGCTGACACCTCATCCGACATCGCCCTTGAACATCGCCCTTGAACATCGCCCTCTGTGTCGTCACACCTGCGGAATAGGGTGGCGCTGTGCACTCCCTCGACGGCCCCTCCGTGCGGTTCGCGGTGGTCGATGTCGAGACGTCGGGTCTGTCGGTCCGGCGTGATCGGGTGTTGCAGGTCGGCGTCGTCGTCGTCGATGGCAGCGGTACGGTGATCGATCGATGGGCGAGCCTGGCTCGACCACGCCGGCGGCTCTTCTATCGGGTCGGTCCCACCAAGCTCCACGGCATCCGTCGCCGCGACGTCCGAGACGCCCCATCGCTGACCCATGTCATGCAACGGCTGGCCACGTCGGTCGATCATGCCGTGTTCGTCGCCCACAACGCCGACTTCGATCTCGCCTTCCTGCGCAAGGCTGCCGACGAGGTCGGCGCCGCGCTGCCCGTGGGTCGCACGCTGTGCACACTCCGACTGTCGCGCCGTCTCGATCCCGGACGAACGATGCCACATCGGCTCGGCGCGTTGTGCGAGCGATACGGGGTGACCCTCGTCCGACCTCACGATGCGCTCGCCGACGCCGACGCCACCGCAGCCGTGCTGCCGCATCTCCTGGAAGCGCATGGCATCACCACCGGCCAGCAACTCGAGGAGCACATCGCGCGCCAGGCTGCCGAGCGGGTGGCTCATGCCGAGAGGGCAGACCGAGCGCGAAGCCGCGGGAAGCGTCAGTCGGCGGCGTAGCGGGCTGCGAGCAGCTCGGCCGCGGTGCGGGCACCGAGGTCGCACCACTCGTCGGGAGCGAGCACGGCCGCATCCCGTCCGAGCCGAACGAGCACCTGGCGCAGCCAACCTTCGCTCACCACGGCCATCTCCACCACGATCGAACCGTCGCCCGATTCGTGGTCGCGTACCGAACGAACGGGGAATCGCTCCACCACCCATCGACCCGCCGGGGCGACCCGCAGCGTCACGGTGTCCATCGCAGACAGGTCGTCGAACCACTCATCACCGCTCGGCACCCTCACCTCCCGGACCTGGGCATGCCGACCGGTCGTCTCGCACGCGAGGATCCGATCGATGCGGAACGTGCGTTCCTCCCCCGACCGATCGTCGTCGGCGAGCACGTACCAACGGCCTCGATCGGAGAAGACCGCGCGCGGCACGATGATTCGCTCGGACACTTCGTCGCTCGACGCCGACACGTAGGAGATGCTGACCTCTGCCGCCGTCGTGACCGCTGCCATCAACTCAGCGGTCGAGGCCGGCTGAGCCAGGTCGAGCACCATGCCATCAGATCCGAGCACGGCTTCGAGCTTGGCAAGTGCGCGCGCCAGCGGCCCATCGGCCTCAGCGCCGGGCAGCGCGAGCGCATGTCGTCCTGCCATCAGCAGCGAGAAGCCTTCGGGTGCGGTGAGCCGCAACGGCCGGGTGAAGAAGCGAGGGACGTCGATGTGAGCGACGCCGTCGTCATCGATGTACAGGTCGACCAACTCGTCGAGGAACGGCGGCAGCCCACACATCGCCGCCTGTTCGAGATCGGCGACGAGCTCTTTCTCGCTGATCTGGAATCGCTCGCACATCTCGGCCAGCGATGCACTGCCCCGCTCTGCGAGCCACGGAAGGATCACGAGCAGCCGACGCAGCCGCACCTTGAGCGACGACGGTCCCTTCTGGGTCATGACGCACCGGCTTCCGGGGCAGCGTCGGCTTGGGGGGCAGCGTCGGCTTCGGGGTGACCAGGCAGGGCGGCGACCGACCGCAACCACGCGACCAGGTCGGCGCGGACCTGCGGAGGGCCGAGCACCTCGGCGCGAGCACCGAGACCGAGCACCCAGGAACGGAACGCATCTCGGTTCACACACGGCACGTCGAACACCACGACACCTGCGTCCTCGCGCGCCACGGACGCAGTGCCGAGTTCGGCTCGAACCACCTCGGCGAGCGGGGGGTCGACGGCCACTTCGGCGGTGCCGGCACCATCGTCGGGCTCACCGAGGAGCTTGGCATCGGCGGGGAACGCAGCACGGACGTCGAAACCCTCGGGACGCTCGAACGTCTTGTTCGGGTGCGACACCACATCGCTCTCGATCCGATCGACGCGATACGTGCGCACCTCGCCATGGCCTCGATCGTGACCGATGGCGTACCAGAATCCCTCTCGGAGCAACAGCCCGTACGGGTGGAGCTCGCGTTCGATCCCGCGGTATCGAAAGGTGACCGCGTTGCGGCTGCCCGATGCAGCCCGCAGGATCGGGAGGGCAACGTGTTGGACCACGTTGGTCACCACCGACGAACTGGCCAGCACCGAACCGCCGAGCTTCCACAGGCCCTCCTGGCCGGCGTCCGATCTGATCGTCGCGACCGCCATCTGGAGCGCGTGACGTTCATCGTCGTCGAGTTGCAGTCCGCGGAGTTCGTACCGATCGCGATCGATGCGATACGCCGTCTCACCGGCTTGATCGCCGCCCAGCACCTCGGTCTCGATGGGCACACCGATGTCGCGCAGGAGCGCCTTGTCGCGCTCGAACGCCCCTCGCAGGGCGACGTGCTTGTCCGGGTACATGCCAACCAGCTCGTGGGACACCTGCTTAAGCGTCAGCGGCACACGTGTCTCGAGCAGCAGCGTCAGGAGATTCGTGACTCGTTCGAGCGGCGACGGACCCATCGCATTGAATGTACGGGATTCCGTGCCGCACCGGCGGACAGCCGCGCGCTCGGGCACCCGTGTGCCGACCGTTGGCCGCACGCCCGCTCAGGGCCGGGTCTGGCCCGAGCCAGGCCCGAGTCAGGACGGGCTCAGGCCCGGCTGGTTGCGATCACGTCACGCATGCACGCGACGACCTCGTCGGCGGTCGCACCGGGGGTGAGGACGCCGGCGACACCCACGTCACGGAGCTTGGTCGCGTCACGGTCGGGGATGATGCCACCGACCACCACCGGGATGTCGGCGCCCATCTCCCGAAGCTTGGCCACCACCAAGGGCGCCAGCGTCATGTGGGCACCGCTCAACATCGACAACCCCACGGCGTCGACGTCTTCGTCGATCGCCGCGGCGGCAACCTTCTCGGGGGTCTGGAACAATCCGGTGTAGATCACCTCGAAGCCGGCGTCGCGCAAGATGCGAGCCACCACCTTCACGCCACGGTCGTGGCCATCGAGGCCCACTTTGGCCACGAGCACGCGGTCAGACATCTGCCATCTCCGCAGATGCGGTCTCGGCCTTGCGCATCCTGACGTTGAGGCCGGTGAGACCGCGCAGCATGAAACTCGGGAAGTAGCGGAACTGGTTGTCGTCGGACAACTCGATCGCTTCGATCCGGCGACCCAACCGCTCGAACGCGACCTGCATCTCGAGCCGCGACAGCGGTGCCCCCAGACAGAAGTGGATGCCCTTGCCGAACGCGAGATGATCCTTCAGGTTCGGACGATCGGGGTCGAAACGATCGGGGTCGTCACCCCAGATGCTCGTGTCCCGGTTGGCCCCCGCATACACCACCACCAGGCGCGAACCTTTCGGGATCTGCACCCCGGCGAGCTCCGTGTCGCGGGTGACCACGCGGAACATGCCCTGTGTGGGGGTGGACAGGCGGAGCACTTCCTCGGTCACCAGCAATGCGTACCCGACAGGGTCGGCTCGCAGCTTGGCGAACACCTCCGGGTTCTGCGCGAGCAGCATGATGCCCTCGGTGATCGCCTTGGTGGTCGTCTCGTTGCCGGCGACCAGCAGCTGCTGGACGATCGACAGCATCTCGGCCATGTCGAGCAATCGCTTCTCGCCTGGCGTCCCGTCCTCCGCCGGGTCGGTGTCGATCAGCGCGTTGACCAGATCGGTCATCAGGTCCTGCTGCGGATCGGTACGCCGGCTCTCGAGCTGAGCCGCGAAGTAGTGCTGGAACTCGATGATCCCGCTGAAGGCCGCGATGCGCTGGTCGTCGGTGATCGCAGTGCCGATGTTCGCGATCGAGTCGTCGCTCCAGCGCTTGAAGTCGGCCATGCGATCCGACGGCACGTTCAGGATGCAGGCGATCGCCTCGATCGGCAGGGGAACCGCGAAGTTCGGCACCAGGTCGAAATCGCCTTCGGGCAGGTTGTCGATCAGACGATCGACGATCGCTTCGACCGGAGCGCGGAGGTCGGCCATCTTGCGCGGCGTGAAGTAGCTCGCGACCGTGCCGCGATAGCGGGTGTGGTACGGCGGATCCACGGTCAGCATCGTGGGGATCTGCGGCCAGCCCGTGGCGAGCACCTCCCTGATCCTGGCTGCGGCCTCGCCCGTCGCGGGCTCGCCGGCGCTGCCGAAGCGGTTGGAGAACAGTTGGGTGTCGCGCAGGATCGGCGTGACCATCTCGTGGCGGGTGACCATGTACAGGTCGGTGCCGGGCACGTGGAACACCGGCGCCTGCTCTTGCATGGCTCGGTAGTAGAGGTGCGGGCACTGCTGGACTGCCTCACTGAACGGGTTGAACCCGTCGAGGGAGACCGGTGCAGGACGATCCGTGGTGGTCATGGCCACAGTTTCACCCATCGGCACCTCCGCGGGCGATCTGAGCCAGCCACCCCTCGACATCTGCCGCCACGGCCGATCCCATCTCCGCGAGACTTGGCAGCATGACGCCCATCTCCCGCCGCGTGTTCCTCGCCGGATCGGCTGCGATCCTGACCGGAGGCACGACGGCCCTGGGGGCGTGCAGCGACGACGAGCCGGCGGCCGATCTGGACGAGTCGACCACCACATCACCGGCAACCGAGACATCGTCGACCGAGACAGCGGCAACCGAGCCGACCGAGAACACGGAGCCGGCGCCCACCACGCCTGCGTCCAGCGGCCTCACCACACCCGACACCGTCGCGATCGACCTCGGCGGAGATCCGTTCACCCTCGGTGTGGCCAGCGGCGATCCCGCCATCGGCGGCGTGGTGCTCTGGACCCGCCTCGCTCCCGATCCGCTGAACGGTGGCGGCATGCCCGCCGACGACGTGGAGGTGCTGTGGGAGGTGTCCGCCGACGAGGAGTTCGGCACCGTGTGGGCGAACGGCACGGCGGTCGCCGCGGCCGCACACGGCCACAGCGTCCATGCGGTCGCCGCGATCGACCCGGGCTGGTGGTTCTACCGCTTCCGAGTCGGGGGATACACCAGCCCAGTGGGCCGGACACAGCCGGCACCCTCGATGACTGCCGAACCTCAGCTCGTGCGCTTCGCGAGCGCGAGTTGTCAGAACTATCAGGACGGCTTCTACACGGCACACCGCGACATCGCCGATCAGCAGCTCGACTTCGTGGTGTTCCTGGGCGACTACATCTACGAAGGTGGAGCGGCCACGATCGGTGAGAACTTCGTGGTTCGCACCCACGGGGCGCCCGAAGCGACGACGCTCGAGGCGTACCGGAACCGGTACGCCCTGTACAAGAGCGATGCAGACCTCCAGGCTGCGCACGCGTCGTGCCCATGGTTCGTCACGTGGGACGACCACGAGGTCGAGAACAACTACGCGGGACTCATCCCTCAGAACCCAGCCGAGTCCGCTGCGTTCTCGGATCGGCGACGTGCGGCGTATCAGGCGTGGTGGGAACACCAGCCGGTGAGTCTGCCAGCGCCCGCCACAGGCTCCGACGACTACACGATCTATCGCAGTGCCCGATGGGGAGACCTGCTCCACCTGGCGATCCTCGACGGGCGGCAGTACCGAACGGATCAGGCGTGCGGCGACCCCGGGCTCTCGCTCGATCCTGCGTGCGCAGAGACGTTCGACGAGTCACGCACGATGCTCGGCGATGCCCAAGAGCAATGGTTGCTCGACACGCTCGCCTCGGCGGCCGAGTTCTGGCAGGTCATCGGCCAGCAGACGATCTTCGGTGATGTCACCCTCGGTGGAGCCGTCCTGAACTACGACCAGTGGGACGGCTACCCCGTCGAACGCAACCGCATCGTCGACTCCCTCGACCCATCCAAGAACACCGTGGTGCTCACCGGCGACATCCACTTCAGCGGGGTCGGCGCGATCCGCCAGGGTGGGCGCGGCACCGGCGCCCCCGTCTGCGTCGAGTTCGTGACGACCTCCATCTCCTCCGGAGGCAGGATCGACCCGGCCGTGACCGAAGTGGTGAAGGCGATCCCCGACATCGTCGACGTGGAGTTGGAACACCGCGGCTACATCCTCCACACGGTCACGCCCGAGCAGTGGAGCGCCGAATACCGGATGGTCGAGACCGTGAAGGAGCCTGCCGCGCCGATGTTCGTACATGCGACGTTCGTCGTCGATGCCGGCACGAACCTGGCCCGCTTCGCCTGACCGCTGGCCCCCTCGTGCCGATCACGCCGTCGGGTTCGCCGGACCCGCAGGCCGATGCCTAGGGTCGCCAGCCATGGGGAATCGATTCGAGAACAACGTCGCTGTCGTCACGGGTGCTGCCAGCGGGCTGGGTGAGGCAACGGCACGGCTGCTCGTTGCCGAAGGCGGACGGGTCGTCGTCGCCGACTACGACAGCGAGCGTGGCAAGGCCGTCGCCTCGTCACTCGGCGATGCCGCCCGATTCTCGAAGTGCGACGTGACGGTCGAAGCCGACGTCGCCGCAGCCATCGATCTCGCCGTCAGCACCTGGGGTCGCCTCGACGGCGCCTTCGCGAATGCCGGCATCGTCGGCGTTGCCGGCCCGATCGCCGAGACGCCGATGGACGACTTCGATCGCACGATCGCCGTGTTGCTCCGCGGCGTCTTCGTGACGGTGAAGCATGCGGCGCGGGCGATGCAGGCCTGCGGCAACGGTGGGTGCATCGTCATGACATCATCGGTGGCAGGCGTCCAGGGCGGTCTCGGACCGCACGCCTACACCGTCGCCAAGACAGGCGTCATCGGCCTGGCCCGGTCGGCGGCATCCGAGCTCGCCGCACATCGGATCCGGGTGAACGCCATCGCTCCCGGCAGCATCCCCACGGGGATGACCGCTCATGTGATGAGCGGCGATCCCGAGGCGCTCGAACAGGCCACGGAACGGATCGGCAAGATGTCGCCGCTCGGCCGGTCGGGCCTGCCGAGCGACATCGCCGAAGCATGTTTGTACTTCATGAGCGATGCCGGGAGCTACGTCACGGGCCAGACCATGGTGGTCGATGCAGGTCTGACGAGCGGCGCGAGCATGAACTCCACCTGGTCCGGCACCCGGATGGTGGTCGCCCGCACGGCCAACTGACGCCACCTCGGGGGTGGGGGTAGCCCTACCCCACGACACCGGGCCCCCGGATGGCGAGCACCAGCCCGCGGGTTCATGCTCGAGGCATGCTCAAACGCCTCGCCTCCCTCTCCGTGCGCCACCGCCGTCTGGTCGTCGTCACCTGGCTGCTCGTCATCGTCGGTGCCACCGTCGCCGCGGGCACATGGGGCGGCGACGACGCCCAGGGCGGCGGGTTGGCAGGAACCGATTCCGACCGGGCATACCAGATCTACGTCGACCACTTCGCAGATGACCCCGTCGGCAATGCGCTGATGGTGTTCGAAGACGATCGCGGGCTCGACGCCGCCGCCCCGGCGATCGACGACTTCCTCGCTCGGCTGCAAGCGATCCCCGGTGTGCTCGACGCCACATCTCCACTCGTCGACGGCGTGCGTTCGGCCGACGGCACGGTCGGGACGGCCGAGGTGACGTTCGACCCCGAACGCGTCGAAGCGGTGGACGACATCGTGCGTGAGGCCGAGCCGCTCCGTGCGTCGGGCACCGCCGTCGACTTCTCCAGTCCGTGGTTCCAGACGGGCGGCGTGCCGGCATCGGAGGGCTTCGGGCTGCTCGCCGCGATCGTGACCCTGTTGATCGCGTTCGGCTCGGTCGTCGCGATGGGCTTGCCGGTCATGACTGCCGTTGCCGGCATCGTCATCGGCTTGGCAGGCGTCGAGCTGTGGGCGGCCGTCGTGCCGACGCCGGACTTCACGGTGCAGGTCGCGTCGATGGTGGGCATCGGCGTCGGCATCGACTACTCGCTCTTCATCGTCACCCGATACCGAGATGCGCTGAGGCGCCGCGGCGGACGCTCCGCCGATCGTCAGGGTGTGCACGATTCGGTGGTGGAAGCCATCGACACGGCGGGCCGCGCCGTGGTGTTCGCCGGTGTCACCGTGATGATCTCGCTGATGGGGATGTTCCTGATGGGCCTCTCGTTCCTCTACGGCCTCGCACTCGGCACCTCGACTGCTGTCCTCATCGCCGTACTTGCTGCGGTCACGCTGCTGCCGGCGCTGCTCGGCATGATCGGCACACGCCTCGATCGTCTCTCCATCCATCGATCCACAGGTGGCACCGCCAAGGAGACCCGCTGGCATCGATGGAGCCGACTCGTGCAGCGCCACCCCGCTGGCTTCGCCATCGTCGGATTCGCGCTGCTGGTCGCGCTCAGTGCGCCCACCCTCGCGATGCGTCAGGCCACGGCCGATCTGGGCAACGACGCACGAGGCACCACCACCCGTTCGGCGTACGACCGCATCGCGGACGCGTTCGGCCCCGGCGAGAACGGTCCGCTGCTCCTCGTCGCCGAGACTCCCGATCGAAATGCGTTCGAACGAGTGGCTGCGCTCGCCGGTTCGTTGGCGAACTTGGACGGAGTCGCCCGCGTCGAGCCTCCGCATCCGTCGCCCGATGGCGCTGTCGCTGTGGTCACCGTCATCCCGGTGGCCGGACCTCAGGACGAGTCGACCGCGCGCTTGGTTCACGCGCTTCGCGACGGGCCACTGGCGGTCGCTCGAGCCTCCGGAACGATCGTCCATGTCGGTGGTGCCACGGCGGGCGACGTCGACTTCGCCGAGCGCATGTCATCGCGCCTGCCGCTGTTCATCGGTGCCGTGCTCGTGCTGAGCTTCCTCCTCTTGATGATGGTGTTCCGTTCGGTGCTCGTGCCGCTGAAGGCAGTGGTCCTCAACCTGCTGTCGATCGGTGCTGCATACGGCGTCCTGGTGATGGTGTTCCAGTGGGGGTGGCTGGGCGGACTGATCGGCATCGATGGTGGAGCGCCGATCGAGCCGTGGGCACCGATGATGCTGTTCGCGATCGTGTTCGGCTTGTCGATGGACTACGAGGTGTTCCTGCTGTCGTCGGTGAAGGAACGAGTCGATGCAGGGATGCCGAACGGAACAGCCGTCGTGGAGGGGCTCGCATCCACGGCGCGGGTGATCACCGCTGCGGCTGCCATCATGGTCTGCGTGTTCGGCAGCTTCGTGCTCGGCGACCTCCGAGCGATCAAGCTCATCGGTCTGGGTCTTTCGGTCGCGGTCCTGATCGACGCGACCATCGTGCGCATGGTGCTGGTACCGGCGACGATGGAGCTCCTGGGCGATCGCAACTGGTGGATGCCGAAGCGACTCGGTCGACTGCTCCCCCGTCTCGATGTGGAAGGCACTCACGGACCGTCCATGGAGACCAGCGGCAGTGCACTCGACAGCTCTGCGCAACGTGCCGCCGACCGGGACCACGACCTGGCGGAGGTGCACTGACATGAAGCGGATCTTCGCTCCTCTCCTTGCGTCTCGCACCTGGCGCGAAACGGCGCACCTGCTGCTCGATCTCGCAGTGGGCATCGCCCTGTTCACGTGGACGGTCACCATGGTGTCCCTCGGCATCGGTCTAGCCATCACGCTCATCGGCATCCCGTTGCTCGCCCTCACCGTGCTGTCCGGCCGATGGATCGGCATCGTCGAGCGGCAACGAGCGCGGATGCTTCTCGGAGACGACACACCGCCGCCGCTCCCACTCCATGCCACCGCCGGGATCTGGCAGTGGATGCGCCAGGGCCTCGGAGACCGGGCCGGTTGGCGAGCGCTCCTCTACGGACTCGTGATGCTGCCGTGGGGCATCGTCACGTTCACCGTCGCCATCACCATGTGGTCGCTGGCGTTGGGGCTGGCAACCTTTCCGCTCTACGACTGGGCGTTGCCCGACGGCGGGTTCGAGTGGGGGTCGTTCCGTCTCACGGGGTTCGGACTCGTGGGTGCGTACGTCGCGTCGTTCGCCGTCGGTCTCGCTCTGCTGGCGATCACCCCACAGGCCATCCATGCCATGGCGGAGGGCGACCGGCGGCTGGTGCGGCTGCTGCTGTCGCGCGGACCGAACGACGTGCTGGAGGAGCGAGTGTCACAGCTCACGGAGAGCCGCGATGCGTCGGTCGAGAGCGCAGCGAGCGAACTGAGGCGGATCGAGCGCGATCTCCACGATGGAGCACAGCAACGGCTCGTGAGCCTGGCGATGAACCTCGGGATCGCCAAGGATCGCCTGGAGACGAGCGACGATCCACGAGCGGCCGAGCTCGTGGGCCGGGCGCACGACGATGCCAAGCAGGCGATCGCCGAACTGCGTGGTCTCGTCCGCGGCATCCATCCAGCGGTTCTCACCGATCGCGGCCTCGATGCCGCTGTCTCGGCGCTCGCTGCCCGGTGCGCGGTCCCCGTGTCGCTCGAAAGCGACCTCGATCGGCGCCTGCCAGCCCCGATCGAATCAACGGCATACTTCGTGGTCGCCGAGGCGCTGACGAACGTCGCCAAGCACAGCGGCGCGACCCGAGCGACGGTTCGCCTTCGCGACGGGGCCCTCGTCGGCAGCAACCGACTCGTGATCGAAGTGAACGACGATGGTCGCGGCGGCGCGGAGACTGCCGGAGGGAGCGGCCTCAGGGGTCTTCACGACCGGGTGCGCGCCGTCGACGGCCGACTCGTCATCAGCAGCCCACCCGGCGGGCCGACATCGGTGATCGCGGAGCTGCCGTGCGGATCGTGATCGCAGAGGACTCGGTGCTGTTACGGGAGGGCATCACCCGCCTGCTCGCAGAGCACGACCACGAGGTGGTCGATGCGCTGGGGGATGCGATCGGGTTGTTGGCCTCGGTGCAGCGGCATTCGCCAGACCTCGTGATCGTCGATGTTCGCATGCCCCCGACACACACCGACGAGGGCCTTCGCGCTGCGGTCGAACTGCGTCGGGCGCGGCCGGGAACACCGGTGCTGGTGCTGTCGCAGTACGTGGAGGAACGGTATGCAGCCGAGCTCATCGAGAGCGGCACCGCCGGTCTCGGCTACCTCTTGAAGGAACGAGTGGCCGACGTGCGCGACTTCGTCGAGGCCGCTCGCCGCGTCGCCGAAGGTGGCACCGCGCTCGATCCGGAGGTGGTCGCCCAACTGATCGTCCGCACCCGACGCCGAGAGCCGATCGATGCTCTGACCCCTCGCGAACGCGAGGTGCTCGCGTCGATGGCCCAAGGGCGGTCGAACGCGGCGATCGCGACGGCGCTCACCGTGAGCGAGGGTGCGGTCGAAAAGCACATCTCGTCGATCTTCGCCAAGCTGGATCTGGCTCCGAGCGACAGTGAGCACCGTCGAGTCCTGGCCGTGCTCGCGTTCCTGCAGAGCCCCTCACCAACCCGCGATGAGAGATGAGTGGCCCTGCTACCCCTCTCTCTCATCGGGTTGCGGGAGACTCCCTCGGGCGATGAGAGATCGGGGCGCCAGCGGCACTCATCTCTCATCGCGGGGTTGGTCAGGTTTCGCGCTGGGTGCCGACCTTGAGGTCCTTGAACGGCAGCTTGGTGTCGACGGCCGGCTCGCGCGGCAGTCCGAGCACGCGGTCGCCGATGATGTTCTTCTGGATCTCGTCGGTGCCGCCGGCGATGTTGGCCGAGAAGCTGGTGAGGATGCTGCGCGCCAGCAAGGCCGCCTTGCTGTCAGCTTCGTAGGCCATGATGTCGGCACCGTGCACGTCGCTCGTGATCGACCTCATCGATCGGGCGATCTTGGCTCCGTGCAGCTTGCCGAGCGAGCCACCGGGCCCGGGAGCCTTGCCAGCCTTCATCTCGGCACGGGTTCGCATCGACACCAGCGACTTCGTGGTCTCTTCGCAGTAGAGCCGCATCAGTTCCTGGCGCAGCAACGGCTGCTTGATCGTGCCGAGCTTGACGGCATCGGCGATGAGACGATCGGCGTTGGGGTGACTCACCCCGCTGGTCGAGCCTGTGCCGATCGCGACGCGTTCGTACATCAGCATCGCAGTCGCCTGGTTCCACCCGTTGTTGAGCTCGCCGAGCAGCCAATCCTTGGGGATGCGCACGTCGGAGAAGAAGATCTCGTTGAAGTGCTTGCCGCCATCGATCTGATGGATGGGGCGGATCTCGACGCCGGGAGCCTTCATGTCGGCGATGAACATCGAGATGCCGGCGTGCTTGGGAGCGTCGGGGTTGGTGCGCGCGATGAGCACGCCGTAGTCCGACAGGTGACCGAGCGTGGTCCACACCTTCTGACCGTTGATCACCCATTCGTCGCCGTCGAGCTCGGCCTTGGTCTGCAGGCTGGCGACGTCGGAGCCGGCGCCGGGCTCGGAGAACATCTGGCACCACACCGTGCGCGCCGCGATGTTGTCGGCCATGAACCGGGCCTTCTGCTCGGGCGTGCCGAAGTCGTTCATCACCGGCAGGCACATGCCGTGGCTGATCGTCAACTCCGATGTCATGTCGGGGTAACGGCGCGTTTCCTCACGCCAGATCCGGTCGTGGGCGCGGGTGAGGCCGGCTCCACCGAACTCCGCGGCGTACACCAGGCCTGCGAGACCGGCTTCGGCGAGCGCACCCTGGAACTTCTTCGCGCCGCTCATGAGCGACGCGCCGCGGTCGTTGGTGCTGTCGGCGCGACCGTTGCCCACGCCCGTCGCATGCTCTTCGAGGAACGCCCGACACCGTTCGCGGAACGCGGCCTCCTCGGTTGGATCGAGCTCGATCGTTGATTCGCTCATCACTACCTCCGGGTGAGATCGGGGCGTCGAGACGGCCCACAACGGGGCCTCGTGGCTCCCGCACGTACTCTGTCGATTCTGTATGGTGCCACACAGTATGCCTCCAGCGCCGAGTCGAGCTGCCTGAGATCACCACCTGACGGGCAACGAACGGCGACCCCACAGGAAGAACGGTTCGATCCGGGTCGGCGGGGCGGCGAGTTCGAGCGTCGGGACGCGCCGGGCGAGCGCCGTCAACGCGAGTCGCGCCTCGAGCCGCGACAAGGACGCACCCGGGCAGGCGTGGATGCCGAAACCGAAGCTGAGGTGCCTCCCTCGGAGCGCGACGAGATCGCGATCGAGCCGGAACTCGTCGGGGTCGTCCCACACGTCCGGATCACGATTGGCGCTCGCCCACCACAGCATCACCTTCTCGTCGGCGTCGATCGTTTCTCCGTGCAAGGTCACCGGACACGTGGTGGCGCGGTACAACCCCAGCACCGGAGGGTCGAAGCGCAAGCTCTCCTCGATGGCGACATCCACCATCGTCGGGTCTTCGACGATCGAACGCCACCGCTCCGGTCGCTCGAGCAGTCGCCACACGAGGTTGGTCACGAGCGACGTCGTGGTCTCGTTCCCACCGACGAGCAGCTGGGTCAACAGCGACAACAGCTCCTCGTCGGTGATCGGTCGGTCTTCGTGGATCGACGCCATCACCAGACCACTGACCAGATCATCGGGGAGATCGCGACCGGCCGCCAGCAGTTCACGCCGTCGGGCCACCTCTGTCAGGAAGTGCTCCTGCATCTCGCGCCGAGTCCGCCGCTGCTCGTCGACATCGCCGGCGCCCATGCCGGCCACCTGTGCATCGCTCCACCGCTTGAACGTGTCGCGCATCGCTTCGGGCACCCCCAGCATTCGGGCGATCACGATCGTCGGCAGGGGCATCGCCAGCGCGTCGTGAAGGTCGGCTGATCGGTCTGCCGAATCCAACATGGCATCGACCAGCTCCTCGACCAGCTCCTCGATCATCTGCTGGCGTTGTTGAACGGCTCGTGGGGTGAACGACGTCGTGACCAGACGCCTGAAGAACGTGTGCAAGGGCGGATCATCGAACAATCCGATGGGCTCGCTGCGGAACGGCCCCTGACCCTGCCGCGAGCTGAACCTGCCGACGTCCTTCAGCGCGGCCAGCACGTCGGCGTGGCGCGATAGCGACGCGAAGCGCAGACCGCGATCGTCGTACCGATGCACGGGGCACTGCTCGCGCAACCGCGCGAACACCGGGAACGGATCGGCACGCGTCTCCGGCGAGAACGGGTCGTGATCGATCGGGGTCACCATGAACCTCGGCCGACGCTCAGGAGCTGCGACTCGAGCGGTACCACTCGATGAGCGCACGTGTGGATGCGTCGTGCGCCGGCGTCTCGTCCGAGGTGAGCTCTGGCGTGATCCGAGTGGCGAGCGCCTTGCCCAACTCGACGCCCCACTGATCGAAGCTGTTCACTCCCCACACACAGCCCTGCACGAACACGACGTGCTCGTACAACGCGATCAGCTGCCCGAGCACCGACGGCGTCAACCGCGGCGCCAGGATCGTCGTCGTCGGCCGATTGCCCGGGAAGGCGCGGTGAGGCTGCTGGTGTTCGGGAACCCCTTCGGCCCGAACCTCCTCCAGGGTCTTGCCGAACGCGAGCGCTTCTCCTTGGGCGAACAGGTTCGACATGAGCAGATCGTGCTGGGCGATCGAGGAGTGATTGGGCCGGGCGAAACCGATGAAGTCGATGGGCACGAGATGGGTGCCCTGGTGCAGGAGTTGGTAGAAGGCGTGTTGACCGTTCGTCCCCGGTTCACCCCACACGATCGGTCCCGTGGCGGTGTTGACGGGAGAACCATCCAACCGGACCCGCTTGCCGTTCGACTCCATGTCGAGCTGTTGCAGGTATGCGGCGAAGCGGCGGAGCTCGTGGGCGTACGGCAGCACGGCCTTGCTCTCGGCACCGAGAACATTGGTGTACCAGATGCCCAGCGCGGCCATGATCACCGGCACGTTCTGCTCGAGCGGTGCCTCGACGAGGTGCCGATCGATGAGGTGGAAGCCATCGAGGAACTCGCGAAAGCCCTCGGGTCCGATGGCGATCATCACCGACAACCCGATGGCCGAGTCGACGGAGTACCGACCGCCCACCCAGTCCCAGAATCCGAACATGTTCGCGGTGTCGATGCCGAAGGACGCGACCTCGGACGCATTGGTGCTCACGGCGACGAAGTGATGCGGCACGGCCTCTTCCCCGAGCGCATCGATCAGCCAGCGTCGAGCCGCGGTCGCGTTGGTGAGGGTCTCGATCGTGGTGAACGTCTTCGAGCTGATCACG
This sequence comes from Actinomycetes bacterium, assembly GCA_031400715.1. Classification (GTDB taxonomy): domain Bacteria; phylum Actinomycetota; class Acidimicrobiia; order Acidimicrobiales; family Ilumatobacteraceae; genus VFMC01. The sequence continues at coordinate 43,744 of JANNQK010000195.1, read as the reverse complement.
AACAGCGTGCTCGCGGGGTCGAGATCGGCGAGGTTGTCGGCGATGTCTGCCCCATCGACGTTGCTGACGAATCGACATGACAGGTCGCGGTGCCCGAACGCACGGGTCGCGAGATACGCCATCGCCGGACCGAGGTCGCTCCCACCGATGCCGATGTTCACCACCGTGCGAATCCGGTCGCCGGTCGCCCCCGTCCATGCGCCGGAACGGACGCGATTCGCACAGTCGGCCATGCGGTCGAGCACCTCGTGCACAGCGGGCACCACATCGGCGCCGGCGACCTGCACGCTCGTGCCGACCGGCGCCCGCAGCGCGGTGTGCAACACGGCCCGACGCTCGGTCGTGTTGATCGCGTCTCCCCGGAACATCGCGTCGCGCCGAGCGACGAACGAACTGGCGCGCACCACCTCGATCATCGCCGCCACCACGCGATCGTCGACGAGGTTCTTCGACCAATCCACCCGCAGATCGCCGGCGATCGTCGTGTAGCGAGCGGCGCGATCGGGATCGGAGGCGAACAGCTGTCGCAGATGCGGCGGAGGCGACGTGGCCTGCAGTGCCGCCCATGCGGAGGTCGTCGTGATGTCGGGGATCGGGATGTCCATCGCCGCCGAAACTACTCGCCGCCGACGCTGACCGCCGCCGACGCTGGTCGGCGCCGGCGCAGTCAGACTCGGGGGTCGGCGAGCGCTCCTGCGCTGAGCGCCAACGCCGTGGCGATGACCGCGCTGCGTTCGATCACGGACTCGAACAACTTGGCGACATCGCCTTGGCCGTGCACCGGCGGGGTCTCGAGCGAGCGGAACATCGCCAGCGCGTTGGCCGATGTGTCGATCGGCACGAAATCGGGGAGCGGCTCCGGGTCGATCCAGATGTCGGCCGGCGCCGTTTGCCGCGAGGGCTGGCGGTGTTGCTGGTGATGATTGTCGCGACGACGGTTGTTGGTGGGTCGTTTCATCGTTCGTCACCTGCGAGCAGTTCGTCGGAGCGCAGCCCGAGGGCCAGGCGGAGTTGGTCGGTGTTGAGATCGGCGATCGAGCTGCTCTTGGGCAGCACGAGGCTGGCGATGTGGCGCTTGCCCGCCACCACCTCTTCCACTCGTTCGTCCACGGTGCCCGGGCACACGAGGCGATGGCTGATGACGGTTCGCTGCTGGCCGAGTCGCCATGCCCGATCACGAGCCTGGTCTTCGACGGCGGGGTTCCACCATCGGTCGTAGAGCACCACATGGTTCGCCGCGGTGAGGTTGAGGCCGGTGCCCCCCGCTTTGAGTGACAGCACCAACGCCCCCGGACCCTCACCGTTCTGGAAGTCGGTGACCATCTTGTCGCGCACGGGCCGGGTGAGGCTGCCGTCGTAACAGTGGATCGGCATGCCCGTGTGGGTGGTGAGGTGCTCGGCCAGACGTCGGCCCCAACTCGCGAAGTGGGTGAAGATGAGCACTCGCTCGCCGGCGGAGAACACCGACTCGAGCAGCTCTTCCAGACGGGCCAGCTTGCCCGATCGACCGGCGAGCGGCAGACCGTCGTCGTGGTACGCCGCCGGGTGGTTGCAGATCTGCTTCAGGGCCGTGATGGCCGCCAGGATCGCTCCCTGCTTGGCCTCGCCGTTGTCGCCGCTCACGTCGGCCAACAGCGTGTCGAGCACCGCTTGATAGAGGCCGATCTGCTCGGGTGTCATGGTGCAGTGATCGAGCTCGTCGATCTTGTCGGGCAGCTCGCGGGCCACTTCCGGCTCGTTCTTGGTCCGGCGGAACAACAACAGACCGTTCAGCGCCTTCATGGCACTCTCGCGATCGCCAGACAGCTGTGCCACGAACGACGGCCGGGGACCGACGAGGCCCGGGTTCGTGAAGTCGAGGATGGCCCACAGATCTCCGACGCCGTTCTCGATGGGAGTTCCCGTGAGCGCGATCTTCGTTCGTGCCGTGATCCGGCGCAGCTGTTGTGCGGTGTCGCTGGTTGGGTTCTTGATGGCCTGCGCCTCGTCGAGCACGAACTTCGACCACACCGTCGACGACAGCGCGGCCACGTCGCGCACCGCGGTCGCATAGGTGGTGATGACGAGATCGGCGTTGGCGATGTCGTCGGCCAATTCGTCCTTGCCGGCGCGGCTGATGCCGTGGTGCACCATCACCCGCAGCTTCGGCGCGAAGCGACCAGCCTCAGCTGCCCAGTTGCCCACCACGGCAGCGGGTGCCACCACGAGCGTCGGCCCCGAACCGATGGTGCGTGCGAGATGAGCGAGCACTGTCGGGGTCTTGCCGAGCCCCATGTCGAGCGCGAGGCAACCGCCGAGCTCGGTCGCCTCGAGGAACCCGATCCACGCCAGCGCTTCAGCCTGGTACGAGCGAAGTTCACCGTCGAACCCATCGGGCGTGATTTCGAGCTCGTGAGTGACCTCGCCGGCAGCGCGGAGGATGTCGTTGGCCCAGCTGTTCCCGTGGACCATGACGCCACCGCTGAGCCCGGTGCCATCGAGGCCGAGGCTCTGCCGCAGGATCTCGGCACCCGTGAGCTGGGTGACCGACGCTCGCTCGGCCAGCGCCGCGGCGGCCTTCTCGAGATCGATGCGATCGATCTCGACCCACACCCCACGGGACTGCACCAGCGGTCGAGCTTGGCGAGCGAGCTTGGCGATCTCGGCCGGAGACAGTTCGACGTCGTCGAACACCACCGACCAGCTGACGTTGCTGAGCTGATGGGCGCCGACCGTCGAACCGGCCGGTGCTTCGGCGAACAGACGCAACGAGCCCTTGGCTGTCCGCTTCGACAGCGCGGGCGCTCGAACGTCGAAGCCGACCGAGGCCAACAGCGGGCCCATGATGGTCATGAACCCCCAAGCCTCGTCCTGGCTGAGCGCCACCTGGCCGCGCCGGCTGGCGGCACCGCGGTCGATGGCCGGGAACAGCCGCTGCAGCCGGTTCCATTCGGACGTGACCCCGCGTTGCGAATCGGCGCCGCGCAACGCCGCGTCGATCGGCACGAGCTTCCCCTTGCCCATCGCGGCCTGCACCGTCACCAGCCACACACCTTGAGGGCTCGGCGGATCGAGCCGGACCACGAGCCGCGGCTGGGTGGGGTCGGTGACCGCGCGCGACCAGTGCTCGAACTGCCGCGACACCTCCTTGGCAACCGGCAGCTCAGCACGAAACGGTGTGCCCTCGAGGTGGGCGATCATCGACGACACGATCTGCGTGGGCGTGTCTGCATCGGGCGGTGGCGCCGGCAGATCCATCCGCTCGATGCTCCCAGCGGCGATGGTGGCCACCACGCCGTTGATCACCGACAGCGTCGTGGCCCTGGCACTGTTCACGTTCAGCGACACCGTGGCCGGCATCGACGTGGCGAGCCGATCGACGAGCTCGGGATCGGAGAAGGCCGGCACCCAACGGGTGGCCGCCCGCGGCGGACGTCCTCTGCGAGGAGTGGGTACCTGCAGGCTCGGCAGCATCGAGCCTGCAGCCACCAGGCGAACGCCTTCGAGCGCGACTCGACCCATCCACGTCAGGCTTGCACCGATGCCCTCGACCGAACCGCCGGCACCCACGGCGACAAGCCAGCCGAGCGCCTCTTTCAGCGAGATCGACAGCGCGTCCGCCCGGCCGCCACCCGGCACATCGATGCCGGGGTGCAGCTGCCATCCCTGTGGCGGGCCACCGACGGTCTCGAGCCGCGTGGCGAGATCGTCGTTGGTCTCCGGCTGCATGTGGCGACCGGAGGCCCACACCACCACCTGACCTTCGATCCACGAGGCCTGCAGGGCAACCGGGGTCGGCGGCTGCACCACGCTTCCGGGGGCCGCCGGCCGCTCCGGCTCGGGTGCGGGCGGCCGGTAGCGATGCAGTATCGCCAGCAAGCTGGCGATGGTGTCCTCGAAATCGGCGACGACCTGGTCGCGCTCGTCACCTCGCAGGTTGCGCACGTTCGCGAGATTCTCATCCGCTTCGCCCAACAGGCGATCGAGCACCATCACCGACACGCGTTCATCTGCCTCGAACAGCGCCACGTCGTCGGTGGTGTCGCGGCCATCGGCCATCGACCAGATGGCTGCTTCGATTCGTTTGAGATCCGCCATCGCTGTGCGCGTGGTCCTTTCGGGCGCTGCTGTGCTTCGCTGTGCCGAGTTGCCGGTGGGCCCCGACGATCCGGGGATCCGGGGATTCGTGACATGACCATCGACAGGCCCGTGCCCACGAGGTGGCGGCGCTCGTCGCCCATCCGCCTCGTTTCGCCCTGGGACCTCGAGAGGTCGCGTCGGGCGCTTCGAGAGCTGGTTCCGTGATCGGCCACAGAACCTCACGACGATCACGGGCCAGCAACCCGTGATCGCCATCACTCTAGCCTGATCCGAGGGTGGACCGCCTCGACTTGATCGACTCGCCCATCTCCTCCGGCGCCCCTGCCCGATCGACGATCACGAGCGTGTCGGTTCGACGCACGCTGTGGACGGGCAGCGACGCGTCGCCGGCCAACCAACGCTGCAGCATCGGTCGCTTGCTCGATCCCGCGGCCAACACCACCCGAGATCGAGCAGCGTTCACCACCCGAGGGGTGAGGGTCATCCGCACCGTGCCCGAGTACTCGGCACAGAGGTCGACTCGGCGATCCGATCTGATCACGGGGTCACCGGGCGGCCACGACGCAGTGTGGCCGTCGTCGCCCAGACCGAGGTGAACGATGTCGAACCGATCCGGCAGGGACGATGCGTAGCGCCGGGCGCCGGCGTGGAGGTCGCGCACGGTGACCGGCATCGCATGGAGTTGGCGGGCAGCCACGGGCAGCACCTCGAGGAGCCGGAGGTTGCGCCGCGGGTCGCCGTCGGGAGCGATGCGTTCGTCCACCTGGAACACCTGCACGTACTGCCATGGCACCGACATGGTGGCCAGCTCGGCCAGCATCGCCGCAGGTGTGGTACCGCCGCTGAACGCGACCGACGCCAGCCCGCGACGGAGCACGGCGAATCGGAGACGGCGGGCGATGGAATCGGCGGCGAGCGACGCGGCGCCCACCGCGTCAGCCGCGACCCTGACCTGCATCGCTCGGCGCGTCGACTCTCTGTTGGTGCTTGATCTGTTGGTGCTTGATCTGTTGGTGCCGTGTCGCTGACATTCGGTCAGTGCAGTGCGCCATCGCCGAGGTAGCTCGACTCGAGCAGCTCGCGGTTCTTCGCCAGATCGGACGCCGTTCCCTCGAGCACGAGCTCGCCGTGGTTGAGCACGTAGGCACGGTCGGCCACCTCGAGCGCCATGTGCACGTGTTGCTCGACGATCAGCACTCCGCAGCCGGTCTCGTCGGCGATGCGGCGCACGATCGGCAGCAGCCGCTCGACGATGATCGGTGCGAGACCGAGGCTCATCTCGTCGACGAGCAGACACTTCGGTTCGCTCACGATCGCACGGGCCATCGCCAGCATCTGCTGCTCGCCACCCGAGAGCAGGCCAGCGGCGCGCTTGCCCAACGGTGCGAGCGCAGGGAGCAATTCCATCGCCCGCTCGTAGGCAGCCTTGTTCGCCGCACGCGTGCCGCGAAGGCCGAGCTTGATGTTCTCCTGCACGGTGAGCTCGAAGAACAACGACCGATCCTCGGCCACGTGCGCCAGGCCGCGGCGTGCGGTGCGGTACGGCGTCTCGGCCGCAGTGTTCTGACCGAGCACCTCGACGGTTCCCTCGACGGGGCGCAGCAGCCCGGAGATGGTGAGCAACGTCGTGGTCTTGCCGGCTCCGTTGGGTCCGAGCAGTGCCACCACCTCACCGGATCCGACCGTGAGGTTCAGATTCCTGACGACGGGAATGCCGTCGTAGCCGGTGTGCAAACCGGTGAGCTGAACCAATCGATTGTGATCAGTCGTGCGATCAGCGGTGTGATCAGACATCGTCGCCTCCCTGAACGTCGTGTGCGGTTGCTGAGGCGCGAGCGGCGAGCGCAGCCCCGGCCTGTGCCTGGGCTTCGCCGGCCGACTGGCCGAGATAGGCGCCGATCACCGCAGGGTCCTTGCGGATATCGGCGGGCGTGCCCTCGGCGATGATCCTGCCGAAGTCGAGCACGTAGATGTAGTCGCACACGTTGAGCACCAGGCCCATGTCGTGATCGATCAGGAAGATCGTGGTGCCGGTCTCGAGGAAGGTGCGCAGGTGCTGGCCGAGCAGGCGGCTCTCGTTGGTGTCGAGACCGGCTGCCGGCTCGTCGAGCAACAACAGCTTGGGCTTCGCGGCAAGCGCCCGGGCGACGCCGACGAGCTTGCGTTGGCCGTGGGACAGATCCATCGGTAGCCGCTCGGCGATGCCCTGCAGCCCCAGCACCGACAGCGCCTGGGTCACGCTGGCCTCGTTGTCGGCCGAAGTCTTCGGAGGTCGGAGCAGGTCGAGCAGGAACGACCACCATGTCGGCTGCTCGGCAGCGGCGAGCAGGTTCTCACGAACCGTGAGATCCTCGAACAGCTCGAGCGATTGGAACGTGCGCACCAGCCCGAGGTGGGCCCGCTTGTCGGGCGTGAGTCCCTCGAGATCGTGACCGTCGAACTCGACGCGGCCCGACGACACTGTGGTGAACCCGGTGATCGCGTCGATGAAGGTGGTCTTTCCCGCGCCGTTGGGTCCGATGAGGCCCACGAGCTTGCCCTCGGGCACCTCGAGGCTCACATCTGCATTGGCCGCCAACCCGCCGTAGCGAACGGTCATGTCGTAGGTCTTCAAGAGCGCCATGTCAGCCAACCTGTCCAGTCGTGGGAGCGGCGCCGGCAGGAACCGGCACCGGAGTGTTGCCGTGCGGAACCGGCGGACCGCCGTGACCACCAGCGGTGGACTGCTTGTAGATGCCCCGGATCATCAACGCCAGCATGCCACCCAGCAGAGGCATCCAGAACCAGCTGTACGTGTCGACCCGGATCGGCCACACAAGGGCTCCGAGCACCACACCGACGACGAACGTGGGGCCGAGTCGTTTGCCGGCGGCGGCCCACTCGGGACCTCGTGCAGATCGCAACCATCGCCCGAAGTGCTGGAACAACGGCTGCAACGTCGGGGCGATGCCATTCGGGTTCTGGATCGCCGTGACGATCATGCCCAATCCACCCAGGATCGCCGTGTAGCTCTCGATCTCGGCGTCGCGGAAGAAGTAGCCACCGGCGATCGCGATCACACCGGCGGGAGCAAGGAGACCACCGACCACTGCACCGTTGATCGACGTGATGCCACCGAGGTACGCGAACGCGAGGTAGGCGAGTGATGCCTGGTACACGAAGCCGGCCGACGACACCTGGTTTTGGTTGAAGCCCAACATCACGCCGCCGATGCCGGCAATGCCTGCGGCGATGCCGAACGCCAGCAGCTTCGTCCGGGCGACGTTGATGCCTGCGGCGGCCGCCGCCCGCTCGTTGGCGCGGACGGCGAGGAACCGTCGTCCGGTTCCGTTGCGGCGCAGGTTGGCCACCAGGGCGATGCAGCCGAGCAACACAACCAGCACGAAGATCGCGAACTCAGGTCGGTCCTTCAGCCCGTTGTCGCCGATCGACTTGAGATCGATGCCGAACACGCTCGCCGGCTTCACGTTGGCGGGCGAGCCGGCGGTGAGCCCGGTGAGCTTGTCGTTTTCGAAGTACAGGGTCTGCAGCGAGATTGCGAACGCGATCGTCACGACGGCCAACTGCACACCACGAATGCGTACCGCCGGCAGCCCCACGACAACGCCGACGACGATGGCGGTGACGATGCCGATGAGCGCCGCGATCGGCCACGGCAGCCCGGGGCCGGTGACGACGAAGGGGTTGGCGATGTCGGTCGTTCCATCGGCCATCATCCGCGCCATGACGAACGCGGAGGCACCAGCCAGCGACATCTGTGCGAGTGAGATCTGCCCCACGTAACCGGTGATCACCACCATCGACAGCATCAGGATGGCTCCGATCAGCGATGTCACGATCGCGAGGGCGAACACCGAGCGGCGGCCGCTGTCTTCGAACAGCAGCGACGCGACGACGACCACTGCAGACCACACGATCATGTGCTGCTTGATCCTCACCGGGTACGGGGCGAGGGGAAGCCGCTTCTCCTCGACGGTGCCGCGCATTGGCAGGCTCTTGCCGCGCAGGAACAGCACGAGGCAGATCGCGATCAGGGGTACGACGTCGCGTACGCCCGAACGCAGGAAGCCGGGGAACCAGTCCTTGCTCGACCAGAAACCGAGCAGCGATTGGATCGCGCCGAGCGTGAGGCCGCCCCACACCGTGATCGGGATCGACTGGAGCCTCCCGATGAGTGCTGCACCGAGCGAGGCGACCACCAAGGCGCTGAGACCGACGGGCGTCAATGAGCCGCCGATCGGGCCCAGGATGATCGCCGCCAGCGTGGACAGCACCGAGGCGATCACCCAGTTGAATGCCGCCAACAACTGCGGGGAGTAGCCCAACAGCACGGCACCTTTCTCGTTGCTCGCGGCGGCGCGTGTGGCCAGCCCGAACCGCGTGAACTGAAACAGTCCCCACATCATCAGCCCGAGGATGATCGACAGCACCAACGCCCACACGGCACCCTGTGGATAGGCCTTGCCGAGGCCCAAGAAGTTCTCGTACACGCCGTCGGGCGTGATCGCTTCGGGTTGACGACCAGTGCCGCCGAAGTTGATCTGGGCGACGCCTTGCAAGTAGAGCATCACTCCGAGCGAGCCGATCACCTTGCCCAGCGGAGCCGCACTCCTCAAGGGTCGGAAGACCAAGAAGTGCGCCATCAGACCGATGAGCACCGCCATCAGGACTGCGATGATGAACGCCAACGGTGTCGACACACCCTCATCGCCCAGCTTGATGCTGACAGGCAGGTTCAGCGTGTGCGTCGGCAGGAAGTCGAACCACGGCAGCCGGAGGTAGCCGTTGCGACGGGCTTCGTCGAAGGTGAACACGCCGTACATCGCGAAGGCACCTTGGGCGAAGTTGATCACGCCCGAGCCGCGATAGACGATCACGAGGCCGGTGCCGAGCATCGCGTAGAGCGATCCGAGGCCGAGGCCCAACAGCAGGAAAAGGATGATGTCGCTCACTGTGCTCCGTCAAGTCGGTGCTGCTGCCCCCAGCAGCGATGGAAGCGAACAGCCGGAGGACCGAGCCGATCGATGACGTCGATCAACGTGCTCCGGCTGTCAGAGAGGGCGGACCGACGGCGTGGCAGCGGTCTCCCGCCACCACGCCATGGTCACTCGCCAGTCACGCATGGACTCCGGCCGGAATCGCGAGGATCCCGGCCAGAGCCCATGTCTTGGATGTCAGGAGTCGGGACCGGGCTTCAGCGCGGTACCGGCCACCAAGCCGAGGCCGCTGAAGCGGTCACGCACGGGGACGAGCTTCTCGCCGTCCCACTGCGTGGCGCTGACCTCGGAGTTGCACACTGCAACGTACGGTTCGGGCGCCGTCGAGCAGCTCAGCGGGGTCGAACCGAACAGGTGATCACCAGCCGACGAGGCATACGCCTCGCCCAGAGTTGCGCCGGACACCTCGCCACCATCGGCAGCGATCTTGCTGGCGTACTCCCACAGCGAGAGCAGACCGGTGGCACCCTGCGTGGCGAAGCCCTTGTTGAGCTCGGCCGGATCGAGGCCGTACTCGATCAGCTTGGTCTGGTAGATCGTGGCCTCGAACTTGTCACGGGCGTCCGTGATCGTGTCGATCGGGTTCAGCACTGCGCCGGGAGCACCGACGAAGTAGATGCCCTTCGCCAGATCGCCGGCAGCAGCCATGGCATCGAAGTCGATGCATGCGCCAGAGAGCACCAGCGGGATGCTGTCGGGCGTCCAGCCGAGGCGGCCCATGCCGTCGACCCAGATCCAGCAGTCGGCACCCTGCGCCGAGAAGACCACGACCTGCGGATCGAAGTCGAGGACCTCGGTCACGAGCGGGGTGACGTCCGGCACCGCCGGCTTCACCGGCACACCGATGCTGGTGAGGTTCGGCATCGAGCCAGCGCGATCACCCTCACCGGGCACGGAGCCGTTGAGCACGTCGACCGGCTTCTTCTCGAGGTCGTAGTAGCAGACCACACCCGGAGGCGTGTCGGCCCACGGGATGCCGAGGCGCTCGATGTCACCGAACTCGGTGGTGGCGAACTCGATCAGGCCGGTGTGGACGCCGAGGCACCCACCGCCGCCGCCGATCGCGTACGTGCCGGGCGATGTGAAGTCACCGATCGTGATCGGCGTGATCACGATGACGGGCACGTCGGCTGCCGCATACGTCGGGAAGTGGTTGCCGAAGAAGTTGATGCTCGAGAACACGAGCTCGGGCTCTTCGGCGATGAGCTCGTTCGCGCAACGCTGCGAGTCGTCAGGCGTGATGGCCATCTTGCAGACGACCAGCTCGATCGGACGACCAGGCACACCGTTGGCGATGTCGGCACCGAGGCCGCCCAGCTCGTTGTTGATGTACTCGACGGTGGCCTCTGCAGCCAGCGTGAACTCCGGGAACGAACCGTTGGGATCGCCTTCCGGGTTCTGCCAACCGATGACGATCGGATCGCCTTCTGCCTTGAGCGGCGACTCGCCAGCCGCCGTGAGATCGGCCGCGAACTTCTCGGCGCCGATACCACCGGTGTCGTCGGAGATGCCACTGTCGCCCTCGGGCGGTGCTTCGGTTGCGTCCGGTGCTTCGGTTGCGTCCGGTGCCTCGGTGGCATCGGGTGCCTCGGTCGCATCTGGTGCCTCGGTTGCCGTAGGTGCATCGGTTGCCGTAGGTGCATCGGTGGGAGTCGACTCTTCGTCGTCTCCCCCACATGCAGCCACGATCAACGCGAGACCGCAGAACATCGCGAGCGCGGGACGCGTGCGCTTACCACGTGAACTCATGGATCCCCCTTGTTCCCCATGTGAAGAGGCTGGTCCCAAACCAGCCTTCATCGAGTGTGCCAGTGAACTACTGACCGGTCAATTACTTTACGTCGATGCGCCGCGGCGAAACCGACGTGACGCGATTGTGGTCCACGGTGCTCGCGTTTCTCGGGTCGGAGACGCGAAAGGGTCGACGGGGCGCGAAAGGGTCGACGAAGGCGCGACAAGATCAGAGCGCGGTCGGCCGGACTCGACTCACCGACGTCGCGCTCAGCGGGCGGAGCACCGACCGCGCGCACGATGCGTCACTCGAAGCAGCCGAGCTGCTCCCACAGTTCGTCGGGCACCCCACCGTCGGCACACACGCCGGCCGAGCCGAGGTTCAACAGCTCCCACGACGTTCCCGTCCATCGAGCCACGGCGAAGAACCCGTCACCGAGCTCGTCGTCGGGTCGGCCGATCCACGCGGCCCAGTCCTCGGCACAGCTGAGGTCGGACGGCGTGATGCCGACGTACTGCGTCTGTGTCTGCTCGACGATCAGGTCGAGCCGACAGGGAGGCGCCGCGGCCGGTGGCGGTGACGTGGAGACCGTGGTCGCCGGCCGAGCCGTCGTGCCGACACTCACGGTGCTCGTCGGTGCCGCCGTTGCGGGCACCCCCACGGTGGTCGACGACGCCGGGGTCACGACAGGTGACGAACCAGTCGGCTCCACAACCGGCGCCGAAGTCGTTGCGACCGGCGGCAGCGTGGCGACCGCGATGGTGCCGCCCGATGCGCGATCACCGGCCGTGCGATCGGTCGCGCCCGAACACGAACTCGCGACGAGAACGACCGCGAGTGCAGACATCGCAAACCCGGATCGCATCACCCTCGACCGACGAGCTCGAGCGCGCCGACGATCTTCATCTCCGTGGCCGATCGAGCGTCGAGTAGCAGCTTGAGCTCGGCGACCCGCACCGCATCACCTGCTGCGAACGCGGCGTCGAGCGCAGCGGACAGCGCCCGCGACACCGAGTCGTACCATCTGCACACGTCGTCGAGATGCAGCGACGCCGGCCACCCGACGTCGGTGCCGGTGACCGCTGCGATCGTGTCTGCCTCTTCGTGCATCCACGCGATCTCGTGGGCCGACCGAACGGCGAGGCCACGCAGGATCTGATCGATCTGGCCGAGCAGCACCTGCAACGGCTCGTTGTGCACCTCGGGCGCGATCGCGTCGCGCAACTCGTCGGCGATGCCGACGAGCACCTGGTCGGTGGTGGGGCGGGTGAGCATCAGACGTTCTCCTGTACGGACGCCGCTGCCGCGGCCAACTGATCGAGGACGGGGCCGAGTGCGTCGGCCGTCGGCAACCACATGCTGTGGCCGAACTGCACGGAGTTCATGTTGAACACCGATGCCATGAGGCGATTGGTGCCGTTCGCGTACTCGGCGCCACCCTCGAGCAACCGGCGCACGGTCCCGATCACACCGAGGATGAGGAAGTACGCCACCACGGCGGGGTTCACCTGGATCTCGTCGAGCCCGGCGAGCTCGCGATAGCGAGCACACATCGCCTCACACCCAGCATCGTCCAGGAGATCGGGCGGAGCGATCTGGGCGACGGCCTTGAAGTAACCCATGTCTTCGCGCGGATCGCCGATCGATGCGAGTTCCCAGTCGAGGATCTCGAAATGACCGTCGTCGGTGATCATCAGGTTCGCGCTCTGGAAGTCGCCGTGCATGAGCGTCAGTGGCACCGGGGCCGGCCGATGAGCATCGAGCCATCCCGCCATGTAACGCAGGATCGGGAGATCCTCCACATGCGCGTCGGCCGTGCGACGCCACTCGTCGATGCGCGAGGTGAGATAGGCCTCCGAGCTCTCGGGCCGCTCGAGCTGTGGTGGCAACGCGTCGATCGGGATCGCGTGATAGCTCGCCAACGCCTCGGCCAACCTGACCTGCAGACCGTCGATCGAGCCGCCGGCGACGACGTACGGGAGGAACGACTGCGAGTGGCTGAAGTCGATCACCAACGCCTTCGTTCCCAGGTGTTCGCCGGTCGCATCGAAGTGGTGCGCCTTCGGCGTGCGGATGCCCTGTTCGTTGAGCACCCGGACGAGATCCCATTCGGTTTCGCGGTCGGTGAAGATGAGGCTCTTGTCGCTGGGCGGGTCGCCACGGAGCACCAACACGGCGCTGCCGTCGTCGTGAGCCACCACCGCCTTGGCGAGCAGACGGCTGTAGCCGCCGGTCATCACCTCGTACGAGCTGACCTTGATGTTGCGCCACGCCGGCTGCCGCTTGGCGAGGAACTCACCCAACAGCTTCGGCATCAGTTCCGGATCGAGCATCCCGACTCCCCCTTGGTGATCGTGCCGTCCCTGAACGTAGCCACTCCTCCGACCCGCCGTTGCACCACCTCCGGTCTCGGCACGCGTGCCGATCAGATCGTGGGCACCTCGACATGGCGACCGAAGACGCCGGCCATCGTGTTCATGATCTCCCCCAGGCTGACGTACGCCGAGGCGGCGTCGACCAGCGTGGGCATGAGGTTCACCTCGGGGTCGGCCGCCTCGAGGGCCAGTCGGGCCAGCACGTCGTCGACGGCTGCCTGGTTCCGATCGTGACGCACCGTGTCGAGGCGCTTCAGCTGTCGCGCCTCGTCTTCGTTGGTGATCTCGAGCAACTCCATCTCTGCGTCGTCGTTGCCCTCGGTGAACCGGTTCACGCCCACGACGATGCGTTGACCGTTGTTGATCTTGCGCTCGAGCGTGTAGGCGGAGTCGGCGATCCGACCTTGGAACCAGTTCTCCTCGATGCCTTTGATGCAGCCCTCGAGGATGCTGCCGTGACCGAACTCGTCCAGCTGGGCGAAGATCTCCTCGGCCTGGCGCTCCATCTCGTCGGTGAGCTCTTCGACGTACCACGACCCGCCCAGGGGATCGGCGACGTGAGCCACATTGGTCTCGTAGGCGAGCACCTGCTGCGTGCGGAGCGCGATGCGAGCCGACTTCTCGGTGGGCAGCGCCATGGCTTCGTCCATCGAGTTCGTGTGCAGGCTCTGCGTGCCTCCGAGCACGCCGGCGAGGGCTTCGATCGCGGTGCGCACGATGTTCACCTCCGGCTGCTGTGCGGTGAGCGACACTCCCGCGGTCTGCGTGTGGAAGCGGAGCTGCATGCTCCGCTCGGTCTGCGCGCCGTAGCGCTCCTTCATCCAGCGCGCCCAGATGCGGCGAGCGGCCCGGTACTTCGCGATCTCCTCGAAGAAGTCGATGTGGGCGTTGAAGAAGAACGACAGCCGCGGCGCGAACGCGTCGATCGGCAGGCCGGCCTGCACGGCCAGTTCGACGTAGGCGAATCCGTTGGCGAGCGTGAACGCCAGTTCCTCGGCCGCTGTGGAGCCAGCCTCGCGAATGTGGTAGCCCGAGATCGACACGCTGTTCCAGCGCGGCATCTCTGCCGCGGTGAACGAGATGGTGTCGCGCACCAGACGCATGCTCTGGCGTGGAGGGAACACGAACTCCTTCTGCGCCTGGTACTCCTTCAAGATGTCGTTCTGCAACGTGCCGCCCAGGCGACTCCGGTGCACTCCGGCCTTCTCGGCCTGGGCGATGAACATCGCGAAGATGGCCGCCGCCGGCGAGTTGATCGTCATCGATGTGGTGATCGCACCGAGGTCGATGCCCGCATAGAGGTCTTCCATGTCGGCGAGCGTGTCGATCGCGACGCCACAGCGGCCAACCTCTCCGAGCGACATCGGATCGTCGGAGTCGAGACCGAGCAGCGTGGGCATGTCGAACGCTGTGGACAGGCCATCGCCACCGGACTTCAAGATCTCCTTGAACCGCCAGTTCGTGTCCTCGGCCGTGCCGAAACCGGCGAACATGCGCATCGTCCACAGCTTCGAGCGATACATCGACGCGTAGGGACCGCGAGTGTAGGGGTACTCCCCCGGATAGGGACCGGAACCGTCGGCGGGTCCGTACACGGGTTGCAGCGGAATGCCCGACATCGTGCTGTAGTCGGCCTCGCGCAGCCGGGACGCGTCGAACGCCTGCTGCCACTCGTGTCGAGGGTTCAAGTCTCCGGAGGTGCTCATGAATCCGTACTCTACGAACTCATGGCCTTCACCTTCGATCTCGGGCAGACAGATCGTCTGCTCACCACCACACGCGCTGTGCGCAAGCGGCTCGATCTCACCCGTGAGGTGCCTCGCGAACTGATCGAGGACTGCATCCGGATCGCGGTGCAGGGTCCAGCGGGCGGCAACGTCCAGATGTGGCGCTGGTTGGTGGTCGACGATCCGGACAAGAAGGCAGGGATCGCCGATCTGTACCGCCGCGCCTATGCGCCCTACATCGAGAGCCAGCGAGAGGCCGTCGTCGCGACCGGACGCGCCGATGCGAACGCGATCATGTCGTCGAGCGATCACCTGGCCGAGATCTTGCACGAGGTGCCGGCGATGCTGATCCCCTGCTACATCGGCACGCCCAACGCAGCGATGTCGCAGGGCCTTCTCGCGGGCGTGTACGGCAGCGTGCTGCCCGCCGTGTGGAGCTTCATGCTCGCGGCGCGCAGCCGCGGCATCGGCACGGCCTGGACCACCCTGCACCTCGCGTACGAACGCGAAGCAGCCGAACTGCTGGGCATTCCCGAGAACGTGAGCCAGGTCGCGATGACCCCGGTGGCGTTCTACACCGGCGACGACTTCAAACCGGGGTCACGTCTTCCGGTCGAGAAGGTGACCTACTACAACGGCTGGAAGCAGCGATGACACCGAGCGACGATCGCGACGCGCCGTCGGCATGAGTCCACTCGGGCGGTCCGACGAACAGCTGCGCAGCGGGTTGGTCGCGGGGCTCACCGCATACCTGGTGTGGGGTGCGCTCACCGTCTATTGGAAGCAGCTGACCGACTTCGAACCATTCGAGCTGGTCGGGTGGCGAGTGATGAGCGCCTCGGTGATCATGGCCACGGTGCTCACCGTGACCCGACGGTGGTCGCACCTGCGGCCGGTGCTCCGCGACCGCCGTCTGCTGGCTCGGGTTGCACTCGCGGCGGCGCTCTTGACGTGCAACTGGTGCGCCTACGTGTACGCCGTGGTGAACGGACACGTGATCGAGACGGCACTCGGGTACTTCATGGCGCCGCTCGGCACGATCGCGGTCGGGGTGCTGGTGTTCAAGGAGACCCTGCACCCGCTGCAGAGATACGCCGTCGCACTCGCGCTCGCGGCCGTCGTCGTGCTGACGGTCTCGTACGGCCAGGTGCCATGGGTGGCGTTGATCCTCGCGTCGTCGTGGAGCCTCTACGGATGGCTGAAGAAGCAGGTGCCGCTCACGCCGCTCGAGAGCATGGCGGCCGAGTCGTTCGTCGTCGTGGTGCCCGCGATCGTGTGGCGACCGCGCTGGCCGGCTCGGCCCGGTCGATCCCGTCCACGGCATCGACCGGTCAGTTCGTGCTGATCGCACTGACCGGTGTTGCCACCGTGGTGCCGCTGATGCTGTTCGCATGGGCCGCGCAGCGGGTGCCGCTCACGGTGCTCGGCCCGATGCAGTACCTCATCCCCACGATCAACTTCTTCCTCGGTTGGCTCGCGTACGGCGAAGCCCTGCCGGTGTGGCGGGTCGTCGGGTTCGCACTGGTGTGGTCCGGCTTGGCGCTCGTCACCATCGACACCGTTCGCCGGGCCCGGGCCGGCCGGGTCGAGCGGGCGACGAACGCTGTGCCGAATCCCCCGGCGCTCCCCCGTGACGGAACCGAGGCTGCCAGGACGATCCTCTGACATCGGGTCCGTCGCCTGGCCCGGAAGGAGCGACCCCCATGCCCGCCTCGCGAGTCGTCACCATCCTCGGCGCCGTCACGTTCCTCGGCGCCCTCACGGTCGCTCTCGCCGGATGCGGCGGCGACGACGGCTTCGATCCGTCCGGGTCTGCCGAACGCGGGATCCGCGAGCAGATCTACGTCGAACTGGAGCTCTCGAGCGAGGTCGAGTGCGGTGATCCACCCACGACCGATGTCGGGGCCACGTTCGAGTGCCTGGCCACCGACGCAGAGGGTCACACCTACACCTTCGTCGCCAAGATCCTGCCCGACGAGGTCATCGGTACCCGCCTCGACTGACCCACGCTCATTGTCGCCCGGCTCGGCGACAGCGGGCGATCGATCCTCAGGTCGTGAGCACGGTGCAGGCGCTGATACCGGGTGCTCCGTACACGTGGGTGAACGCCGTCGTGGCGTTCTCGACCTGCCGCACGCCGGCACGGCCTTGCAGCTGCAGCACGCTCTCGTACACCTGTCGCAGTCCTGAGGCGCCGATCGGCTCGCCGTTGGCGATGCAGCCACCGTCGGTGTTGATCGGCAGGCGGCCACCGATGGACGTCTCTCCCATCTGGATCATCCGCTCCTGCTCGCCATCGGCGCACAGACCCGTCTCGGACATGTGCATGACCTCGGCACCGCTCTCGGTGTCCTGCACCTGCGCCAACGAGATGTCGCTCGGCGACACGCCCGCCATCTCGAAGGCGCCCTTGGCCGCAGCGACGCTCGGGCTGTCGCCACGATCGGGCGACAACCACGAGTTGAACACCTCGAAGCTGCCGAACGGACGGCTGCGCAGGACGGCCGACTTGAGGTACACCGGCTTCGATGTGTAGTTCTTGGCCAGGTCGGCCCGGGCTAGGATCAGCGCCACGCCACCCTCTCCAGGCGAGCAGAACATGTACTGGGTGAGCGGGTTGCTGAGCATCGGAGCGTTCAGCACCTCGTCTTCGCTCATCGTCTTGCGCCGCCATGCGTTGTCGTTCTTCGACCCGTTCTCGAAGTTCTTCACCGACACCTTGGCCAGCGTGGAGGTGGTGATGCCGTATTGGTGCATGTAGCGCTGGATCTTCATGCCGAAGAACTGGGTGGTGAGCATCAAGCCCGAATCGCCGTACCACTTCTCGAGCCCGAACGCCGCCGGATCCGGGTCGAACGCCCCACGAGGGTGCTTGTCGAAACCGATCGCCATCACCACATCGGCTACGCCGGCCTTGATCGCGTTGTAGGCGCTGATCAGCGCGCTGCCGCCCGTGGCACAACCGTTGGCCACGTTGATGAACGGCAACCCGGTGAGTCCGAGCATGCTCACCATCGTGTCGGCGTTGCCGGCGGCCGCAGAGCCTCCGAACGCGTACTGCACGTCACTCCACTGCACGTTGGCGTCGGCCAACGCAGCGCGGGCGGCGAACGCCCCCTGCTCCATGCCGGACGATTCGTGGCGACCGAAGGGGTGGATGCCGATACCGACGATCGCAACGTCACTCATGAGGCTTCTCCGTTCGTGCTCTGGTTCTGGTCCGAGTCGGCTGAGGCGATCGGGGCGAATGCGTAGGTGAGGACCTCACGACCCTGCGCGTCGATCGCGAAGGGCAGCACGACCATCTCCATCTCCATGCCGATCTGGAGATCGGCGGGGTCGTTGAGCGTGAGCCGGCTCTCGACGATCACCTGGTCGCCGAGCAGGACGTACCCCACGCCGTACGGCTTGAAGTCCTTGGCGCTCTCGGTGCCCACGTACGGCGGGTTCTTGGGCGGGAAGCCCTGGATCGTCCAGCTCCAGAGGGTGCCACGCCGAGGCAGGAGCACGTCTTCGGCCACCCGTGACGCCGTCTTCGGGCATGCGGCGGCACGCGGGAACACCGTCACACCGCTCTCGGGGAAGTGGCTCCCGATGAGCTGCGGTTCGTCGGACGGCCAGGTGAACACACCTTCGGCCACGAGCACCTGTTCAGACATGGCCCGATCCTCGCACGTACGATTGCCCGCCTGACAACCGAGCGGGCACCACGCTCAGCTCGGCCCGAACGAGGAGCCGCGATGCAGTGGATCGTGCACGGTGAGCGAACCATCTACGACAGCCCTTGGATCCGCCTCGCCCTCACCGACATCGAGATCCCTGGCGGTGCACGTTTCGATCACCACGTGATCCGGATGCCGGCCGCGGCAGCCGGAACCGTCGTCCACGATCTGCAGCGGGGCTTCCTGCTGCTGTGGCGGCATCGGTTCGCGACCGACACCTGGGGTTGGGAGGTGCCGGCCGGACGTGTCGACGCCGGCGAGACGCCCGAGCAGGCGGCCGTGCGCGAGACGTTGGAGGAGACCGGCTGGCAACCGGGGCCAGTGCGCCCGCTCACGTCGTACTTCCCCCACAACGGCACCAGCGACGCCACCTTCCACCTCTTCGTGGCAGACGGTGCAACAGAGGTCGGATCGCCGAGCGATCCGAGCGAGAGCGAACGCGTGGAGTGGGTCACGGAAGCCACGCTCCGTGACGAGATGCGTGCCGGGCGCGTGGGGGACGGCCTGTCGCTCACAGCGCTGTTGTGGTGGTTCGCGTTCGCGAAGCACGCGTGAGCAGCGATGTGTCGCCGGTTCCCACGAACGGTCGCCCCCGAAATCCCCTCAAGAAACCGTCAAGCGCAACCGATGAATGACAGCGACACACGGCTGCGAACAGTCGGACACGGCCGACCACCGGCCACGAAAGGACGAGCAATGACCAGGATCATGACGGCAGCCATCGCATCGATCGCGCTGTTGACCGCGTGCGGCGGAGGAGAGAGCGCTTCGGACAATCGGGCCAAGGTGGCCGACGAGTTGATGGATTCGGCGAAGTCGGAAGGTCTCGAACTCGACCAGGAGTGCGTCGACAAGATCGCCTCGAAGCTGTCGGACGCCGACGCACAGCTGATGGTGGACAGCATCGGTGACGAGGACATGCCGACGTTGAGTGACTCCGGCGAGGCCCTGAAAGCCGAACTCTTCGGCTGTGTCGGCACGGATGCGCTGGTCGACCAACTGATGGAATCGATCGGCGACCAGCCGGGTATGGACAAGGACTGCATCAGGGACGTCTTCGAAGGTCTGTCGTCCGACGACATGGCCGCCATCTCGGCGAGCGGCGGCGACATGTCCGGCGACGTGATGACGCAACTGATGCAGGACGTGATCCCCTGCATGTCCGCCGGCGGCTGACGCTGACACCCACGCTGGCCCGTTCGCTGGCCTAGCGCATCAGGGTGCCGGTGAGGAACCGCTTCAGAACGGCGACCGCATTGGCATGACGCACGGAATCTCCGGTCTGGTTGCTGAACCGCGCCAGACCGGAGAGCACCGCGTTCAGGAGGTCTTCGAGCGCCTCGGCGCCGATGTCGTCCTGCAGCTCTCCGCGCGCCTTCGCCTCGGTCGCGAGCCGGTACAGGAAGCCGATGCTCACGCTGCGGCGCAGTTCGACCATCTCGCGCAGTTCCGGATGGCGCTGCGTCTCGCTTGCCACGCCGACCACGAACCCGGCGATCGACGGGTCTTCCCGATTGAGCTCCACGGCAGCGTCGAGCGCCGCCGAGAATCGCCCGACGAGTGTCTGGTGGGGCGCGATCGCCGTCTCGAACGCGCCGTAGACGATGCCCTGCACCTCGGCGTACACGGCCACGTAGAGATCGGCCTTCGATGCGTAGTAGTGGTAGATCGCCCCGGTGGTGATGCCGACGGCATCGGCGATGTGCCGGTTCGTCGTCGCGTCGAAGCCGTCGCGTGCGAATGCCCGCCGCGCGACGTGGAGCAGCCGCTCGTGGGTATCGGCCGACGCGACGTCCTTCGGACGACCGAGCCGCTTGACAGGCTGGGAGGTGCGAGGCATCAGCCGGTCTGCTGGTCTTCCTTGGCCGGCCGCTTCGGACCCGGATCGACCGGGATACCGAACCGCACGCGATTGTGTGCGTGGGCGAGGTGCTGGATGGTGAATGCCGAGCGCAGAGCCGTCCACTGGCCCTGAGCCTCGAGGGTCTGGTTCACGCTCTCCTTCGCCAGCTTCAGGGCGAAGCTCGGCCGCTTGGCCATCCGACCGGCCATCGCCATCACGAACGGCCGCAGCTCGTCGCCGGCCACCACGTGATTCACCATGCCCAGTCGATGTGCTTCCGCGGCATCCACCCAGTCGCCGGTGAAGAGCAACTCCTTGGCCTTGCGGGCTCCGAACTCCCACGGGTGGGCGAAGTACTCCACGCCGTTGACGCCCATGCCCACGACCGGGTCGCTGAACAACGCATCGTCGGCGGCAACGATCACATCGGCCACCCACAGCAGCATCAACCCGCCGGCGATGGTCTTGCCCTGGGCGGCTGCGATCAAGGGTTTCGGGATGTTGCGCCACCGCCAGCACATCTGGAAGTACACCTCCTCCTCCCAGGCCATGTGCCCCTCCTGACCCTCCCGGCCGTACCCGCCGTGGGTGGAGACGAGGTCGAAGTCGCGGTGGCTCTCGGTGTCGCGCATGTCGTGGCCACTGCAGAAGTGCGGACCGTCGGCCTGCAGCACGATCACCTTCACATCGCTCCGACGAGCCGCGTCGTCGAACGCCGCGTTCATCTCGTAGGTCATCCGCTTGTTCTGAGCGTTGCGGCTCTCGGGACGATCGAGGGTGACGACGGCGATGCCGCGCTCGCCCGGGTCGACCACCTCGTAGCGGATGGTCTGCAGGGCTTCGAGCGAAACGCTCATGCTGGCTCCTTCGTGGGACTGGTCGTGGCGCCCGAGGGCGTGAAGACGAGATGCAAACCCGACAGTCCACGGAGTGTCATCGACAGCTCGCGATGGGTGACGACGTCGACGGTGGTGTCGAGCGCCCACCCGGTGGCCCGGCCGAGCAGCGTCTCGAACGCGATGCGACCCTCGCTCCGTGCAAGCGCTGCGCCGGGGCAGAAGTGCGGGCCCTGACCGAACGCGAGATTGGTGCGGGCGTTGGCGCGGGCGTGATCGAAGGACGCCGCGTCGGGATACTTCGCATCGTCACGATTCGCACAGCCGTACATCATCATCAGGATCGAGCCCGCCGGGATCGCGACCCCACCCACCTCGACATCGACCTTGGCGACCCGGGGAAGCATCTGCACCGGGCTCTCGAGCCGCAACGCCTCCTCCACGAGGTTCGGGATCAGACCGTGCTCCGCCGACACCGCACGCATCTGATCCGGGTGTTCGATCAGCAGCAGCATCGCCGCGGCGATCAGCTTCGTGGTGGTCTCGTTGCCGGCCACCAGCAACTGCTCGATCACGTTCAACAGCTCGGCTGTCTCGAGCGGCTGCCCGGCACGCTCGCCCGAGTCGAAACGCGCCTGCACGAGGTCGCTCAGCAGGTCGTCTCGCGGCGACTCCTGGCGCTCCCTCACGCGCTCGACCATGTAGTGCTGCATCTCCACCCGGCTGCGCGCACACTCGATCTGCTGTTCGGGCGTCAGCAGGCCCGACAGCGGGGCGACGGAGTCGTCGCTCCACTTCTTGAAGCGCGGCATGTCGGCGCGGTCGACCCCGAGCGCATCGGCGATCACGGTGAGCGGCAGCCCCACGGCGAACTCGGTCACCAGCTCGACGCGGCCGTTGGCGATCCACCGATCCATCAGTTCGTTCGCGATCTGGCGGATCTCGCCTTCCAGCTGAGCGACACGTTTGGGTGTGAACGCCTTGTTCACCAAAGATCGGAACTGGGTGTGGCTGGGCGGGTCGTTGGTGAGCAAGGTGTTCACCGACGGGTATCCCTCGGCCTGGATCGCCTTCAGCTCGTCGCTCGCCGGGCCCGAGACGAACGAGTTGCGCATGTCGCTGCTGAACCGCTCGGTGTCGCGCACGATGGCCAGGACATCGTCGTAGCGGCTCACCACGTAGAAGCCCAGCGGTGTCTGGTGCACCGGTGCCTCCTCGCGGACTCGCCGGTAGTAGTCGTACGGGCACTCGAGCACCTCAGGGCTGACCAGGATCTCGTCGGTCACGCTCATGTCCCGCTCCTGTTCTGGTCGTTCCCGTCGTTCTCGTTCTTCTGATCGCTGGACGATTCCCGATAGTCGCCGAAGGTCTTGTCGCGCTCGGAGAGCGCTGTCGTGACGCCCTTGGAGAACTGCGCGAAGTACTCACGCGAGCTCCGCTGGTGAAAACCCAGCGCGTTGATATCCGCGGTGGCCCGCATGCCGTCGCGCATGCCCATCGCCTCCATCGCGCGGTGCACCACCCGCTTGTTCAGGGCTTGCAGATCGGGTGGCACCTTGGCCACCCGCTGGGCGATCTCGAGCACGCGGTCGTCGAGCTCGGCCGCATCGAAGGCCCGGTTCGCGAAGCCGGCTTCGACGGCCTCGTCGCCGGTCATCGAGTCGCCCGTGAGCATCGCCTCCATCGCGCGCCGCATGCCGAGCAGCCACACGTGCCACGCCATGTCGGGCGAGCTCATGCTGCGCACCGGCGGATAGCCGATCTGGGCGTCGTGGGCGACGTAGACGAGATCGCACGCCGTTGCCAGTTCCGTGCCACCGGCGAGGCAGAACCCGTGCACCTGGGCGATCACCGGCGTCGCGAGGTCCATCATCTGGAACCAGCCGTTGAGCACATGGCGAGCCCATCCGCCGTCGGCTCTGGTGATCGGCCACGGCAGTGGCTCGCTCGGATCCTGAGCGAGGTCGTACCCGGCGCTGAAGCACGGACCGGCGCCGCGGATCACGATCACCCGGATCTCCGGATCGGCGTCGGCGACCGCGAGCGCCGCGAACAGTTCGCTGCGCAGGCCGTTCGACAGCGCGTTGCGTTTGGTCGGGCGGTTGAGCGTGAGCCGGCGAACCTGCGGTGCCGGGCCGTCGGCGACGATCAGCGTCTCTGCTGGTCGTGGCGAGGCGGTCGATTCAGCCAATGGTCCGGCTCCCTTCCCAATACGGTGCGCGGAGCGCCTTCTTGTTGACCTTGCCCATCGCGTTGCGGCCCACGGTGGCGACGATGTCGAGCGTGCGGGGGCACTTGTAACCGGCGAGCTTCGCTCGGCACAGGGCGATCAGCTCGTCGGGGCGCGGTGGATCAGCGGGGTCGAGCGGCACCACCAGAGCCTTCACCGCCTCTCCGAGGTCGGCATCGGGCACGCCGATCACCGCAACGTCGGCCACCTTCGGGTGCTCGGCGATCACCGCTTCGGCCTCGGCCGGATAGATGTTCACCCCGCCCGCAACGATCATGTCGCTGAACCGGTCGGTGATGTACACGAAGCCCTCGTCGTCGACGTAGCCGATCTCACCGATGGTGAAAACGCCAGGTCGCAGATGGGCCTTGGCGGTCTTGTCGGGATCGTTCGGGTACACCACGCCGCGGCCCGTGCTGTCCTCGAAGTAGAGCCGCCCTTCGGTTCCGGCGGGTACCTCCTGGTCGTCGTCGCCCACCACGATCGCTCGGGCGAACGGGGGGATCACGCGGCCCACACTGCCCGGATGCTCCATCCACTCCTGGCTGCCGATCGCGCAGATCGTGCCCACCTCGGTGGATCCGTAGGCATCGTTGAAGATCGGCCCGAACCACGTGATCATCTGGTGCTTCACGTCGATCGGGCAGGCTGCGCCAGTGTGAGCCACCAGCTTCATGGCCGTCACGTCATAGCGCGCCTTCACCTCGGCCGGCAGCTCGAGCATCCGCTTGAAGTGCGTAGGCACCATGACGGTGGTCTCGCACCCATAGGTCTCGATCGCTTCGAGCACACGCTCGGGATGGAAGCGCCCGAGCACCACCACCGGCGTGCCGGCAGCGAGGATGCGCATGCCCGAAAGGGGGCCGGTGTGGTACATCGGGCCCACCACCAGATGCGTGCCGAACTGGGCGAACCGGTTCTGCGCCAGCACTGCGACGTGTTCGACCACCGTGTCGCCACCGGCGAACATCGTCGGGGCCAGGTCGACCCCTTTCGGCACTCCGGTCGTGCCGCTGGTGTACATCAGGTTGGGCCTCGGTGCCACGTCGGTGCGTGGCTCATCGGCCGAGGCGCTCGCGAGCCAGTCTTCCCACACCTCGGCGCCCAGGCCGGCCGCATCCGGGCTGCGCCACGCGATCACCGTTGCCACGCCCGCCTGGCGGGCCGCGTCGAGGCCGCGCTCGAGGTTCTCGGGTCCGACGAACAGCACCGAGGTCTGCGAGTCGCGGAGGATGTAGGCAGCCTCATCGGCGTTGAGGTGGAAGTTGAGCGGCACCGAGCTGGCGCCGGCGAGCAGGGCACCGAGATGGGCGAGCACCACCTCGGAGGCATTCTCGGCGTAGACCGCCACGCGGCGTGCGTCGCCGAGGTCCCGCGCGTGCAGCCCGTTCACGACCCGGTTGAGCGCGTCGTCGACCTCGGACCATCCGAGCGCGACCCTGTCGTCGCGCAAGGCAACCTGGTCGGGCCGCTCTCGCGCCCGGTCACCGGCGATCAACGCCATACGACAGCCCCCTCATGATCAGCGTGCAGTTCGTCCGCTGCGTCGGCCCGGATCCAGGCAGGACGAATCTAACCGGAAGGTCAAATCCCTTTCCGCACCGGACGGCCTTCAACGCGGCCGGCGAGACGCGGCGAGGCCCGCCCTCACGGGCGGGCCTCGCTCGCATGTCACGTCATCCGGGGTTCACGACCCGAACGACGATGTCCGACGTGTCGACGGTGTCGACGTCCCTCGGGAGCGTCAGGGGCAGGGCCCCCGACGATCAGGTCTCGAAGTCGGTGATGAGCTCGCCCACTTCGTCGAAGGTCGCCGTGTCGGCGTCGTACACCAGCACCTGCAGCGACTCGGCCAGGAACGGATCTTCTTCACCCTGTGACTTGTCCTGCACACCTTCACGAGCGAGCGTCGGCACGTACTCGAAGTTGCGTGCCGCGTTGATGATCGACGCGCGGGTGAGTCCCTCCGGCGAGGCTGCCGCCTGCGCGAGGATCGCCACGGTGATCTCACCGGCGGTCCAGCCGGCGGTGGCGGTGGCCACGATGTCGCCCTTGCCCTCGCCCTCCATGAACGCGAGATACTCGGCGACAGCGGGGAGCGCGGCGTTGGCCTCGTCGGTGACGTCGGTGAGGTTGCTGCTCGTGTAGAGGCCGTCAGCAGCGGCACCGGCGGCGCCGAGGATCAGGCTGCTCGCACACGTGTTGGTGATGAACGTGAGCGGCACCCAGTCGGTGTTCTGCGCCTTGGCGTTGGCCATCTCCGACAGGAACGAGATGCAGCCAGCGCCGAGCGGCACGGCCATCACGATGTCGGCGCCTTCGCTGGCGATGGTGGTGACCTGCGATGTCGGCGGGTTGGAGTCGGTGGCCTCGATGGTCTGCTCGCCGACGATCTCAAGTCCGTACTCATCGGCGACGTCCTTGAACGCCTCGGCGTAGATCTGACCGAATTCGTTGTTCACGTAGAACAACGACACGGTGGCGCCGTCGGGGAACTGCTCGGCGATCTGAGCGGCGTACACCCTGGACTCGACGGTGTATGGCACCAGCAGACCCGTGGTCCACGGGTAGTCGGCAACCTCGCCCCACGCCGGCGAACCGGTGAGAGCGTTGAGTTGCGGGACGCACTCGTCGTTCAGCAGGTCGCGAACGGCGCCGTTGTTCGGCGAACCGATGATGCCCGCGAAGAGATGGGCACCGGCGTCGATCTGGGTGTTCACGGCACCAGGGGTCAACTCCGGGTTGTACTGGTCGTCCTCGATCGCGAGTTCGATGGTGTACCCGTCGACGAGACCTTCCGCGTTCGCGTACTTGATGTAGGCATCGAAGCCGTCCTTCACCGGCGCGAAGGCCGCAGCGGCAACGCCGCCCGTGAGGGGCATGGCCGAACCGATCTTGATCGTGCCTTCGATGGGCGCGTTCGCCGTGTCAGGGTCGATGCAGTCATCGGTGTTCACGGCCCAACCTTCGGCTGCTGGAGCCTCGGTGGCCGCTGGCGCCTCGGTCGCTTCCGGAGCCTCGGTCGCCGCTGGTGCCTCGGTCGCTGCCGGAGCCTCGGTGGCCTCTGGAGCGGCGTCGGTCGTGGTTGTCTCCTCGTCGTCGCCACCGCACGCCGCAAGCAACAGTGCAGCAGCAGCGAACGCGGCGGTGATCGTCTTCTGACGTCGAGTCATTCGCTCTCCCCCTCTTTGGTCAATGATTTGGTGATCAACGGGTTGTTGTTCAGTTGTTGGTTGTTCAGCTGTTGGTGGTGATGTCCTCGGCCGCAAGGGCCGGATGGTCGGCGGCCGCCGCTCCCGCCGGGCGGGGAACGACTCGCACGACCCTGGGACTGTACTGCTTCCACACGCCGACCAACCCTCGCGGAGCCACGAACATCAACACGATGAGGATCACGGCAAAGATGCCTGTGCCGGGCGGGATCTTCGACCAACCGAAAAACGGACGCAGAAGACCGGGGATGTTCTCGTCGTCGGCCCACCCGCCCGTTCGGTCGCTGACGAACACGAACAGGGCCGCACCGATGACCGGTCCCCACAGCGAGCCGGCGCCGCCGATCACCATGATGATGAGGAACGTCAGCGCACCGAGGATCGTCAGCGTGGCGATGTCGGGCGACACGGCGCCCAGTCGGATCGCCGTCACCGAACCAGGCAGCGCGCACAGACCGGCGGAGATTCCGAAGGCAAAGGCCTTGGTCGCGACGACGTTCACCCCCATCACTGCGGCTGCCGTCTCGTTGTCGCGCACCGCGATCAGCGACCGACCGGCCCGACTCTTCACCACTCCTCGGATGACCAGGTAGACGATCACGGCGATGCCCGCAGCGATCCAGTAGTAGAACGGGATCGCGCCCTGACCGCGGAGATCGCCGAAGGGGTCCCAGCCGAAGATCTCGAAGTTGCGCATCTGGCCGGCGCGGCGGCCGATGTCGAACCCGGTGGTGTCGATCGCGGAGTCGCTGTTGGGAAGACCCGGGCCGCCACCGGTGAGCGATTCGAGCTTCGGCCAGCGCAGCAGGTTCGGGAACACCAGCGCCAGGGCCAACGTGACGAGCGCCAGGTAGACGCCCTTGATCCGCGATGCAGGGAACGACACGAGCACGCCGACCACGAAGGCGAACGCGAATGCCACGGGGAAGGTCAGCCAAGGACTCCACTCGTACTTCGACACGAGGATGCCGGTGATGTACGCACCGGTGCCGTAGAACGCCGAGTGACCGATCGAGATCTGTCCGGTGTAGCCCAGGATGAGGTTGAGCGCCATCGCGGCCGACATGAGCGTGAGCGCCTCGGTGGCCGACGTGACGAGACCGTTGCTCCCCTTCGTCGGGATCCACAGCACGATCGCCACCACCAGCGCCGCGGCGAAGAGGCGGAGCGCCCAGTGTCCGAGGCTGCCTTCCTTGAGTGTGACCAGCGACTTCATACCCGCTCCACCTTCGCCGTGCCGAACAGGCCGGATGGTTTAACCATCAACACCACGAGGATCACGACGAAGGCCACCGCGAGCTTCATCTCCTGGCCGATGAAGGCGATGTAGCCGGCAGCCATGGTCTCGATGACACCGATCGCGAGGCCGGCGATCACCGCTCCGCCTGGCGAGTCGAACCCTCCGAGCGTGGCCGCGGCCGAGCCGTAGATGAACACCGTGAACATCAGTCCGAGGCTCACGCTGTTGTTGATTCCGGCGAAGACAACACCGCCGAGCGCACCGATCGCAGCGGCCAGGCCCCAGCTCACCATGAGCACGGTGTTGACGCGGACGCCGACCAACTTGGCGCTGTCGCTGTTGCTGGCGACGGCGCGCATGGCCAGACCGAACTTGGTCTTGTTGAACAACAAGAACAGCAACCCGGTGATGACGAGCGTGAGCCCGAACACGCCGAGCGACTGGTACCGGATGGCTGCGCCGAAGATCTTCACGAAGTCGTCGGGTTGGTCGGGGAACAGGCTCGGGTACTGCTGCTGCTGTGAACCGACCCCCGAGTTCGGAAGCACCTGATCACCCCAGATCGCTCCCGACGCCCAGTTGAGGAACTGGAACAGACCGATCGTCACGATGAACACGGCGAACGGGGACTTCTTCGAGACCGGTCGCACCAGGCCCACCTCGGCCACGGCGCCGATCACGAAGCCGGCGCCCAGGCCCACGATCAGCGCGAGGCCGATCGGCAAGCCCCATTCACCCATCTGGTAGACGACGTAGGCGGAGAACAGCGCCATCTCACCTTGGGCGAAGTTGAGGTGGCCGGTGCCGCGGTAGATGATCACCAGCCCGAGCGCGATCAACGCGTACACGCTGCCTCCGCTCAGGCCGTCGACGAGTCGTTGTAGGAAGAGTGCCATTCGAATCCCTTTTCACAGCCCGTTCGGAGGCTCGGTCGGAAGCACGGTCAGAAGCCCAGATAGGCCTTGCGGATGGAGTCATCCGCACTCAGTTCGGCCGCCGACCCGGACGCAACGATCCGGCCGGTCTCGATGAGGTACACGCGGTGTGCCATGTGCATCGCGAGGTTGGCGTTCTGCTCGACGAGCAGCACCGACAGGCCGCTGTCCCGGTTGAGTCGCTCGATCACCGCGAAGAGCTCCTGGGTGATGAGCGGCGCGAGACCGAGGCTCGGTTCGTCGCACAGCAAGAGCTTCGGCCGGCTCATGAGCGCCCGGGCGATCGCCAGCATCTGCTGCTCGCCGCCGCTCAGGCTGCCTGCCCGCTGGGCGCGTCGTTCCATCAGGCGAGGGAAGACATCGAACCACTTGTCGATGTCGGCATCCACCTCCTTGTCGGATCGGATGTAGGCACCGCAGCGAAGGTTGTCCTCGACGGACAGTTCAGGGAACGTGCCGCGCCCTTGCGGAACCTGGGCGATGCCGGCCCGCACGATCGCATCCGGCGTCGCCTTGGTGATGTTGGTTCCCTCGAACATCACCTCTCCCGTGCGCTGGATCATCCCGCTGATCGCCCGCATGGTGGTGGTCTTGCCCGCGCCGTTGGCGCCGAGCATCACCACGATCTCGCCGGGCTCGACGTTCAGGTCGACGTCGTGGAGCACGTTGACCGGGCCGTAGCCCGCTTGCAACCGAGAAATGGACAGCAGACTCATTCGGTGGTCCCCAGGTAGGCAGCGATGACACGATCGTCGGCTTGCACCTGCGCCGGTGTGCCTTCGGCGATCTTGCGACCGAACTCCATGGCCACCACCTTGTCGCTGATGCCCATCACCATCGACATGTGGTGCTCCACGAGCAGGACCGACAGGCCGAACTGGTCGCGAATCGCAACGATGGTGTCGCCCAGCTCGTCGACCTCACCGTGGGTGAGTCCGCTGGCGGGTTCGTCCATCAAGAGGAAGGTCGGTTTGGCGGCGAGGGCTCGAGCGATCTCGAGTCGCTTCAGCGTGCCGAACGGCAACCCCATCGCGGGTCTGAACATGAGCGACCCGAGCCCGAGCTGACGCAGCAGTTCGCCGGCGAAGTCGCGCGTCTCGGCGTTCTCCTTGTTGGCGCCGATGCGCACCACCGCCTTGGCGAAACCCACCTTGCCCTGGGAGTGGGCTCCCACCATCACGTTCTCGAGCAGCGTCATGGTCGGGAACAGGGCGAGGTTCTGGAAGGTGCGGGCGATGCCGAGCCGGGCGATCCCATGTGCGGGCACGTCGATCAGGTTGGCGCCGCGGAACAACACCCGACCGGTGGTCGGCTGGTAGATCCGGCTGACCACGTTGAACATCGTGGTCTTGCCGGCACCGTTGGGACCGATGAGACCGCAGATCTGGCCCTCGTCGATGTCGAACGACAGACCGTCGAGCGCGACGATGCCGCCGAAGCGCACCGAGACGTCTTGTACCTCGAGCAGGCTCACGCCGACCTCATCCCCAGCACCATCCCCGGTCACCCCCGTTATCCGACCACGACGGACGCACCCGGCTCGCGGCTGGTGTGACAGTAGTCGCCTTCGCGAGTGCCCGCTAGCCCGGTTCGTCGGTCCTGGAACGGTCACCGTACGGTGTCGGTCGTGAGCACCGCCGACGCCCAGATGGCACTCCCCGACCTCGACGTCTTCCGCAAGGAAGCCCGCGCATGGCTCGAAGCACACGGCACGCCCCTCGCTGCCGTCGAGACCTCTGCCGAGGACGACCCCGCCCTCGTCTGGGGGCAGGGCAGTGACAACGTGGCGGTGTTCCACAACATCACCGAGGACGAAGAACAGCGACGGCTGCTCGAGTGCCAGCGGTGGCAGCGGCTCAAGTTCGACGCCGGGTACGCGATGCTCAACTGGCCGACCAGCGTGGGTGGGCGTGGGCTGCCCAACTCCTACGTGCGCGCGTTCCTGATCGAAGAGTCGCGCTTCGCCGTGCCGTCGGCCGGTGAACTCCCCCCCACGTCGATGGGCTTGATCGCCACCACGATCAGCGCCTTCGGCACCGATGAGCAGAAGGAGCGCTTCATCGCTCCGCTCATGCGTCAGGACATCTGGGGATGCCAGCTCTTCAGCGAACCGTCGGCCGGCTCCGACCTCGCGTCGCTCACCACACGAGCGACACGCGACGGCGACGAGTGGGTGCTGACCGGACAGAAGGTGTGGACCTCCGGCGCCCGGTTCGCCCAGTGGGGCCTCGCGATCACCCGCCACGATTTCGACGTGCCCAAGCACAAAGGCATGACCGCGTTCCTGGTGCCGCTCGACGCACCGGGCGTGGAGGTGCGCCCGATCAAGCAGATGAGCGGTGGCGCCAACTTCAACGAGGTGTTCCTCACCGATGTGCGCCTGCCCGACTCGCTCCGGCTCGGTCCCGTCGGCGAAGGCTGGCGAGTGGCGCTCACGTGCCTCGGGTTCGAGCGCGACCACTCTGCCGGGAGCAGCAGTTCGCAGACGGGCGGCGGTTTCCGACAGGTCCTCGCGACCGCTCAGCACTTCGGCGTGGCGACCGACCCGCTCGTGCGGCAGGAACTCGCCGACCTCTACATCCACTTCAAGGTGGCGCAGTACACGAATCGTCGCGCGGCTGCCGCGATGAAGGCGGGCCAGACACCGGGGCCGGAGGGCTCGCTCGGCAAGCTGATGTGGACCGCGAACATGGAGCGGACCAGCATGGTCATCTCCCGCGTGCTCGGGGCCAACCTGACCGCCGACACCGGCGAGTGGGGCACCTATGCCTGGAGCGAACACGTGCTGGGCGCGCCCGGCTACAAGATCGCCGGAGGGTCCGACGAGATCCAACGGAACATCATCGGCGAGCGCGTGCTCGGGTTGCCCGCCGAACCGCGGGTCGACAAGGACGTGGCGTTCAGCGAGGCTCAGCGCGCCGCCCGAGCCTGATCCCGGGCCTGGTGGTTGCGCCGGATCCCGCGGATCGGCATCCCCCGAATCTTCACCTTGATGTTCGCAGAGGTCGTGCCGATGACCTGGACATGACGGGCGCAACGGGTGTGACGGGCATGAAGGAACGGGCGCCGCAGGGGCATCTCGCGCGTGCCGATGACCGCCGCCGACGAGATGGCGGGCCGGGCGGGGCGATCGACGGCTTCCGCCGTCACTTCGGAGCGCGACTGGTGGCAGAGCGGCAGCGTTCCGGACAGCCGCGGTGGATGATCGCGAGCCGCAGTTGCGGCGCCTTCACGCTGCGCGATCTCCGCGAGGCCGAGGCAGGCCAACTGCCCCTCGACGAAGCGACGACGGCGCGCCTCGCCCACCTGTACGGGCTCGACCTGCACGACGAACGTCGATCGATCCGGCCGGACCTGACGATCGGCAGGCGGTCGCTCTGCATCGCAGGAGTGATGGCGGAGTTCGAACCCGACGACGCACGCTCGTTGTTGAGTGCCTATCTCGCGGCCGTGAGCGCTCTGCGTTCGATCGACGACGATGCCCCGATCGAGGTTCGCCAGGCGGATCTCCGGGAGATGATCCGGACACTCGGTGGTTCCGATCGCTCCGCCCTCGTGCTCGCGAACGTGCTCGGCATGGCCACCGCAGAAGGTCGCGTCGTGGTCAGCGGGTTGTTGGCCGGAGCGGCCGCCGTCGCACCGGCGCAGCCGAGCGGCGCGGAGACCGGGTGCGCCACGGCCGTTGCGGTCATCGAGACGACCGCCGACCGGAGATCCACTCAAGTCGCCCCGCGATTCTCCCGATGAGATGTCGATGAGTACCGCCGCTGTCACCAGCACGAACACCTCACCGGCCGTGTCCGACGAACGCATTGCACGCCGCCTTGCCGTCCTGATCGCGGAGCGTCGCCGTCAATCGGGCATGAGCCTGCGCGCCGTTGCCCGAACCAGCGACGGCGCCTTCTCGGCGCGTCAACTCAAGCACATCGAAACCGCGCGGACTCCGCTGTCGCGCGAGAGAGCCGAGGCCGTGTCGCGGCTGTACGGCCTCGACTTCGCGACCGTCACTCACGACCGGCTCCCACTCGACATCGACCCTCGCGGCGTGCTGTCCACCGGCGGGTCGGCGATCTCGTTCGAACCTGACGACGTGGAGTCGCTGCTGGCCAACTACCTGCGGCTGGTGCGGTCGCTGCGCGGCCAGGATCGGCCACAGTCGATCGAGCTCCGCCGCAACGATGTCGAGGTGCTCGCGTCGTACCTCGAGCTCCCCGGCGAGTTGGTGGTGGAACGACTCGCCGAGCTCATGGGCGCGACGCAGCTGCAGCGGCGCGTGCTGGCCGGGATGTTCGTGGCAGGCGCGATGGTGATCGGCCTGTCCGCGGCCGCGGCGGCGAACCTGCAGGCCGCCGAGCACTCGACCAGCACCGATCGGTCCACACCGTCGGCGCCGGCGGTGATCGACGATTGGCAGGACTGACCACAGTCGGCACCCGGCAGCGGCGAACCGGCGGTCAGTCGAACCTGCTGTCGAAGCGTCGGACTCGGCCGGTCGTCTACTCGATCGAACCGATCTGCGTACCGACGTCGTAGGTCTCGCCCTCTTCGCCGGTGATGTGCACCACTCCCGCGACCGGAGCCTCGATCTCGTTCTCCACCTTGTCGGTCTCGATCCGATAGAGGAGATCTCCCGGCTGAACCGTGTCGCCGTCAGCGACCAGCCACTCGACGAGGGTGCCCTCGCTCATGGAAACGCCGAGTTTGGGAATGCTGATGGGGGTCGACATGACGGTGTTCTTAGCCGACCGGCGTGGGAAGCTACGACACGTGAGCACGACGATCGATCCCCCGAGTTCCGAAACATCCGCTGCGTCCGCTGCCAGCGGCATCGCCGCTGACGGGTCGTCGTCAGATGACGCGGCCGACGCGGTGGTGCTGCCATGGCACCGGAACCCGATCAACCTGATGGCGATCCTGCTCGCCGTCGGCGTGTTGGCCGGCGCCCTCGGCTGGGTGATCGGCAACAACAGTGCGCTCGAAGACCCCAACGCGACCGACATCGGCTTCCTGCAGGACATGCGTGTGCACCACGAGCAGGCCGTGCAGATGAGCTTCATCTACCTGAACGACGACGACACCGACGTCAACCTCTCGATCGTGGCTCGGGACATCCTCGTCGGGCAGAACATCGAGGTCGGCAGAATGATCCAATTGCTCCGGGGATTCGGTGAGTCCGAGGTGAACGAGTCGGACATCGCGATGACCTGGATGGATGATCCGATCGCGCTCGATCGGATGCCTGGCCTGGCGACCGAGAGCGACCTGCAGGCGCTGGCCGATGCCACCGGAGCGGAGGCCAACGCGTTGTTCGTCCAACTGATGTCGGCGCACCACCAGGGCGGCATCCACATGGCAGACCATGCGGCGACCCATGCAGCGACCGATGAGGTGCGACGGATGGCGACCCAGATGGCGTTCGGTCAACGCGAAGAGATCGACGAGATGGCGCGCCTGCTGGTGGCCTCCCAGACTCCCTGACCTGGAAGGCGCGACGCGAGCCGATCAGAGGGTCTTGCGAACCGCGGCTTCGATGTCGTGAACCTGCGGGATGAAGTCGCTCTCCAAGTTGCTGGCATACGGGACCGGGGTGTTGGCCCCACCCACGCGCTGCACCGGCGCCGCCAGCTCGGAGAACATCTCCTCGTGGATCCGGCTCGACAGCTCGGCGCCGAAACCGCACCGCTGTACGGCCTCGTGCACGATCACGGCGCGCTTGGTCTTGTGCACCGAGGCGAACACGGCCGCCTCGTCACAGGGCACGAGCGTGCGCAGGTCGACGACTTCGCAACTGATGCCCTCTTCGGCCAGCTTGGTGGCGGTGGCCAGGCAGTCGTGCACCTGACGGCCGTACGACACCAGCGTCACGTCGGTGCCCTCACGCTTCACATCGGCGACGCCGAACGGGATCCGGTAGTCGCCGGGGGGCACCGGACCGCCGAAGCGCTTCACGTCCCAGTACATCATCATCTGCTCGATGAACAGCACGGGGTCGTCGTCGAAGATCGCCGTGAGCAAGAGGCCCTTGGCATCGGCCGGCGTGGAGGGGAACGCCACCTTGATGCCGGGGGTGTGGATCATCCACGCCTCGAGCAGTTCGGAGTGCTGTGCGCCGAACCCGCGACCTGCGCCGGCCGAGGTACGGATGACCATCGGTACGGGCGTCTGGCCGCCCGACATGTACCGGATCTTGCCGGCGTGGTTCGTCACCTGGTCGAGACAGACGGCGAGGAAGTCCATCATCATGATCTCGGCAACCGGCCGGTAGCCCGCGATCGCGGAGCCGACGGCGGCACCGATGATCGCCGCTTCGGAGATGGCCGTCTTGCGCACGCGATGGGTGCCGTACTTGGTGGACAGACCCATCGTGACCTTGTAGACGCCGCCGGACGGCTCGGCGATGTCCTCACCGAGGAGGAACACCTTGGGGTCGAGACCCATGGCGACGTCGAGCGCCTGGTTGATCGCGCTCGCCATGGGGAGCACGGGGTGTGCGGGGGCTTCGATGGCTTCGATGGTGGTGTCGGTCACTGGAGGGTCACTTTCCGGTCTCGGCATAGACGTCGGTGTACAACTCGGCCGCGTCGGGGAACGGGCTGTTCATCGCGAACTCGACGGCGTCGTCGATCGCGGCGGTGATCACTTCTTCGATCTCGGAGAGATCGGCGGCGGTGGCGTGTCCGTTCGACACCAGCCACTCGCGATAGAGGACGACGGGGTCGGCCTCCATCGCCGCCTTGCGCTCGTCTTTGTCCATGTACTCCATCGCGTCACCCATGAGGTGCCCGTAGAAGCGGTAGGTGCGAGCCTCGACCAACGTGGGGCCGTCACCGGCGCGGGCCCTGGCGATCGCTTCGCCCATCACGTTCCACGTGGCCACGGGATCGTTGCCGTTCACCGTGACGCCAGGCATGCCGTAGGCGGCGGCGCGCTCGCTGATGAAGTCGACACCGGTGGACATCTTCATCGGCGTGTGCTCGCCGTAGAGGTTGTTCTGGCACACGAACACCACGGGCAGCTTCCACACCGCGGCCATGTTCAGCCCCTCGTGGAACGCCCCGATGTTCGACGCGCCATCACCGAAGTTCACCACGGTGACCTGATCGGTGCCATCGAGTTGAGCAGCCAGACCGAAGCCGTTGGCGATCGGGATGCCCGAGCCGACGATGCCGGTGGTGACCATCAGACCCGACGCCGGGTGGGTGATGTGCATCGGGCCGCCCTTGCCCTTGCACGTGCCCGTGGCGCGGCCGAGGAACTCGGCCCACAGCTCGCGGAGCGGCACCCCTTTCGCGAGGTGATCGTGCAGCCCGCGGTAGATGGTGACGACGTAGTCGTCGGGGCGGAGATGAACCGCCCAACCGGCGCTGATGCACTCCTGGCCTCGGGGCGAGTAGTAGATCAACTGGATCTGGCCGCTCGTGAGGAGGCTGCGGAAGCGCTCGTCACACAGCTTGATCCTGGATTGGATCTCGAACATCGCGAGCAGCGTGTCGCGGTCGGGAGCATCGGGTCGTTCGGACATGGTTGGTTCCTACCAGAGCGACAACCCCTGCCGATCATCGGGCGCGTATGCTCGGCACCGATGACTGCTCGCCGGGCTCTCGACCGTTCACGCCATCGACGCACGTGGTGTGCATTGGCGGTTGCGTCTTCGCTCGTGATGGTGGCCTGTGGCGACGCCGACCAGGGCGTCACCGCCCGGCGCTCCGAGGAGCAGAGCATCGAGACGGTTCCGGACCAGACCGTCCCGGACCAGACCGTGCCGGACCAGACCGTGCCGGCCACCGATCCGGAGAGCCCGCTCGAACCCACCGAGGACACCACTCCGCCGCCTGCCGACGGCGGCGTCATCGACTTCGGCGACAACAAGCCACCGCAGCCGTACGACAACTTCTTGAATGCTGCCTTCGCCGACATCACCGAGTGGTGGACCGAGAACTATCCGGTGGTCTACGGCGAGCCGTTCGAGCCGGTGGCAGGGATCTACGCCCACTACCCCGGTCGCGGCGACCTGCCCGACAGCTGCGACGGGCCGATCGACTACCTGGCCGTGGCACAGAACGCGTTCTACACCACGTGCGGCGACATCATCGTCTACGACGATGCCGAACTCTTGCCCGACCTGGTGGCGCGCCTCGGTGCTGCAGCGGTCGGCGTGGTCGCCGCGCACGAGTACGGTCACGCCATCCAGGCTCGCGCCGGGGTGTTCGACCTCGACCTTCCCACCGTCGACACCGAACAGCAGGCCGACTGCTTCGCCGGCGCCTGGACCGCACACGTCGCCCTCGGCGAGAGCGACACGCTCACCTTCGACGACACCGACGTCAAGGGCGGGATCATCGCGATGATCGAGGTGCGCGACCCTCCCGGCATCGACGTGGTCGCCGACCCGAACGGGCACGGCAGCGGCTTCGACCGCGTCGGCGCGTTCCAGGAGGGCTTCATCAACGGCCTCGCTCGCTGCGCCGACTTCGTCCAGAACCCCAACCCGCGCATCGACCTCGTGTTCGACGACGAAGAAGAGATCGCGTCGGGTGGCAACCTGGCGTACGCCAAGATCCTTGCGGCGCTGCCGATCGCGCTCGACACCTTCTGGCAACCGACGCTCGACGGCTCGAGCGTCGCGTTCACTCCCCCGACGTTCGTCGCCTTCGACCCCGCTGGCGCTGCACCGTCGTGCGACGGCCAGACGATCGAGCAACTGACCAACGACGCCACCTACTGCGCGACGAACAACACGATCGTCTACGACGACGTGTTCGTGCAGGATCTGTACACCCGTTTCGGCGACCTCTCGTTCGGGTACCCGCTCGCATCGGCGTACAGCGACGCAGTGCAGGTGGCACTGCGGAGCTCGCTCGCCGGAGAGCCGAGGGCGCTGCTGAACGACTGCCTCGTCGGCGCCTGGATCGTCGACATCGTTCCGACAGGCGAGTTCACCGCCGAGGGCTTCCCGATCGCCCGCAACCCGAACCAGGAGATCCTCCTGTCGGCGGGCGACCTCGACGAGGCGGTCGTCACGGCCGTCGCGTTGGGCGACGAGGCGAGCACCACCAACGTCGTCGGTACCGCGTTCGAGAAGATCGACGCCTTTCGGGCCGGCGTGCTCGGCGGCCTGCCGTCGTGCCAGAACCGGATCGGCTGAGCGCTTTTCGACAGGTTGGTGACGGCGGCCGTTCAGCCGCTCGAATGGTGGGCCGACAGCGCCGGCCGAGGAAGCCGAATCAGCCGAGGAAGCCTGCGATCAGATGTGCCAGCTCGACCGGGCGGTCGCCTTGGATGCTGTGGCCCGCCCCGTCGACGATCTCGACGATCAACGACGGCTGCCGGCGCTGCGCCTCGGCCACGTCGTCGTCGTCGACCACCGGCGACAGCGAGCCGCGCGCCAACATCAACGGACAGTCGATCTGCTCGAAGTGATCCCACAGCGGTGACAGGGCCGCTGTGGAGAGTGCTTCGGGCACACCCTCGGTCTCGGACCCCGCCTCGCCGGCGTCTGATCGGGCGTGACCACGCCGGTCGTAGCGCCACTGCCAGCTGCCGTCGTCGAGTTGCCGGGCGTTGTGCAGGATGCCTCGACGCAGCGAGCTCTCCGTGCGTGTCGGGTTGTGTTCCTTCGTGCGGGCGAGCAGCGACTCGAAGCTGGGGAAGCTCTGGGGACCGTTCACGAAGTCGACCACCGCTTTGGTCTTGGCGCTGTTCACGCCAGGCGTGATGTCGACCATCACCAGCGAGCGGACCAGGTGTGGGTGCCGGACGGCGAGCTCCATCGACGTGAGGCCACCGAGTGACATGCCGACGACCATCCGGGCGTTGGGGGCGATCGCGGCGATCGCCGGTGCGATGTCATCGGCGAGGTTCGTCGGCGAGTATGCGCCGTCGTCTCGCCAGCCCGAGTGTCCATGACCGGGGAGGTCGATGGCGACGGCACCGCGTCGGAGCGCCATGATCGTGGTGTCCCACGTGTGCGCGTTCTGCGAGCC
The DNA here is from genome assembly GCA_031400715.1 of Actinomycetes bacterium. Lineage (GTDB taxonomy): Bacteria > Actinomycetota > Acidimicrobiia > Acidimicrobiales > Ilumatobacteraceae > VFMC01. Next base: position 4,832 of record JANNQK010000195.1, on the reverse strand, counting down.
GCCGTGGACGAACACGACCTCGATCTCGTGCGACGCCGGCTCGCCCCACACCAGAGCGCTCACCCGTCGCCCGCCGGTCGTGGGCACCTCCACCCGACGCACCGCGGGCGGCCCGTCGTAGGTGAGTCCGTGCTCAGCCGCATTCTCGGCGAACAACCCGAACTCGTCGTAGTGAACTCGCTCGATCTCCTGGTCCGGCATGGCGCCATGCTGACACCCGCGCCAGACGCCCATCGGGTCGGGCCGACGACGCGCTGACCTCGACGACGTATCCGCACCTGTCGTTCTGGTCGCGAACATGTGCGCCCGGCGCAGCCATGCGCGACCAGAACGCGGTCGGAGCCCCGACGTGGCGCCGGTCAGGGCGCGGCGACGGTGGTGGGCACCGTCGGTGGGACCGTGGTCGGCGCTGTCGTGGTGGGCACCGTCGTGGTGGTCGCAGGCTTGGTGGTGGTGGTGGGCGAGCCCTGCTTCACGGTGGTGGGCGTCTGTGAGGCAACCGTGGTGGGAACCGTCGTCGTGGTGGTGGTCGTGGTGGTGGTGGCATCCGGGTCGGCGTAGTTGAACGATGGCAGGCTCTCGGCCCGGGTGTAGTACTCGGGTTCCTTACCGTCGTGACCCCAGACGAACACCTTGTCACGCTTCTTCACCAGCGACGGAAACACTTCGGACAGCTTGTTGTGGATGCGTACGCAACCGTGCGAGGCCGGGAACGTCGGCACCTTCTCCGCACCGTGGATGGCGATGCCGTAGTTGAAGTACACGGGGTTGAGCATCCCTCCGAGGGGACCGACGCGCTTGCCCTCGTAGCGGCGTGTGAACGCGAACATGCCACCGGGCGTCTTCGAGTCGGCGCAGATGGCCTTCTCGACCGGTGGATCGATCGGGGCGCCGTTTGCGTCGGTATCGAGCGTGACGGTCTCGCAGAACTTGGCGGGGAGGCCCTCTGGCGTCAGCTCGCCACTGGAGATGTGGGCGATGAACACCGGTCGGTCGTCGGTGAACACGGCCAGCACCTGCAACGGCAGGTAGACCTCGACATGCGTGGTGCCGGCGCCGAGCTGGCGCCGCGGCTCGATGACGATCGGGTCCTGCATCGCCTGCCACAGGTCGTTGCTGACCAAGGTCTTGTTGTCGCTGTTGTCGAGCTCCTGCCAGGTAGCACCGCCGACGAGCTTCTTGTATGCCCACACCGCCTGCTGCGTGAGGCTGCCGAACTGTCCGTCGACCACACCCGGAGCGAAGCCGAGCTCGGTGAGCCGCGCCTGGAGCTGGCGGACATCGTCCCCCGCCGCACCCATCGCCAACGGCTGGGCGAAGCTGGTTTTCACGATCGGCGCCGTCGGCGCCGTCGGCGCCTCGGACGCGATGCTGGGTGCAGCGGTCTGCGCCGGAGACACGACCGAGGTGGCCACGTCGGTGCTCGGCCGTGCGTCATCGCTCGCGCCCGAGCTACGCGCCGACAGGCCAGCAGCGACGACCACGAGCAGGATCGAGCCGGCAGCGATTGCCGGAAGCCAGCGCTTCGCGTCGCCGAAGCCGGCGTCGTGGCCGGCATGGGCGCGAGACGCACTCGTGGAACGGCCTCGCAGGGCTGTGGGCCGGGCCGCAGGTCGGGCCGACGATCCGGATCGGTCGCCCGGGCGCGACACATCCCCGTGCTGACGAGTGGGCTGGCGACGCCCTGGTGGTGGGCCGGGAGGCCGGCTGTTGTTCACGATTGCACCGGTGATCCGGGACGGACTTCCTGCGAGTTGGTGTGGCGACGGCGGGAAACCGTCTGGCGGACGAACGCACTGACGGGTCAGACGATACCAAGGCCGTCCGAGCGCTCACCCGCGGGCACGCCCGATCGAGCTCGCCAGCGGGTCGTTACTTGATCGGGGTGAGGCCGCGGAGCTCGCGCCGCAAGGTGAACATCTCGATCACGATGCGTTTGATCACCGCCAGCGACGACAGGGTGCTCTCGCCACGCGTTCGGGGGAAGTAGTCGACACCGAACTGGATGACCTCGAAGCCCAGTCTGCGAGCCCGAATGATCAGCTCGGCATCGATGAACGAACCCTCGCTGCGCAACGTGACGTGTTCGAACACCGAACGCCGGCAGAGCTTGAAGGCGAAGTTGATGTCGCGCATGCGCACTCCGAACAGGCGCCTGATCATGATGTTGTAGAAGAAGGTGTAGATGGCTCGCGACGGGCCCTCACCGACACGATCGAACCGGTAGGCGCTCACGATGTCGGCCTGGTAGTAGTCGAGCAGGCGCACCGCTTTGTGGAGCTCGGCCATGTCGAACGGCAGATCTGCGTCGGTGTACAGCACCAGATCGCCGGTTGCGGTCGCAAAGCCGGTCTTGATCGAGCCGCCGAGCTTGCGGTTCACCGGATGGTGCACCACCTTCACGTGACGGTCGGCTGCGGCGAGTTCGTCGGCGATCCGGCCCGTGCTGTCGGTCGACGCGTCGTTCACCACGATCACCTCGTAGTCGGCGATCGCACCCGACTCGATCAACTCCTGTGCGACCACCTTCGCCGCAGTGACGGTGCGCTCGATGTACGCCTCTTCGTTCCACATCGGGAAAAAGATGCTGAGGGTGTCGTTCGAGGGCTCCGCCCGAGCGGTCGTGGACCGAGTCACCAGGGCAAGGCTAGCGGTCGAGGTCGCCGCTCCCCGAGCGCGCGAACCCTCGGATACGCTCCGGCGGCGATGAGCAGTCTGCCCCCACCGCCCCCGCCAGCCGGGCTCCCACGTCCGTCAGCCGGTCACGCTGCCAGCGACGTGGTTCGGATCCTGCGGGCAGGCGAGCTCACCGTCGGTTGGCGTTCGGCCATGGTCGTCACCTGGGTCGGCATCGTGCTCGTGTACGCATCGGTGTGGCGCACTGCTCGGACCATGGGGTTGTCCACCTGGTGGCTCGGACCGCCGGCCGAGCCGCAGGTGCTCGTCGTCCAGTTGTTGCCGTTCCTCGCTCCCGTGGCGATGGTGATCGCAGCAAGCCGGCCCACCCGGTACCTCCCCATCGCCGGCATCGTCGCCGGACTGGCCGGGGCTCTGATCGCACTCGGCGACGTGGGGCGTTTCGACCGGATCGCGCTCGTCGAACTCGCCGCCGCCGCTGCCGGCCTGCTGATGAGCGTTGCGACGCTGGCCGGGATGTTGCGCTCCGAGCCGAGAAGCGAACCCTCGATTCCCTAGTGTCGCGACCGACACGACGGCGGTGAGCCGAAAGGGTTCAGACCTGATGCGCACGATCAAGCACCCGCTCTCCGGAGCCCTGTACGACCTCACCGCCGACGGCGCGATCGAGGTCACGAAGAACGGCAGACGCGGGCTGTTCAACGACCAAGGGATCTGGCTGGAGGGCGAGATCCGACAGGCCGATCCCCACCTCTGTCTGTGGATCGCGGGCAAGCAGTTGCCCAACCGCTTCCAGCAGGCCGCCCAGGCCATGAGCGACTGACAGGAGACCGATCATGACCGTCACCCACGACCCACACGGATCGACGACCGCGCCCGGCTCGGCACGATCGCCGGGGGTCAGCTACCAGCAACTGCTCGATGCCGACACTCGCCCCGAGAACGTTCCCGTATCCCTGCGCTGGCAGCGCTGGGAATCCCTCGGCGACAGCGACATCCCGCGTGAGCGCTACACCAGCCGTGAGTTCCACGAACTCGAGAAGGAGAAGGTCTGGAAGCGCGCCTGGCAGATGGCATGTCGCGAAGAGGACATCCCCGACGTCGGCGACACATGCGTCTACGACATCTGCGACATCTCGATCCTCGTCGTCCGTTCCGCAGCGGACACCATCCAGGCCTTCTACAACGCGTGTCTCCACCGTGGTCGCCAGTTGCGTGAGCACGACGGCAACGCCAGCGAGCTGCGCTGCCCGTTCCATGGCTATTGCTGGAACCTCGACGGCTCACTCAAGCAGATCCCGTGCGAGTGGGACTTCCCGCACGTCGACGCGACCGAGTGGGGGTTGCCCGAGGTGAAGGTCGACACGTGGGGAGGCTTCGTCTTCGTCAACCTCGACCCGGGGTGCGAACCGCTCGCGGACTTCCTCGGCGAACTGCCGTCACACTTCGAGAAGTGGCCGCTCGAGCAGCGGTACAAGGCGGCCCACGTCGCGCGGATCTTCCCCACCAACTGGAAGGTGGTGCAAGAGGCCTTCATGGAGGCCTTCCACGTGGTCGCCACTCACCCGCAGCTCCTGGCCGGCATCGGTGACGCCAACAGCCAGTACGACTGGAGCGGCAACTTCAGTCGGGCGATCACGCCCAACGGAACACCCAGCCCGCACCTGCAGTGGGAACCCACCGAGCAGGAGATGTTCGATGCCGTGAGCGATCGCCGGCTCGACGAGCCGTCGTTCGTCACGCTCACCGACGGCATGACCGCCCGTGGCGTCACGGGCATGGGTGGCCGGATGCGGTACGCCGAGGTGCTGGGTGAGGCAGCGGAGCAACTCAGCGATGCCGAACTCGCCGACAGCATCTATTTCACGCTGTTCCCCAACTTCCATCCGTGGGCCGCGTTCAACCGCATCGTCTACCGGTTCCGACCGTACGAGGACCGGCACGACATGTCGATCATGGAGTGCATGTTCCTCGAGCCGTACGACGCCTCGAAGCCCAAGCCGCCGGCGGTGCCGATCCACTGGCTCGGCGTCGACGACGACTGGACCGAAGCCGAGGAGCTCGGCTTGCTCGCCCGGGTGTTCAACCAGGACACCTTCAACCTGCCGAAGGTGCAGAAGGGCCTCGGTTCACTCCGCAAGGGCATCACCCTCGCGAACTACCAGGAGACCAAGATCCGGCACTTCCACTGGCTG
>JANNQK010000194.1:0-2977 GCA_031400715.1 Actinomycetes bacterium | reverse complement strand
GTCGTTGACTGGTCGCCAGGCAACGAACGCCCGGTGCGAGTTGTAGGAGTTGGTGCAGCACCACTGCGAGTTCGTCGCCGAGGTGCTCGCAGTTGTCGAGGATGAGCAAGAGGTCGGCATTGCGCAATCGCTCGCGCACGGCCACGGATGCATCTGGTCCAGCGATGCCGAGTCCGATCGCCAGCGCGTCGAGTACCCGCCCGACGTCGGTCACCGCTTCCAGAGCCACGAACCACACCCCGTCGGTCGGTGTGCTGACGCGGCGAGCGACCTCGATCGCGAGCCGAGATTTCCCCACGCCACCCGGACCCGTGATGGTCACCAACCGTCGCCGCGACAGAAGCCGTTCCACGGCCATCAGGTCGTCGTCGCGACGGACGAACGACGACACGGGGTGAGGCAGGCGCACCGGACCGCTCGTCGCCGGTTCCGCCGCCGCGGCGCTGGCGGCCGGCGCCATCGGCGTGCGCACGATCGATGGATCTTGCATCAGGATCTGGCGTTCGAGGTGCTGCAGTCGCGGGTTCGGATCGATGCCGAGGTCGTCGACCAACCGTTCGCGCAGTTCACGGTATGCGGCCAACGCAGCGACCTGTCGACCATCTGCCGCGAGGGCCAGCATGAGCACTTCGACGAGCGGCTCACGCAACGGATGCTCCGCGACCGCGGCTTCCAGCTCGGCGATGAGTGGCCGCAACCGACCCGCGGTCACTTCGAGTCGCGCTCGTTCTTCGAATGCCGCCAACTGCAGCTCATGCCAAGGCGCCGTCGCGACCAGAGCGAACGGCGACTCCGAGACGCTGGCGAGTGCCGGACCTCGCCACAATGCCAGCGCATCGGCGTAGAGCTGCGACCCTCCGTCGGTCCCGGTGGAGGTCGCTGTCCGGGCCCGGGTGATCAGAGCCCGGGCGCGCAGAGCGTCGACCGATGCCGGATCGACATCGAGGAGGTACCCCGGGCGTCGAGCGACGATCTGGTTCGCGCCGATCAGTCGTCGCAGCTCCGACACCTTCACTTGCAGCGCGTTGGTCGCTCGTGCGGGGGGATCGTCTCCCCACAGCGCGTCCACCAGACCATCGCGTGAGACCACCATGCCGGCGTCGAGTGCGAGCCGCACGAGCAGCGCCTGGGTCATGGGCCCCGGTACGGGCACCGCGATGCCGTCGACGTCGATCTCGAGAGGTCCGAGCACGCGGATCGACAACACCTCGGGAGGCTACATCCCGATCGAGATCGGGGACAGGTCCAATCCGGCTGGGCCTCCGCTCCGAATGGCCGGGTGCGATAGGGGTCTCGAACCCGGGCCCGACGGGCCGATCCCGTCCGCACGTCACGACGACACGTCACGACAACACGTCACGGCAACACGTCACAACGACACGTCACCACAACCCAGGAGGTCAGACATGAGAAGCGACCACGATTCGAGAACACGAGCGCCATCGCCCGGCAGACGGAAGGTGATCGCAGGCGGCGTGGGCCTTGCGCTCGTCGCAGGTGCCTTCGCGACCCAGTTCGGGCCCTTCCAGGTCGGTGCATCGAGCCACCGTGAAGCCCCGTTGATCGCAGGCGACCCACGGGCCGACAACACCGACGTGTACGCGTTCGTCGCTCCCGACGCGCCCAACTCCGTCACACTCATCTCGAACTGGATCCCGTTCGAGGAGCCCAATGGTGGTCCCAACTTCTACCCGTGGGCCGACGACACCCGGTACAACATCAAGATCGACAACGACGGAGACGCGTTGGCCGACCTCACCTACACCTGGGTCTTCGACACCGTGATCAGGGACGCGAACCAGCAGTTCCTCTCGAACACCGGCCCGGTCACCTCGCTCGACGATCCCGATCTGAACGTGTACCAGACCTACGACCTCACGGTCACCGACGGCAACGGCGTCACGACGAACGTGCTCGGCAACGGTGACGGTGTGCACACCGCCGGTGATCCGATCGCCGCACCGTCGTTCGCTGGGCCCAAGTCGACGCCGAACTACGCAGCGTTGCGCACCGCAGCGTCGTACTCGGTGCCCGGCGGCGGCACGACCTATGCGGGTCAAGCGGATGATCCGTTCTTCCTCGACCTGCGCGTGTTCGACCTGCTGTACGGCGCCGACGCGAGCGAAGTGGGCACCGACACCCTGGCCGGGTACAACGTGAACACCATCGCCTTGCAGGTGCCGAAGTCGGCACTCGCGATCAACGGCGATGCCGGCCGCAACCCTGTGATCGGCGTGTGGAGCACGACCGATCGTCGCAGCGCACTGGTGGCCGATGCCCCCGGCACCAACGACAGCGATTGGGTGCAGGTCTCGCGCCTCGGCAACCCACTCGTGAACGAGGTGGTGATCCCGCTCAGCCTGAAAGACGCATTCAACTCGGTGCGCCCCGATCAGGATGCCGGCATCGCGCCCGTCGTCGACAAGGTCCTGAACCCGATCCTGCCCGGGCTGATCCAGGCGATCTACGGGGTCCCGGCGCCGCCGACGAACCGCAACGACCTGTTCGAGATCTTCCTCACCGGTATCAGCAAGGCGAACGCCGGCGTGGACGGCGACCCGGCCGTGGTGTTGAACGTCGACCTCAACTCGCAGAGCCTGAACATGGACGCTCAGGCGGCACGCGGCACCGGTGTGGCCTTCCGCCCGTCGGAGATGCTGCGCCTCAACATGGGCGTTGCCCCTGCCGCCCAGCCCAGCCGCTATGGCGTGCTGGCCGGTGACGTCGCCGGTTTCCCGAACGGTCGTCGTCTCACCGACGACGTCGTCGACATCGCGATCCAGGCGGTGGAAGGAGCAGCTCAGTCGGGCCAGCTCGTCGCCGGTCTGCTCACGGTCGACTCCGTCGACCGCAACGACGTCGCCTTCTCGACGGCGTTCCCCTACGTCGCGCTGCCGCAGACCGACAACGTGAACAACGGCACCGAGGGCACCCCTCGCGCCCCGGAGTTCGTGTCGGTGGCGTCGGAGCGGATCCT
>JANNQK010000193.1:0-11678 GCA_031400715.1 Actinomycetes bacterium | reverse complement strand
AGGTGGATCACCTCGGCCCCTTGGGCCTGCAGGATCCGGCGCATGATGTTGATCGATGCGTCGTGACCATCGAAGAGGCTGGCCGCGGTGACGAACCGGACTGGGTTGACAGGCTCGTGGAGGTTCACCGACTCGGTCATCGCCGGAAAGTATACGACCGGTTAGTTAGTTCGCCTGAAGAAGCAGCGACTCCCGCCCTCACGGTTCGGGTTCATCGAGCATGCTGTCCGGGAGCAGGAGCTGATCCCGCGGGAAGTTCTGCCGCGTCGCCTTCACCACGACCTGGAATGCGCCGCTGACTGGCACGGCCAACAGTGCACCGACGATGCCGAACAGTTCCACCGCGAGCAGCACACTCAACAGCACCGACAACGGGTTCACCTTCACCTTGCGTGCCATCAACCACGGGTAGATCACGCCGTTCTCGACCTGCTGGTAAACGACGAAGAAGATCAGCGAGATGAGACCGGCAGTGGGCGAGTGGAGGTACGCAGCCAGCACGCACACCGACGCCCCCAGAGTCGCGCCGACGAGCGGCAGCAGGTCGGCGAACGCGACCCACAGCGCCAGCACGACAGGACTCGGCACACCGAGCGCGACGAGGCACACGAACGCGGCTGCCCCCGCGATCGCGCTGATCAGCAGATTGCCGATCATGTAGCCGCTGACGGCCGCCGCAGCGTCCGATGCGACTCGGTTGACCTTCGCGTGCTCCCGGCGTGGGATCAAACCACGCACCGTCCGTGCCATCGCCCCCGACTGGGTGAGAAAGAGGAACGTGATCAGCGTGATCGTGATGAACGCGAACGCCGCGCTCAACACGGTCTTGGCCGTGTCGAACGACGACGATGTGAGACGGTCGGCCGCCCGCGTCAACTCGGCTTCGTTGTCCTTGACGTAACTCTCGACGTGCAACTGCTGCACGATCCGGCCGACAGGACCCCTACCGTCGGCCGCCTTGCGTACCGTGCCCGGCAGGTCGGTGAGGATTGCCGCCAGTTGTGTCCGCACGGGAAGCACAAACAGGACCACCAGTCCAACCATCGTGAGCAGTGTCGAGAACACGACGATAGCGGTGGCCAACGTGCGCCTGCCACGGACACGTTTCTGCACGATGCTGACGAGCGGCGCCAGCACGATCGCGAAGAACCCGGCGATCAGCACCCATGTGAGGATCCGGGCCGTGGCAAGGACAACCAGGATCGTCAGGTAGGTGGCGAGCACGACGCCGACGGCTCCGGCGATGCTCCGCCACGGCACCGCGGACCACGAGCCCGGTTCGTCGGCCCGACCGTTGTCGGGAGAGTCGTACATCGTTCCCGAGTGTTCCCCGAACCTCCCTGTCTCAAACCCATCCGGCTCCGGTTCTCCCGGGGCGGGTCGCGAAGAGCGGCGCTTCAGTCATGGACCGCCAACGTGATCACGAACGGAATGTGATCGCTGCCCAGAGGCTTCAAGTTGCGGATCTTCAACGCGACGATCTGGTCGCTCACGAGCGCCTGGTCGAGGCGGGCGACGACACCGAAGACGCCGAGTGGCCAGACCGACTTGAGCGAGAAGGACGGTTTCCATGCCTGACCCAGCGAATCGATCGCGTCGTCGAGCCCGACCTTCAGCAGTTCGTCGAACTGTGGACGGAATTTGGTGCTGTTGAGATCTCCCGCGACGACCAACGGGCCGGACACCGTCGGGACATAGGACTTCAGTTCGTCGATCTGGTCCTTCCAGATCTCCTGACCATCCTGGTCGAACGTCGACCTCGGATTCAGCGCAGCGATCGTCGTGAGGATGCCACCGACCTCCACCTCGGCAACGGTGAGTCGAAGACGTCCGATGGAGCGCATCGTCGAGCCCGGGCCGAGCGGAAGACGCGACGCGATGGCGACTGCATAGTCGCTGGTGTCGGTGGGGTCCGACACCCGGTGAGGGTGCGATACGTCGCCGCCGACGGAATCGAAGATGCACATGAACTCCGGCGTCGCCTCCGCGATCACGATCACCTCGGCGCCGCTCTCGGTCAGTTGTTGGGCGGTCGCCGCAGGTGTGGCGTTGTCCACGTACACGTTCGCGACGGCCAGATGGAACTGCGGCGCATCGTGTGCCCAGGATGGCACGCGTTGGGAGACCAGTCTCGGGCCCACGAGTACGCCGTGGTAGACGGTCAGGACAGCGCCGGCACCGGCGAGCAGCAGATGCCCGGTGATCAGCGCCGTGACGGAGATCACCGGCGCCAGGAAGAGCACCAGTGGCAGCACGTCGTACGCGACCGCGAGCACCGAGCCCTCGTCGACCTTGAACCAGATCTGCAGGCGATGGGTCACGACAACTGCCGCCAACGACGCACAGAGGAGCCACCCGATCGCGGGGAAGACCGGCACGGTTCTGCTGCTGAACTCGTCAGCTGAGCCGTCGATGTGGCGAGCGACGAACGGGATCGCCACGACGAATACTCCGCCGATGATGGCGCACACGAATGCGGGGAAGCCGCGACTCACTCGGTGTGACGCTGTGGTCGCCGCGCCCTGTTTCGCTGTCATCGGGGCGTGGTCGAGCGGCTTGCGGGGGACGGCACGCGAATCGTCACAGCATGGGGGACGACGTGGACGCGCAGTTTGTTCGTCTTCTGACGTGCTCCTCCATCGAGTTCGTACGGCAGTCGTTTGCGGGTTTCGACCGTGATCTTGACGGCCTGGGTCATCTGGATCAGCGGGGACTTCTCGGCGTGTCCGATGGATGCGCGGGTGAGAGTACGTAGCCACTGCCATGCACCGTCGGCGGTCATCACCGCGACGTCGAGCTTGCCGTCGTCGGGTGAGGCGTGATCGAAGGCGGTGATGCCTCCCCCAATGGACCCCACATTGGCGATGAGCACACAGGTGGCCTTGTCGTCGAACCAGGTGTGGCCGTCGATGCGCACGGTGGTGCGCGTCGGGGTCGAGCGGATGTGTCGGGTACCGCTCCAGATGTAGGCGACCCGACCGAAGCGGTCTTTCATCTCCGAATCGGCGTCGCGGATCATCAGCGCGGCGAGCACTTCGCCGTCATGGCCGGCATCGGTCTCGACGCGCTGATGATCCGCGACGCCGATTCGGAGATGAAGGACCGCTTCGGTCGGGTTGCCTACATCTGGAGCGGTGCCCGACACATCCACTCGACCCCGGTGCGCACCACCGTACGCATCGACGGTCACACCTGGTTCGACGACGAAGCCAGCTGCGTGCTCATCGCCAACGTGGGGTCCATCGGGGGAGGAGTCACCGCCTTCGATCACGCCTCACCCGACGACTGCAAGCTCGACGTCGCGGTGATGACCGCCCACGGTGCATGGCAGTGGCTGCGCACCCTCACCCGTGCATCCGTCGGACACGCCGAGAAGTCGCCGCTGGTCCAGATGACCCAGGCCACCAAGATCACGGTCGAAACCCGCAAACGACTGCCGTACGAACTCGACGGTGGAGCACGTCCGAAGACGAACAAGCTGCGGGTCCACGTCGTCCCACATGCGGTGACGATTCGCGTGCCGTCACCCGCGAGCCGCTCCACCGTGACCCGATGACAGCGAGACCGGACGCGACGACCGCTGCGTCACCACGACCGCGTCGCGGCTTCCCCGCATTCGTGTGCGCCATCACCAGCGGAGTGCTCGTCGTAGCGATCCCGTTCGTCGCTCGCCACATCGACGGCTCAGCCGACGAGTTCAGCAGCAGAACCGTGCCGGTCCTCCCCGCGATCGGTTGGGTCATCTGTGCGTCGTTGGCGGCCGTTGTCGTGACCCACCGCCTGCAGATCTGGTTCACCCTCGATGCGGGCTCGGTGCTCGCCGTCGCGTACGACGTCCTGCCACTGGTGCTCTTCCTGGCGCCGGTGGTCTCCGTCGCGGCCGCGCTCAGCGGGCATCTGCTGCTCGCCGCCGCAGGCGCGTTCCTGACCGCGTACCACGGCGTGCTCGTCGTCCCGAGACTGGTCTCCCAGCGCGTGCCATCCTGGGCACGCGCTGCGCCGCAGTTCCGTCTGGCCGTCGCCAACGTCTACGTGGACAACACCACACCGGCGGCGGCAGCACAACAACTGACCGAGAGCGGCGCCGACGTGATCGTGATCGCAGAGGCGACACCGCAGTTCATGCGCATCTTCGATTCCGTCGGCGGCGACGCCTCGCATCCTCACCGGGTCTCGGATCCCGCCGACACCAGCGACTATGCAGTCGCCATCGCCTCGCGTCTGCCTCTCGGCCCGCACTCGGCCATGCGGTCGATCGGGCCGCTCCGTCTCGCCGTTGGCGAAGTGGAGATCGGTGGCGTCCTCACGACGATCACCGCGCTGAATCCGAGGTCGACGTTCGACCGGGATGGTCAGGAGATCTGGAAGGACCAGATCGACGAACTGAAGTCCTACGTCCCGACGGTGTCCGGTCCGTTGGTCGTGGCGGGAGATCTCAACAGCACCGAGTTCCGTCCGGAGTTCGAGGGACTGCTGGAGGTCGGACTGGACGACGCGATCGATTCGCTGGGGCAGGCTTGGAAACCGTCCTTCTCGCTGAAGTCGGTCTGGCCGCTCGGCGCCTTCGGAGTCGTCGCCCGCCTCGACCAGGCGCTCGTGAGCGACCAGATCGTCGCGTTGAAGATCCGCAACTTGAAGCCCCGCGGCAGCGATCACCTCCCGTTCGTGATCACGCTGGCGGTCCGGGAGTGGGAGTGCGACCCGGTGAGCCGCGTTCGCGAGACAACGGTTGCGAATGGAGCTCAGGTCCGCCCGGTCACGCGATGGAACCGTTGACCCCGAGGAACTTGGTCAGCTGTGTGGCGAACTCAGGAACGTTCCGGCGCAACCATTCGATCAGCATCGCTGCGTGCTCCATCTCGTCGTCCTTGTTGTGGACGAGCACGGCCTTGAGTTCGGCGTCGGCGCAGTCGTCGGCGCGTTGGCCGTACCAGTCGATCGCCTCCAGTTCTTCCATCAACGACACGATCGCTTGATGGGTCGCGTAGGTCAACGGGGTGAGCCGTTCCCTCGGAGCATGAAGTTCTTCGCTTGCCATGGTGTGCCCTCTCGGCCGGTTGCGAACGGCAGCTCGATACCCCTTCGGCGCCCTGCCCAAACCCACGACGGCCGACACCGGCCGGCGGGCCTCACGTTTCGTGGGCAGTGACGTCCGGTACTGGCGATCGCGAGACCACGGAGCGGCTATCGAGATCGGATGAACGACGATGCGGCCCCGCGGAGGCATCCCAGGTGATTCTCCCATCTTCGCAGCCACCGACGCACCGCGCACCGGCTGATCCACGACCTCCACGACGTTTGAAACCCTGCACCTGCGGGTACAACCGCATCGACAACAAGGGAGAGACCATGTCGACCATCCTGATCATCGTTCTCATCGTGGTGCTGCTAGGCGGTGGCGGCTTCGGCTACAGCCGTCGGGGCCGTGGCTGAGCGCCATCGTCGCCGTTCACCGGTCAGTCCGCTTCACACGCCAAGGAGACAGTCGTGCTCGCAATCAGCACCATGAGTGCATCGGTTCAGGATGCACGTAGCTGTTGCATCCTCCGCGGGGTAGGAGTGCCGAAGAGCCCGCCGACCGAGTTCGGTCGGGTCTCCGGCGCTGCCCGGGTCAGTGCTTGGTGACCTTGTCTTTGACCGTATGGCAGTTCCCCTCCCATGGTGGTGGGACCAGCTCATCGCTACGGTCAGTGTGCACACTCCACAAGAGCTGCAGACCAGGGTCCAAGGTCCGTCCTAGGTGGTGCGGGTGAGGGTCAAACGCTCGGGGCGTGGTAGCCGACCGTCGTCGTAGAACTGCCCGTGAAGCCCAGTGCTGTGGCGAGTGCCGCTGGGTCTTTCACGGTGACGGTGAGACTGGGGTGGCGGAAGATGCTCAATGGGTCGACGCCTGGGACCGGCGAGCGGAACGTGAGGCAAAGTCCTGTGCGGGTGGTTGTGGCGAAGGTCAACCCGCGGTCGGTGAGCGACAGCCTTGCTGGGCCGGCCACACGCCACAGACGGTAGGGGCCTGTGATCGTTGCGTCGACGATGTTGTTGAGGGTGGTCGTCAGCATCCAGGGTCCGAAGTGGGCGATCAGATCGCCGTCGTCGACCAGGACGTAGGCCGATCGGGAGTTGACTGCGAAGAGTCGGTTCCAGCGCTGGACATCTCGACTGAAGTCGAAGTCGAATCGTTGCGTCATGACTGCTGGACCGCAGTGGCGCCAACGAAGTGCAGCCAGCGGGGCTCGATGGGCCGCCGCCCGATGCTGTCCTGGCCGACGGTGGCTGTCCGGTGTAACCGTTCGTTGTCCACGTGATTCCTCCGGTGTCCCACCGATCGGCAGGCTTGGTGCCGTCGGCGCAAACCGGAGGTACCCGATCGTTGGGCGCGCTACACACCGAACGACGAAGTCGACGGGTGGTAACCCGCGGCCGAGTGTGGCAGCGCTTCGGGTGCAGTGACGCTCTCAGTAGGAGCGGCGCAGTCGTCGCATCCACGGGCGCCCATCCGGATCGCTCACGAAGCGGTAGAAGGCCAGTGCCAGCGGTCGGGTCACCGCAGGCACGGGCGTGGGCCGGTGGTTGCGCAAACGTCCGGGCGGCCGCGCACCGACCTGACCCGATTCGTGCCAGGCGTCGAGCGCGTCAGCGGAGGCCTGCATCTTTGCGAACCCGTCGTCGGGATCGACCGGGATGTCCGCCCGGCCGAGGTGTTCGTGCCAGAGCGCGAGGCGAGTCGAGCGAGACAGGACTCTTGCGCCGTCGCCGAGCCCGGCGGGGTCCGTCGGCTCGCGAGTGTCCAGCGTGTCATCGAGGATGGCGCACGAGACCTCGGAGTCATGGGTCCACGACCGCCGGTTGAAGTTGTCAGAACCCACCGTCATCCACACGTCATCGATGATGCACACTTTCGCGTGGACGTACACCGGCCACATGCCGACCTCGAGGTTGTAGACCGCCAGTCGCGGCCCGGCGATCCTCTGCAGGTACTTGATGACGCGCAGTTGACCGACGCGGTTGGGGGGACCGGTGACGATGGCCTCTTCGCCGGATAGGTGCGCAGCACCTGGACGGCGTGGGGACCGATCTCGCGTGGATCCTCGATGGCGACCGGCAGTGGACTCGGATGAGCGGGTTGCGCCGCAGCTTTGGCGAGGAGGCGTCTCCACGGACCCCGGTCGAGGGGAAGCGGATCCTCCCATCGCTCGCGGAACGTCTCGGCCAGATCACCGATCACCGGTCCCCGGATCTCCATCTGCAGGTCGTGCCACGCTGGTCGCGGGCCGTACCGATCATCGATGGCCATGGCCTCAGGATCGCCCTGATGGCGGGCGTCGTCATTACGTCCGTGACACAGGTCGATCCCGCCCACGAAAGCGACATCGTCGTCGGGGCGACCCCGAAAGCGCACCACGACCAACTTCTGATGATGGCTGCCCACCCGGCGCACCCGCTCGTCGAGGAACACCTCACCCCCGGCCGCGTTGATGATCTCGGCGAACTCCACGTTCTCCTGCTCGCTGAAGTGAATCTGGTTCGGATGCGACCTCCACATCAGACCTCGCACGAGCACACCACGCATCGCCAAGCCACTGAGCACCTCGACCACCTCGGTCCCCGCACCATCCAAGCGCTCGTCCGGATCCCCCCGCCAGTCGGTGAACAGGACGAGATCGCCGACGACGGTCAACCCCACCACGTCGTACAGCCGCTTGAAGTAACGATGCCCGTGGTCCAACGCGATGACGAGATTGCCCTCGGACCACGCCTTGCCCAGATGACGGCGGTCGACGGTCGTCGCGGGGTTGCCCCGCTCCTCGACCGTGAGGAACCACTCCGTTCGTTTCACAACCCGCATGCTCTCATGTCCACCGTGAGGCACTCGCGTGAGCACCGGCCGTCTTCGAGGTGCGCATCAGTCCGGCCCGACGGCTCGGTAGACGAGGCCGGTGAACCGTTCCAACGCAGCGGTGCAGACGTCGAGCTTGGGTTTCGCGTCGGTGTGCAGCTGTACCGTTGCGCGCACTCCCGAAACCGTGTCACACCGATTCGCGACGCTCTCGGCATGTGCTTGAGATGCGATGGATACTCAGAAGAACAGGTCATCGGGATGACGGAGATGCACATCCGCGTCTACGGGTGGAGCGTGGCGTCGGTCGAGAACGCACGACCGTGGACGTTCTCGATCGGATTGCTCGAGAGCTTCGCCCACCCCGAGCTCGTCGTCACCGACATGGAGTTCGACGCGGCGCACGCGTTGATCAACGCGGTGGGCGACGTGGTGCGCGACTCCGACGGCCGACCGTCCGACGTCGCGTTGAAGGCGATGGGGGTCGAGCTGGTGCCGGTCGCCGAGCGGCACCTCCGGTCACAGCGGTTCAACGCCTGGCGGGCCTACTACGGCGAGCGACCACGTGCGGGAGACTTCGTCCAGATCCTGCCGCCACCCGGGATGTACTGCGCCTGTCACCAGGCCACGTGCCGGCGTCTCGATCGCGTCTGATGCGGGAAGGTGCGATGCACGAATCCTCCGGCCCGGTGAGATCGAACCTGCCGTAACCCCGTTCCTGCAAGCGATCTTCGAGTCGGACGATTACATCTCCGTGCTCCCAACCCCACGACACGGCGACGTTCCAAGCCGATGAATCCGCTGTGGGTCAGGATTCGGTCGCGGAAGGCGGTCGTTCAGTTGCTGGTGACGCCCGATGCCACCCGAGTTGGAGCGTCTGTGCTGACCCGAGTTGCCGAGCTGTCGGGGCGGAGGAACAACCAGAGCCCCGGGACCAGGTAGCCGACATAGGCGAACACCCGGATGCGCTCGGGGTCGGACGACCAGCCGAACAGCCCGCTGAGGAAGTCGTAGAACGTGCCGCTGGCGAGCGGGCCCGAGGTGATCGTCCAGCCCGGCTGGAACAGCCAACCGTCCTCGAACTCGAGCAACTCGCGGAACTCGTGGAACGCCTTTCCGACCAGTCCGGCCGCGAAGAAGATGAGCAGCACACCGGTGATGCGGAAGAAGACGCGAAGGTCGATGTTCTTGCCGAAGCGGTAAACGAGCACACCGACGACGGCCGACACGGCCAGGCCCAGCACGCCACCGACGATGACCTGCGCGCCCGAGGCGTTGCCGGTCTCGGCGCCGAGCAGGAACAGCACGGTCTCGAAGCCCTCGCGGGCGACAGCGACGAAGGCGATGAACAGGATCGCCCGCGCGGAGGTGGCGCCATCGATCTTCGAGCGAAGGTCGCCGCTCATGCTGCGGGCGTTCTTGCGCATCCACAGGATCATCCAGGTGAGCACCAGGGCGGCGGCCAGCGCCAGCGAGCCCTCGATGGCCTGCTCGGCCTTGCCCTCGAACTCGCCGACCAGTGCGTGGAACAGCAGGCCGGTGATGAGACAGACGCCTGCGGCGCTGCCGGCACCCACCCACACGGAGCCCGTGCGGTCGGAACGGCCCGTCTTGACGAGGTAGCCGAGGAGGATGGCGAGGACGATGGAGATCTCAAGGCCTTCGCGGAGGGTGATCAGAAACGCTGCGGACATCCAGACATGTTAGGCATACCTAATATCATTGGGCACGTCGCCTTTCAACACTTCATGACGTCATGGTCAGCCGTCGCGGCGAACACGTACCCGCAACGACAGCATCTGCCGCGACGCCCCCCGCCAATCCACGCTCGGTCAGTGCAGATTGCAGCCGCGGGGGCGGCTGAATGCGCTCAGGCGGATACGAAATCAACTTCCCGGCGATGTTCACAACTGCGACCGTCCCGTCTAACGATTTCGCGACAATCGCGCCGGGAAGCAGGGCAACTTTTCACCTGTGCAGCCCGCCAGGGACCAACTTCACACCCCACCTCCATCTCGAAGGTGTTGCTTCGACCGGTTGATTCCGCCCACCGATGTACACACCGATGTTCACACCGTCCCCGAGCGCAGCTGTCAGGCCCGGTTCGCACTGTGCCGGCGTGGGCCGCGGAACCGGCGACATGGGCCACGGTCGACTCGTCAGTCGACGTGGAGAAAGCGTCTGAGCGCTTCGCGGATGACCTCGCCCGTCGTGATCCCATCGGCATTGGCGCGCGCCTCGACCGCGGCGCGCATCTCGGGGTCGAGCCGCACCAGAACGACCTCGGCCGGATCAGAGCCCATCGGCGGGCGGCCAACTCCGGGGCGCAACATGGCCAGGTCGTAGCCGACTTCGGCCTCCGCCGCCATGTGCTCGATGTCGGCCTCCGTGACGGCCCTCCCTTGCGAGGTGCCGACAACGGACTCGTTCGTCTTGTCGTTCGTCATCGCCCTGTCTCCATGACGGCCGGAAAAGCGCAAATCCCGGCGGCTCCTCGAAACGGGGGAGAACGCCGGGATCACTTTCCTCGCCTAGCAGGGTGCTGAAATTCGGGGTCTGATGGGTGTCGGTTGGCGATTCGGGCTTTGGTCGGGGCTGGGTGGTGACGCTGGTGTCGGATCTCGGTGATCGTGGATGTCGGTTTCGGTGCTCGCCTGGGGCAACATCGTCGCCCGAGGTCGGCGGCGGTCTTGCTGGTGTTTCCATCAGGCGGTGGCGGCGTCGAGTGCGGTGATCCGGATCAGGTTGTAGACCGCTGTCGACATCTTGAACCAGGCCCGGTTGCGGTCTCGGCCGATGTAGCGGAGCTTGCGGCCGGCGCCGACGGTCTTGACCCAACCGAAGGGTTCCTCGACCCGTTTGCGTTTTCGCTGCGACACCTCGTAGCCGGCGTGTCGGGTGGTGCGACCGTCGATCGCAGATCTTCGGTTCGTGTTGTTCTGCGCAACGTGCGCAGTGAACCCCGCCCCGCGCACGTCGGCAACAAAGGCCTTCGTGTCATAGTTCTTGTCGCCCGCGACAGTTCGCCGGCGCCGACTCTTGGGGAGCCGTTTCAACATCTCGGCCGCGCAATCACGCTCAGCGAAACCGGTCGCGAGCGTGAGGTCCGCATCGACGATCAGTGCCGAGCGATGCTCGATCAACAGGTGCCCGGCGTAGCAGAGTTGGGCTGCGGTGTTGTTCGACTTGCGATACAACCGAGCGTCGGGGTCGGTCGTCGACGCGTGGGTGTCGTTCGACCGCTTCTGGCCCTTGAAGTTGACTTCGATGTTGCGCCCTTTGGGGCCGTCACCGTCACCTTGATCGTCTTTGGGCTTGAAGCTCTTGTGCGATGCCCACGCCTCCAACAAGGTCCCGTCGACAGAGAAGTGGTCCGACGACATGTAGCGGCGCAGCTTCGCTTGGCGGACGACAGCTGCGAAGAACTCGTCCGCGACCTGCGCGTCGAGGAGTCGTTGGCGGTTCTTCGAGAACGTCGTTGCGTCGAACGACGCCGCGTCGATCGGCAAGTCGAGGAACCACTTGAACAACATGTCGTAGTTGAGGCGTTCGCAGAACGCCCGCTCCGAGCGCATCGAGTACATCGCCATCAACACCGTCGCCTTCAGCAGCATCTCCGGCGGCACCGACGGCCGACCCGACTTCGCGTACATCGCCTCGAAGACATCATCGAGCTCACCGAGCACCGCGTCGACCACGGCCCGGATCCGGCGAATCGGATGATCGCTGGGGATCAGATCCTCGGTCGACAACGACGACAACATCGACAACTGCCGATCAGGGGTTCCACGCATGCCCCCATTCTTTTCGATCCCGACCCCGAACGCGAGCACCAATCAGAGGT
>JANNQK010000192.1:0-11904 GCA_031400715.1 Actinomycetes bacterium | reverse complement strand
CTCCCCCGCCGCCTCCGCCGTACTCATCGCCGCCTCCCCCTCCCCCGGGCGTGCCTTTCGGCGGGTACGCGCAACCGGTCATGTCGGGGGGCCCGCTCGGGAAGCGACGAGCGGTCGGCCTGGTCATCCTGCTCTCGGTGGTCACCTGTGGCGTCTGGACCGTGGTCTGGTCGTACCAGACCGGAGATGAGATGCAGCGATACCGTCGCCAGGGGATCGGCGGCGTCGGCTACCTGTTGATCACCCTGTTCATCTCGCCCGTCACCATGTTCCTGCTCGCGGGCGAGGTCGAGCAGATGTACCGAGACGAGGGCCGAGAGCCGCCGATCACCACTATCTGGGGTCTGTGGTTCCTGCTGCCGATCATCGGCAACATCGTGTGGTACGTCACCATCCAGAACGCGCTCAACGACTACTGGACAGCCCACGGCCAGACCAACGATCCCAGCCTCTGACTCAGGGTTCCTGACCTCGCGCCCCTGACCGAGCGGTGCGGTCAGGCCTCGGTCGCCCAGCCGAGGACCGTCGTCCACAGGTCGCCCACTCGCGCCGACAGCAGCTCCATGTCGCCGTCGTTCACGACGACCGCGTCGGCGACCGCCCTCCTCTGTTCATCGCTGGCTTGCGATGCGATGCGCGCCCTGACGTCCGCTTCGGCCATCCCCCGCCCCACAGCTCGGTGCACGCGCAGCTCCGCCGGCGCCTTGACCACGATCACCTTCGCGTACGAGTGATCGGGATCGCCACGTCCGAGCGAGCTCTCCACCAGGATCGCCATGTCGAGGACGACGATGGAGTCGGCAGGCAACTCGTCGAGCCGGTCTGCCAGCTCGGCGTTGATCGCGGGGTGGCTGATCGCCGTCAGCCGAGCCAACTGCTCCGGTCGGCCGAACACTGCGCGTGCGAGCGCGGCGCGATCCACGTGCCCGTCGACATCGACGACATCCGATCCGAACTCGGCCCGCACGGCCGCCTCGGCGCGACCGCCGGGCGCGATGACGAGCCGCCCCAGAGCATCGACGTCGACCACGTGCGCACCACGCTCGGCCAACAGGCGCGACACCGTCGACTTGCCAGATCCGATACCACCCGTGAGTCCGATGATCAGCACGCGTTCGAGCGTAGGGCCGCACCCTCGACCGACGAGTCACAAGTCACGCGGATGATTGCTGTACCGGTACAGTTCTCTCAGGTACTATACCGGTACAGTTCCTTGAGCCCAGGAGAGCCCACATGACCCCGATGCACGTCCTCACCGAGATGTTTACCCCCACCCCTCGCGATGGCATCGCCTTCAGCGCACTCCCCGGCGCCCCCGTGCTCCCCGTCACCGAGCGTCGACGTCGCCTGCGGCGCGTCGGCGCCTCGATCCGCCGGGCCGGTGTCCGGGTGCACTCGTCGCTCCCCCTCGAGACGAGCGCTCCGGCGCCGGCTGGCGCGGGGCGCCCGGCGTCCTGAACCACTGCAGCGTCTCGGACGACTCGGATGACTCGGACGTCCCGGACGTCCCGGACGTCTCGTACGCCGGACACGCCCAGCCGACGAATCGACGAGCACGAGTTCGACGCTTCGGTCGGCGCGGCCTCTCGGCACCGGCAAGAATCGGTACGTGCCGAGAGTGACGCTCCAGACTGTCGCCGATCGTGTCGGCGTGAGCCGGATGACCGTGTCGAACGCGTTCTCCAAGCCGGACCAGTTGTCGACCGATCTGCGCCGACGGATCCTCGAGGTCGCCGACGAGCTCGGCTACGCCGGGCCGGATCCGGCAGCGCGGGCACTCGCGTTGGGCACCACCGGGGCGGTCGGAGTGCTGCTCACCGACAACCTGCAGTACGCGTTCACCGACGAGGTGGCAGCGTTGTTCTTCGGTGCCGTCGCCAGCGAGCTCGAAACGAGCGGCCTGGCCCTCACACTGCTCTCGTCGACGTCATCTGGCCATGTCGCCGCGCGCGACGTTCCGATGGACGGCGCGCTCGTGTATTCGTGCAACAACGACTCCGCTGCCATCGACTGGCTACGCCGCCGCAAACTTCCTCTGGTGTACGTCGACCAGACCCCGGTCGCGGGCTTCGCGAGCATCAACGTCGACGATCGGACGGGTGCCCGGGCAGCAGCGCAACACCTCGTCGAACTGGGCCATCGTCGAGTGGGCATCATCACCTCCTGCTACGGCGGCAGAACCGGACTCATCGACCAGCCGATCGTCGACGCCACCGCACACGTCAGCCGTCAACGCATGCTCGGCTGGCTCGACGGCCTCACCGCGGCGGGTGTGCAGCCGGTGGTGGTGCAGCAGAACCTCCCGAGCGAGTCCACCGGCCGGGTCGGTGCCGAGATCCTCCTCGACCTGACCGACCGGCCGACGGCGATCCTGTGCTTCTCGGACTCGATGGCCTACGGCGCGGTGCAGGTGGCGCACGAGCGCGGCCTGGTCGTTCCGACGGATCTGTCGGTGGTTGGATTCGACGACAACCCGCTCGCCTGTCGCATGCGCCCTGCGCTCACCACCGTTCGCCAAGACGTGGCCGCCAAAGGCCGAGCAGCAGCATTCGAGCTTCGCGCCGCGCTCGAACGTGCCAAGACCGGCACGACCTCGCGAGCCAAACGGATCGTGCTGCCCGCCGAGCTGATCATCCGCGACAGCACCGCTCCCCTGCGCGGTCAGAAGACGAAGTGACCCCGGCACCGTTACAAGCGGCCCGGGATCGTGGCGTCGGCCCGTGGAGGCTTCAGCGACCACAACGCTACCAACGCAATCACCCTCGCCGCTCCGCCTTCCCGATCGACGTGACAGAAGATGACGCGGCAGCGCTCCGTTCAGCCGAGAGGCAGCATCGCATGCACGATGGACCCGTTGCCTTCGACGTGATGTCGACGGATCCACCGATCTCGGCAGCCCGCTCCCGCATCGACGCCAGTCCCACGACCTCGACAGACGCCGGGAGCATCGGCAGCTGATGCCAGGGCGCCAGACCGACAGCCCAAGAGACCGAACCCCAGGCCTATCGCCGGGGTTTCGTCGTGTCGAAGGGGGGACTTGAACACATGCCAAGCCTTCGGTGCGTGCCACGCACTCGAGTTGTCATACGTCTTCAACAACTTGGGAAGCGCCATGGCAGCCGGGTTCAACGGACCGGATGCGCCGCCCGCCCTCGCCGATGTGATGCACCGGGCGTGGGCACAGTTCGTCGCCACCGGGTCTCCGGCTCACGAGGTACATCCACACGTTGGCGTTGTGCGCCGTCTGTGCATCGGCCAGACGCACCGCCGGCACTCGGAACATCCGGTCGGTCTCCACGGCACCGACGATCTCGTGTGGGGCCGCGTCGGATCGGCGCGCTCGGTACTTCTCGAGCGCGGTCGCACCCTGGCCAGCGAACAAGGCATCCATCGTCATCGACACCATCTCGTCGGGGAGGGCTGCCGTGCGCCCCGGCCCTTGCCAGCCACCGCCGGAGGAATCCGAAGCGGTCGGGCGACATGGAGCGCGATGCGCTGCCTGTCGTCAGTTCCCTGCGAGTCCGAGGAACACGACGAGCGCGCGCGAAAGCCGGATCATGTCGTCGTCGTTCAGTTGGCCGACGCGTTCACCCAGCTTCGAGCGGGGGATGGTCGTGATCTTGTCGACCATCAGTCGACTCGATTCGCGGATGCCGGTCACCTCGTTGGCCTCGACGAGCAGTCGGATCAGCGGTGCATCAGTCGGATCGGTCGTGAACGCGCAGATGGCCACCGAGGCCGTGGCGTCGAAGCGGTTGTCCTGGACGATCACGACAGGTCGGGGTTTGCCCACGTATCCGCTCCCAGCCGAAGCTGTCCAGATTTCTCCTCGGTTCACTCGTCGTCGGCCAAAGCGTCGATGAAGGCCTGATCGTCCGGCGCGTGTCGGCTCGACGCGACCGCGAGCGACTGTTGGTGCGCCTGCTTGGCGAACTGCGGGGATCTGACGTCGGGGACCCAGATCTGAATCGGTCGCAGTCCCTGTTCACGGAGTCGTTGGCGGTGGGCGCGGACGCGAATGGCGGTGGGCGACGATGATTGACGGCGGACCATGAGCTCGATGTTACATGTAACCCAGCAGGATGTCATCTGTGTCACCACTTGACTGAAGGAGATGGCGCTGTCACCGACTGCCATCGGACGGGGCCACACTGCGGTCGGACGCTCGGCGCATCGGTCCACGTGTCCTCGGACCACGTGACCACGTGGTGACTAACGGCCGAAAACGAGTGAAGCCCAGGTCTGTGACCTGGGCTTACTTCGTGTCGAAGGGGGGACTTGAACCCCCACGGGATTTCTCCCACTAGCCCCTCAAGCTAGCGCGTCTGCCTATTTCGCCACTTCGACGTGGGTGCCGCAACACTTTCGGCCACCGATGGAGCAGGTGAACGTGCGGGCCTTGAATCTACCTCTGTGTCAGCTGCGCACCAACAGGAAACCGAGTGCGATCACCGTGAGGAACCACACCAGTGCGAACACCGTGGTGATCCGGTTGAGGTTGCGTTCCGCCGCGGACGATCCGAGGGCCGCGCCGGCGCCGCCACCGAACATGTCGCTGAGGCCACCACCGCGACCGCTGTGCATCAAGATGCCCGCGACCATGGCCACGAGGGACACCAGGTTGATGATCAGCACGAGGTAGAGGATGACGTCACGCACGGGGAACGAGCCTATCGGGTCGCAGCGCTCGGGCGTTGTGCTCGCCGCCGGGATCGACGGTGTTGGTGGACGAGCGGCGTTGGGTCAGCCGTGTGGGCTGAGCGACTCGCCGGTGATCGACACCTTCACCGGCATCACCTCAGCGAAGTGACAGGCCACCGGGTGGCCCTGCCCGCGATCGATCAACTCGGGCTCTTCCTGAGCGCAGATCTCCTTCGCGATCGGGCAGCGCGTGCGGAACCGGCAACCCGATGGCGGATCGATCGGGCTCGGGACGTCGCCTTGCAGCAGGATCCTCTGCCGTTGACGTTCGGCCACCGGATCCGGCTCGGGAATGGCCGACAAGAGCGCCTGCGTGTAGGGATGCGACGGTGAGTTGTAGATCTCGTCGGCGGGGCCGATCTCCATCAGCTTGCCCAGATACATCACGGCGACCACGTCGCTGATGTGACGCACCACCGAGAGATCGTGGGCGATGAACAGGTAGCTGAGCCCCATCTGTGCCTGCAGGTCTTCCAACAGGTTCACCACACCGGCTTGGATGCTCACGTCGAGCGCCGACACCGGCTCGTCGAGCACGATCAGCGACGGGTTCAATGCAAGGGCTCGAGCGATGCCCACTCGCTGTCGCTGGCCGCCCGAGAACTCGTGCGGGAAGCGCTTCGAGTGATCGGCAGCGAGGCCCACCAACTCGAGCAGTTCGACCACGCGGTCGTCGTGGTTGCCGGCGATGCTCTGGATCACCAGTGGCTCGGCGATCGCCGCCCCGACGGTCATCTTCGGGTCGAGCGACGCGTACGGATCCTGGAACACGATCTGCATCTGGGCGCGCAGGCTGCGGAGTTGCTTGGCCTCCATGCCGATCAGCTCTTGATCCTTGAACTTCACCGAGCCGCTGGTCGGTTCGATGAGTCGAAGGACGCATCGGCCGACGGTCGTCTTGCCCGAACCACTCTCGCCCACCAGGCCGACGGTCTGGCCTTCGTCGATGGTGAAGCTGACACCGCTGACGGCTTGCACCGTCCGGCGAACGACACGGATGCCGGCAGAGGTCTTGATCGAGAAGTTCTTGACGAGGTCGTTCACCTCGAGCACTCGACTGGTCATGGGTTGAGCTCCAGATCCTCGGCCCGTATGCACGCGGTCTCGTGAACGCCCACCTTGACCAACTCGGGAATCGTCTCGGCGCAACGGTCGATAGCGAACGTGCAGCGGGCGCGGAACGCGCAGCCGGACGGCGGTTGCAGCATGTTGGGCGGCGCTCCGGGAATCGGCTGCAGCCGGTGCTTGCCACCGTGCGGCAGCGAGTTGAGCAGACCCTGGGTGTACGGATGCGACGGGTGCTCGAACAAGGGCAGCACCTCGCCACGTTCGACAGCGCGGCCGGCGTACATCACCTGGACTCGATCTGCGATGCGAGCCACGACGCCGAGGTCGTGGGTGATCAACACCACCGCCGTGCCGAGGTCGCGGCGAACACGCTCCATCACCTCCAGGATCTGGGCCTGCACGGTCACATCGAGCGCGGTGGTGGGCTCGTCGGCGATCAACACCTTGGGGTCGTTGGCGATCGCCATCGCGATCATCACCCGCTGGCGCATGCCGCCGGAGAACTCGTGCGCGTACTGGCGGGCACGGTCCTTGGGTTGCGGGATGCCGACGATGTCGAGCAGTTCGATCGCGCGAGTGTTGGCCTCGTCTTTGGAGATCGACTGGTGCGCCTGCAGCATCTCGACGATCTGGGCACCCACGCGATGCACCGGGTTCAGCGCGGACAGCGGATCCTGGAAGATCATCGCCACCTCGCCACCCCGTGCCTTGCGCAGGACTCTGTGAGGGGCCCCGATCAACTCGATGTCGTTCACCTTCGCAGAACCGGTGATCTGCGCCGATTTCGGCAGCAGGCCCATCACGGCCAGGAACGAGACCGATTTGCCGGAGCCGGATTCGCCGACCACTCCGACCACCTCGCCGGGCTGCACGTCGAGGCTGACGCCGCGTACCGCCTGCACTTGGCCGAGCAGGGTCTTGAAGGTGACCCGCAGGTCCTTGATCGACAGCGCTACTTCGCTCATCAGGCGTCCACCTGCATCTTGGGATCGACGGCATCGCGCATGCCATCACCAATGAAGTTGATGCACAGCGACACGAGGATCAGCAGCGCACCCGGATACACCACCGCCCACCAGTACCCGGCCGGGACAGCGCTCTTGGAGTCCTTGATGAGCAACCCCATCGATGTCATGCCCGAACCAGCATCGGGCCCGTAGCCGAAGAAGCTGAGCGTGGCCTCGGCGGTGATCGCACCGATGACCGCGAACGACAGCGCGACCATCAGCTGACCGATCGAGTTGGGCAACAAGTGCCGGAACATGATTCGCGTTGTCGAGGCGCCCAACGCTCGCGCTGCCTCGATGAACTCTCGTTCCTTCAACTGTTTCACCTGGCCACGCACTAGGCGGGCGACGCCCATCCATCCGATCAACGACAGCAGCACGACCAGGAAGCGAACCGAGGTCGACTCGCCCATGATGACCTTCACCCACGACACGTTGCGCAATGCACCACGCACGATCACCAGCACCACCAGGAGCGGCAGCGCCAACATGATGTCGGTGGCCCGCATCAGCAGGTCGTCGATCCAGCCGCCCTTCAGGCCGGCGATGGCTCCGATGAAGGCGCCGACGGCAACCGAGATGATGCCGGTGAACAGGCCGAGCACCAGCGACACCCTGGTTCCGTAGATGAGCCTGCTGTACAGGTCGCGACCATTGGCGTCGGTACCGAACCAGGCCTGCGAGCTGGGTGGCAGGTTCTGGTTCCGCCGTCCGGCCTCGGCTTTGAAGATCGCCTCGTTCACCCCGTAGCGGGCCGTGATCGGCGACAGGACCACGAAGATCACGATGATCGTGAGCACCACGGCCGACACCACGGCAGCACGGTGGTTCATGTATCGCTTGAAGGCCATCTGCCTGGGCGAGATGGTCTGTTTGAGCACGCCGATGGCAGCATCGCTGGGCGCGGCGCCCGAGTCATCGGTGGGCGATGGCGAGATCAGGTCAGTCAAGTCGGATCCTCGGGTCGAGCCACGCATACGCAAGGTCTGCGAGCAGGTTGAAGAAGATGACCGAGGCGGTGATGATCACCATCCACGGCATGAGCTCGGGGAAGTCGCCGTTGGCCTCGGCAGTCAGGAAGAACTTGCCCATCCCGGGGTATTCGAAGATGCCTTCGGAGATGATCAGGCCACCGACGATGAAGCCCATGTCGAGCGCTGCGATCGTCACGATCGGCACCATCGCGTTGCGCAGCGCATGCTTCACCAAGACCTGGCGCTCGCTGATGCCTTTGGCCCGAGCCGTGCGCAGGTAGTCGCTGCTCATCACGTCGAGCAACGACGCACGCATGTACCGGCTGTACGCCGCGATCGTCTGGATCGACACCACGATCACGGGCAGGATCATGAACTTCAGCATCAACACCAGGTCGAAACCTTGATGGCCGGCGGGATACATCCCCGAGGTGGGAAGCAGCGGGTCGCCGAACCACTTCGCCCATTGCACGGCGAAGAGTAGTTGCAACAAGACGGCGATGATGAAGGGCTGGATCGAAAAGCCGATGAGGGCGCCCGTGTTCACCGCGCTGTCGCGCAGCTTGCCCGGGCGCAAACCGGCGAACACACCGAGGGCGAGACCAATCGTGATCCCGAAGATCGATGCCACAGCACCCAGGCGGATCGTGTTGATCAGCGCGTCTTTGAGGTTGGGCCACACCGGTCGGCTGCCCTTGATGCTCGGCTGCCAGTCTCCGGTGAGAAATCCGCCGAGCCAATGGAAGTAGCCGCGCACGTAGCCACTGAAGCCGGGCCACAGACCGTTCAGCTCGATGTACTGGGCACGCTTTGCCGGCTGCTTGGCGAGCCTCGGGTTGGATCGGGCGTAGCTGGCGAGGGGGTCGGTCGACAACCGCAACGCGCAGTACACCACGAACGTCAGGATCAGCAGGGTCGGGATGGCCCACAGCAGCCGGCGGGTGATGAAACGCAGCATGAACAGCTCCCTCTACGAGACAGCGGGGCCGATCGAGCGACCGGCCCCGCTGTCGCAGGTGTGAAACTACTACTCCAGATGGAGGTCCGGATCGAGGATCAGAGGATCTCGACCACGGGCTCGCTGGCCATCAGCGGCGTGAGCTTGTACTCACCCTCGCCGGTGGTGTCGTACACGCCCATCACGAGCGGGAACGCAATCGTCCACACGTACCACGACGAGTTGGCGCACTCGGTGATCGGATTGAGACAGCCCGGCCACTGCTCGGCAGCGATGACGATCTGGCCATCGCCGTCGAGGTCGGTCCACTGGTTGAAGTTGATGAACGCCTCGAAGTTGTTGAGCTCGGCCGCCACTGGACCGCCGACCTTGTCGGTGCGGTACAGACCCGACTTCGGGAACTGGAACGTGGGCAGCAGCACCCAGTCCTCACGCATCTTCGCGATCGCACCCTTGATCAGCTCGGCACGAGCGTCGAGGTCGATCGTTGCATCGGCCTCGTAGAGCGCAGCAGTGGCCTCTTCGTTGCACCAGCCCTGGCTGTTCTGGCCGGCGAAGTCGTTCGCTTCGGTCGGGATCTGATCGCAGGTGAAGCTTGCGGTCAGGTACGCCGGGTCCGGCGGTGCGGTGCTGATGTACATCCCGAGGTCGTAGTCGAGGGCTGGGAGACGCTGCTGGAACACGCACTCCGCTTCGCAGTTGTCGGCCACGACGTTGAATCCTGCGGCCTGCAGCAACGGGATCAGGTATGCCTGGGTGTTCTCACGACGGCTGTTGCCGGCGTTGACCATCCAGCGGACCTCGGGGGTCTCGCCGTCCTTGCTCCAGAAACCGTCGCCGTCCTTGACCCAGCCGTCGCCCTCGAGGAGCGCGACAGCGCCCTCAGCGTCGTAGGTGCCTTCGAAGGTGGTCTCGTCGCAGTAGCGACCCGGCACGATCGGACCACAGGTGAGCGGATCACCATCAGCGATCGGGACATAGATCTGCTGGAACAGCGCTTCGATGTCGATCGACTGGGCGAACGCCTGACGGAACACCGGATCGGCGAACGGACCTTCCTGCTGCTGGAAGTACAACGCCTCGTAGTCGCCGCCGAACAGGATCTCGACGGCGACGTTGGCATCGCCGGCGACCGCGGCTGCAGTCTCGGGGCTGTACTGCGGGTAGATGAAGTCGACTTCCGACGCGAGCAGCGACGAGATCTGGGTCTCGGTGTCGGCCTTGGGGACCATCACGATCTTCGAGGTCACCGCCACGTCGTCGCCGAAGTAGTTCTCGTTGGGCGAGAAGATCGACTGCGACTCGTCCCACGAATCGAGCTTGTACGGACGGTTCGAGAACGTGAACTCCGTCTGGAGATCGGCCGAGATGTCGTTGCAGTCAGCGAACGCATCAGCCTTCAGCAGCGACCCGGCTCCGAACAACGCACGGTACGGTGCGTACACGCTCTTGAACTCGACGACGACCTGCTTGTCGCTCTCGCCCGCTTCGACCGAGATGATCTGGTCGTAGCCGGTGGTCGACAGCGAGCCGACGGTGCCGAGGACGGCGTCGTACTGGCACTGGAAGTCGGCGACGGTGATCGGCGAGCCGTCATCCCACACCGCGTTCTCGGCGATGTCGTAGGTGATCCGCATGGCGGCCGTCTCGGCCGGCGCCTCGGTGGTGCCGGGTGCCTCGGTGGTCTCTCCGCCAGCTTCCGTGGTGGCGGGGGCCTCGGTGGCCTCCGTCTCCGCGGTCGTGCCGGGAGCGTCCGTGGCTGTCGTGGTCTCCTCGTCATCGCCGCAAGCTGCAGCGAAGAGCGAAAGGCCCACGACAAGTGCGGCGAACTTTGTGCCGCGCCTCGTGGTGCTCACGTGGTTGTCCTCCTGATGGTGGTTCGGAGGGAGGTGTTCCTCGAAATCGGAACCGCCCGCATCGACCGGTTGTGACTAGGCGAATGCGGCGTTCGACGGGTTCGATACCTCACGCCGTCCTCCCCGATCGACGTGAGCAACGAAAAGCTATCACCACGAGCTACCGCCGGGTAGCCATCCTGTTTCAGGTGTACGAAAAGTTGGCGCAAACGTTCCAGGCGTGTTTCGGGCTCGTGAGCCGGCCGGCTCAGACGCCGAGCTTGCAGATGCGCGCGAACTCGTCCGGATCGAGGCTCGCTCCGCCCACCAAGGCGCCGTCGACGTCGGGTCCGGCCATCAACTCGGCGATCGTCCCGGCCTTCACCGAGCCCCCGTATTGGATACGCACCGTCGCTGCGGCCAGGGCACCTGCGATCTCCGCGATCGTCTCGCGGATCGCAGCGCACATCACCTGGGCATCGTCGGCGGTGGCGGTCTTGCCGGTCCCGATGGCCCAGATCGGTTCGTAGGCGATCACCAACGCACCCACCTGTTCGGCCGAGCGGCCGGCCAGGCCGGCGCGCACCTGGCCGAGCACCTTGGTCTCGGTGTCGCCGGCCTCACGCTCGGCCAGCGTCTCGCCGACGCACATGATCGGTGTCATGCCGTGCCTGAGGATGGCCGACACCTTGCTGTTCACCATCTCGTCGGTCTCGCCGAACAGCTCGCGCCGCTCGCTGTGACCGCAGATCACGTAGTCGACGCCGAGCTTGGCCAAGAACAGCGGCGACACCTCGCCGGTGAACGCTCCCTTGTCCTCCCAGTGACAGTGCTGGGCGCCGAGCGCGAACTCGAGCTTGTCGGCATCGATCACGGTCTGCACGCTGCGGATGTCGGTGAACGGCGGATGGATGCTCACCTCGGCCTGTTCGAAGTCGTCCTTGCTCACGAGGTACGCCAGCTTCTGCACGCACTGGATGGCCTCGAAGTGGTTGTGGTTCATCTTCCAGTTCGCGGAGATCAACGGCTTACGCATTGGGTGCACCGCGCAGCGCTTCCAGCCCGGGCAGATCGCCGAACTCGAGGAGTTCGAGCGAGGCTCCCCCGCCGGTCGACACATGGTCAACCTCGTCGTCGAGCCCGAATTGGGCGAGCGCAGCGGCACTATCGCCGCCGCCAACCACGGTGAACGCTTTCGTGTCGGCAATGGCCTGGGCAACCGTACGAGTGCCCGCCTCGAACCGCGGATCCTCGAACATGCCCATCGGCCCATTCCAGAAGACCGTGCGCGCCTCGATGATCACGTCGCTGAACGCCGCCGCCGTGCCGGGCCCGATATCGAGCCCCTTGGCACCGTCGGG
>JANNQK010000191.1:0-11572 GCA_031400715.1 Actinomycetes bacterium | reverse complement strand
CCCACGGGGCGGGGTCCTCGGCTGCTGCAGCCATCGAAGTCGTACCGAGACCGGCTGGCGACGGCACCGGGACGACTCCGGCGATCAACGCCGAGCCTGCCGCCAGGGCAACGACGAAGAGCAACCGGCCAGCCCGCATGTAGGGGTATCGGTCCGGCCCGTTCCGAGCTTGACCGCGCGACGCGTCGGGCCTGCTCAGCGAGCTCGATGCTCAGGCCTGGGGTCATCAGGCCGTCAGGGGGCCAGACGCGCCAGCAGCCACCCGCTCCGCTGTCATCACCGGCTGCGGGCGAGGGACCGGTGGTGACAGAACGGAAGCGAGTGGCTGCTGGGTGCGGCGGGCGGGCCGCACGTCTCGTGTGGGTGCGAGAGTGTGAGTGCGAGAACGGGTCAGTCGTCGGAGCCGCTGTTCGAGCTGTCGTGACCGCTGTTGTCCTCCTGGCTGTCGTCGCCGCCGTGACCGCTGTTGTCTTCATCAGCGTCGTCGCCGTCGTCGTCGCTGTCGTCGTGACCGCTGTTGTCTTCATCAGCGTCGTCGCCGTCGTGATCGCCGTCGTCATGATCACCCTTGACGACGGCACCGCTCACCCCGGTGCAACGCGGGTCGTTCGCGTGCTCGGCCTCGTCACATGGGCCGCTGATGTCCTCGGCGCTCGTCACCGTGGAGTTGTCGGGTGCCGAGTTGTCGGGTGCCGAGACACCAGGCAGCGAGTTGTCGGGTGCGGAGGTCGTGCTCTGCTTCACCGGTGTGGTGCTGACGCCGGTGACGGTCGCAATCGTGTCGGGGGTCGAACTCGAGGTCGTACTGGTAGATGCATCCGAGCTGCTGGTGGGCGGCACCACGATCTCCGTCCGTGGAACCGTGGACGTGCCCGGTGAGAGGAATCCGGCGGACACGGGGATGCCGAATCCGACGGTCGCGATGCCGGCGACGGTCCATACGAGGGTCTTGTTCATGCTGATCTCCTGGCGGGTGAGTCCGGCTGGGCCGGATGGGAGGAACAGCAAGGACACGCCTGGCGCTCGTCCGAGGTCAGTGCCCTTTGGTCCTAGTACCTCCGCGCGCCGGCAGCCGGGAGCATCAGCCACGCCGTCAACCGCTGATGAGCTGCCGTTCAGGCACCGACTGCGTGATACCCGCCGTCGACGTGGATCATCGAGCCAGTGGTTGCGGGAAACCAGTCGCTCATCATGGCCACGCATGCCTTGGCAACGGCGCTGGAATCGGTGACGTCCCAGCCCAGGGGGGCCCGGTCGTCCCACACGTCCTCGAACTTCTTGAAGCCGGGGATGCTCTTGGCGGCCATCGTCTTGACCGGGCCCGCGGCGATCAGGTTCGAACGGATGCCTCGCGGACCGAGCTCCTTGGCCAGGTAGCGGTTCACGCTCTCGAGCGCGCTCTTGGCAACGCCCATCCAGTTGTACGCCGGCCATGCAACGGTGTTGTCGAACGTGAGACCCACGAACGCACCGCCGGCACCCATCAGAGGGAGGAAGGCATCGGCGAGTGCTTTGTACGAATAGGCCGAGATGTTGACGGCGATCTGCACGTCGTCCCACGTCGCGGCCATGAAGTCGTCGCCGAGGCACACCTCGGGCGCGAACCCGATGGAGTGCAGCACGGCGTCGACGTGACCTCCGAAGTGCTCGCGCGCGTGTTCGCGCGCGGACACGAGGTGTTCGGGCTTGGTGACATCGAGTTCGTACACCGGCACCGGGGACGGCAGTTTTCGCGCCGTGCGTTCGGTGAGGCTGAGGGCGCGACCGGCGCCGGTGAGCATGACGTGCGCGCCTTCCTGCTGCGCCAGTGCAGCCACCCCGAACGCGAGCGACGCGTCGGTGAGCACCCCGGTGACGACGATGTTCTTCCCCTCGAGCAGACCCATGTCGAGCAACCTACTCGTGTGTGGAGCAGCGACGGTTCCTTGCCGGTCCACCTCCTGGCTTCCTCCTTGTTGAGGTGAAGGTCGCATGTGCAAGGCTGTCTCGATGCGCATCGGGATACTGGGTGGAACGGGGCCGGCCGGCAGCGCGCTGGCGGCGCGGCTCGCGTCGATCGGCTACGAGGTGGTGATCGGTTCACGTTCGAAGTACCGCGCCATGGAAGCCCGCGACGGGATGGTGCAGCGTTGGCCCGACATCGCGCCGCTGCTGTCGTACGGCGACAATCCCCAGGCTGCCGACTGTGACGTGGTGGTGATCGCGACGCCATGGGATTCTGCCGCGACCACCGCACAGGAGAACGCCGACGCATTGGCGGGCAAAGTGGTGGTCAGCATGGCCAACGCGCTCGTTCGCGTCGGCCACGAGTTCCAGCCGCTCGTCCCACCGCGCGGCAGCGTGGCCGCACATGTGCAGGCGGCCGTGCCGAAGGCTCGGGTCGTGGCCGCGTTCCACCACCTGCCTGCAACCGAACTCGGTCATCTCGGCGAACCGATCGATTCCGACGTGCTGATCTGCGGCGACGACAAGGACGCGGTGCGCACCATCAGCGACATGGTCGCCAAGATCCCAGGGTGCCGCCCGCTCGATGCCGGGGAGTTGTCGAACGCGACGGCGATCGAGGCATTCACCGCGGTGTTGTTGCAGTTGAACGTCCGCTACAAGACGCGCGTCGCTCCGAAGCTCACCGGAATCAAGCGCGACCCGCGGGCGTTGCAGGCCTGACGATGCAGCTCTACGACACCGCCCAGCGTGCCGTGGTGCCGTTCGAACCGGGAGAACAGGTGCTCATGTACACATGTGGCATCACCCCGTACGACGCGACCCACCTCGGCCACGCGGCCACCTTCATCACCTACGACGTGCTGCAACGGCGCCTCATCGACATCGGACACACCGTCAAGTGCGTCCGCAACGTCACCGATGTCGACGATCCGCTGTTCGCCAAAGCCCGCGAGCTCGGGGTGCACTACCTCGACCTCGCCGCCGGCGAGGAGGCTCGTTTCGAACGCGACATGACGGCGCTCAACGCCCTGCCGGTGTATTCAACCCCTCGGGCTTCGTCGGCCATACCCGACATCCGTGGCTTCATCGGCATGGTGCTCGACCGAGGTTTCGCCTATGTGGCGGGTGGCAGCGTGTACTTCGACGTCTCGAAGTTCCCCTCGTTCGGCACGGTCAGCCACTACTCGCGGGAGCAGATGATCGATTTCGCCCGCCAGCGGGGCGGCAATCTCGACGACCCCAACAAGCGTGATCCCCTCGATTTCGTCCTGTGGCAC
The DNA here is from genome assembly GCA_031400715.1 of Actinomycetes bacterium. GTDB lineage: Bacteria > Actinomycetota > Acidimicrobiia > Acidimicrobiales > Ilumatobacteraceae > VFMC01. The sequence continues at coordinate 8,348 of JANNQK010000191.1, read as the reverse complement.
CCGTCAGCCGACGACGAGCCCAGCTGGGACACCTTGTGGGGTCCAGGCCGACCCGGTTGGCACATCGAGTGCAGTGCGCTCGCCCTGCGCGAGCTCGGGTCGACGATCGACCTCCACGGAGGCGGCAGCGACCTGATCTTCCCCCACCACGAGTGCGAACGTGCGCAGAGCGAGGCCGCCACCGGCGAATCGTTCGTCAAGCACTGGATGCATGTGGCGATGGTGTACATGGACGGCCACAAGATGTCCAAGAGCTTGGGCAACCTGGTGTTCGTCGACAAGCTGCGAACGGAATGGGACCCGCGATCGATCCGCCTGGCGATCATCGAACACCATTATCGCTACGAGTGGGAATGGGATGACGCCCTCATGCCGCGCAACCGCGACCGGCTCGAGGCATGGTCGTCGGCGACGGCCGGGGCTCTCTCCGGGGGCCACGATGACGGGTCGTTGCTCGACGACGTGCGCGCCGCGCTCGACGACGATCTGAACACACCGGGCGCGATCGCGGTGATCGACGCTGCAGCCGCCGCGGGCATCGGCGTCGGCGCGGCCGCGGCGCTCCTCGGCGTCGATCTCTGAGCGCGGCGGCGCCCGCGCGCGGCGGTCACACCTCCGTCATGCAACGTTCACGCGCTGTCGACCGCATGCCCCCCGGCGCGTCCCTCATGTGGGGTATCCTCTTCCTGCGGCGCTGCTCGCGACGGTCCCTCATCCGGGAGGAACCCACCGGTGGCGTTCCGCGGGATGGAGGGCCGAGCGTTGAATGCCGAAGGTGCAGGCAAGCTGCAGACCCGCTTCCGTCGCGTCGCGAAACCGGTGTCCAACCGGTTGTGGCACTTCGATCTCGAGGGCTTCGACCGGTTGCCCGAGAGCGGCCCGGCGATCCTCTGCCCGAACCACATCAGCTTCCTCGACAGCGCATTCCTGATGTTGCACGTTCCACGCAACATCAGCTTCGTCGGCAAGGCCGAGTACATGGACTCCTGGAAGACCAAGTTCATCTTCCCGGCCATGGGAATGATCCCGATCGACCGGGGTGGTGGCGACAAGAGCCAGGCGGCGCTCGACACCGCTGAGCGTGTGCTGCGCCGCGGTGAGCTGTTCGGCATCTTCCCCGAGGGCACTCGCAGCCGCGACGGGTTCCTCTACAAGGGTCGAACGGGAGCGGCGCGCCTGGCCCTGAAGGTCGGTTGCCCGATCTTTCCCGTCGGCGTGATCGGCACGCGCGAGATCCAGCCTCCCGATGCGAAGTTGCCCAAGATCCGCAAGGACTGCACGATCAAGATCGGCCGGCCGATCAAGATCGAGCGCTATCGCGACCGGGCCGACGATCACCGGGCGTTGCGCCAGATCACCGACGAGTTGATGTTCGAGATCCGCGAGCTCACCGGTCAGGACTACCGGAACGTGTATGCCGGCAAGTCGGCCGACGCCGAGCCGTCGCCCGTCGCAGCCAGAGTCGCCCACGTCGGCGACGAGCAACAGATGATCCACGAGATGGCTGGGGCGGCCGCCAGCTGATCGGCCTGGCGCTGGGTCGCATGCGACGTACCCGGACACCGTGCAGAGAAACCCTCCCGCTGTCGCGAGGGCGGCACTCGTAGACTTTGTGGTGCTATGGCACAGATCACGATTTCTCTCCCAGACGGCTCGCAGCGCTCGTACGACGAGGGTGTCACCACTGCGGACGTTGCGTCGTCGATCGGCTCGCGCCTCGCGAAGGCGGCGATCGCAGCCGTCGTGAACGGAGCGGAGTGGGATCTCGGTCGCCCGCTCCCGGATGGTGCCCAGGTCTCGATCGTCACGGCCGATTCCGACGAGGGTCGCCACGTGCTTCGTCACTCGACGGCACACGTGTTGGCGCAAGCGGTGACCCAGCTGTTCCCCGGCGCGAAGTACTCCATCGGGCCGGCGATCGTCGACGGCTTCTACTACGACTTCGAGCTCGGCGGCGGTCGCACGTTCAGCGAGGACGACCTCGACGCGATCACCGCCCGGATGCGCGAGATCATGAAGGCCGACCAACCCTTCGTCCGATCCGAGTTGCCGCGCGACGACGCGCTCGCGGTGTTCGCCGACCAGCCCTACAAGCGGGAGATCATCGAACGGGTGTCGGCCGGTGTTGCTGGCCTCGCCGCCAGCGATCTCGCCGCCAGCGATCTCGATACCAGCGAGGTCGGCAGTGGCGAGACGATCAGCGTGTATCGCAACTCGCCCCAGTTCGTCGACCTCTGCCTCGGCCCGCACGTACCGTCCACCAACAGGCTCGGGCACTTCAAGCTGATGAAGGTGGCCGGTGCATACTGGCGCGGCAACGAGAAAGGTCCGATGCTGCAGCGCATCTACGGCACGGCCTGGGAATCGAAGTCGGCGCTCGAGGAACATCTGCACCGGCTGGCCGAGGCAGAAAAGCGTGATCACCGCAAGCTCGCGGTCGAGCTCGACCTGCTGAGCTTCCCGCAGGAACTGGGCGGCGGTCTGGCGGTCTGGCACCCGAAGGGCGCCATCGTCCGCAAGCTGATGGAGGACTACAGCCGCGAGCGCCACACCAATGGTGGCTACCAGTTCGTGTTCACCCCGCACGTCGCCAACGGCAACCTGTTCCAGACGTCGGGCCACCTCGACTTCTACAAGGACGGCATGTACCCGCCGATGGAGATGGACAACGGCACGTACTACATGAAGCCGATGAACTGCCCGATGCACTGCCTCATCTTCCGCAGTCGTCAGCGCAGCTACCGCGAACTGCCATTGCGGCTGTTCGAGCTGGGCAACGTGTATCGCTATGAGCGAGCGGGCACGCTGCACGGTCTGATGCGGATCCGCGGGTTCACGCAGGACGACAGCCACATCTTCTGCACCGAAGAGCAGGCGGCCGACGAGATCGCCTCGCTGCTCGACTTCGTCATGAGCGTGTTGCGGGCGTTCGGCTTCCACGACTTCACCGCGAACCTGTCGACGAAGGACCCCAAGAAGTACGTGGGGTCGGACGAGTCATGGGATCGGGCCACCGACGCACTGCGGAGCGCGCTCGAGAAGTACGGCCTCACGTACAAGATCAAGGAGGGTGACGCTGCGTTCTACGGCCCGAAGATCGACATCGACGTGCAGGACGCGATCGGTCGGACGTGGCAGTTGAGCACCATCCAGTACGACTTCAACCTGCCCGAGCGGTTCGAGCTCGAGTACGTCGGCGCCGACAACGCTCGCCATCGTCCGATCATGTTGCATCGTGCGCTCTTCGGTTCGGTGGAGCGGTTCTTCGGCGTGCTGATCGAGCACTACGCGGGAGCATTCCCGACGTGGATGGCACCGCTGCAGGCGCGGGTACTGCCGGTCGCGGACGCACACGAGGCCCACGCCCACGATGTCGCAGCGCGGCTGAAGGCAGCCGGGCTGCGGGTCGACGTGGTCGATTCGAGCGATCAACTGGGCAAGCGCATCCGCTCGGCCAAGCTCGACAAGATCCCCTACGTGTTGGTGGTGGGCGACGACGATGTCGCCAACGACACGCTCGGGGTGAACCCGCGCGGTGGTGACGTGGAACGCGATGTCGCGCTCGCTGACTTCGTCGCTCGTGTTCAGGCCGAGATCGCCGAACAGTTCGCCGCCGTCTGACACCCTTCCGTGAGCGTCACCCGCACCTGCTGCGGGCGACGCTCACGGGCAGGGTGTCAGCCGAGCCCGGGGACGGAACCGAGCAGGAACTCGCTGAGTTCGCTGGCATCCGCGTGCGGCGCGCCGTGGGCGTGGAACCACGAGCAGATGTTGGCGCAATCGCGGCGCAGGTAGTCGAAGCCCTGCGGGTTTCCCACCAGGTCGACCGCCTGGGGCAGATCGATCAGCACGAGCCGCCCGTCGTCGACCAGCACGTTGTACGGCGAGAGGTCTCCGTGGGCATAGCCGGCGTCGGCCAGCTGGCGCAGCACCTCGCGCATCTGCTCGTAGAGGTCGGCCGCATCGGCGCGGTCGGGTCGAACCTGGGCAAGGCGGGGGGCGGCGACGCCGTCGTGACCGATGAACTCCATCATCAGTTCGGTGCCGATCAGCTGTACCGGATACGGAACGGCGGCGCCCGCCTCCCACAGCCGTGAGAGGACCGTGAACTCGGCGCCGGCCCACTGTCCGGCGATGAGCTCGCGGCCGAACTCGGTGCGGGTGGCCATGGCGCGCATCTCGCGGCTGCGGCGCACTCGCCGGCCCTCCAGGTAGCCGGCGTCGCGGTGGAACAGACGATGCTCGGCGTCGCGGTACTGCTTCACTGCCAGCCAACAGTCGTGTCCCGGGTCGCCGTCGGCGTGTTCGATGGTGAGCTGGCGATGCAGCAGCGACACGTCCGCCTCCTTGCCGGTCTTCATGACCCCATGGTCGGTGTCGACCGCGCGGGGATCGGTGACGACCCACGAGGGGATCGGGTCAGGCCCCTTGGTCGACTCGCGATAGCTCGACCAGCAGGGCTCGCCATCGGGATCGGGGCCGTGGGAGTCGCGGTCGTCGCGATCGCGGTCGTCGGGATCGCGACGGTCGGGATCGCGACGGTCGGGGTGAGGGTCGTCGGAAGGGTCGTCGGAAGCGTCGTCGGGAGGGTCGGTTGCGTTGAAGGTGCGGGTGGCGGGCGTCGGGGCCCAGCCATGGTCGTCGTAGCGGCGCTTGCCGCGTGAACTGCGGTGTGCAGTCATGAGTCGTGAACTCCTGAGGTGGGTGGCGTTGTTCGTCGAGGGTGTTGTCGAAACAAACGGCACCGGTTCGCCCAGGTGAATCCATCCGGATGACGCGATCAGGATGCGAGCGGTGAGGTCAGCGCGGTGCCGAGGTGCGTGCAGAGACGCAGACGGAGGGCATGGTCATCATCTGATGCTCCTCCTCTTCTGCGCTGCTCGAGCGCCTCGTGGCCGACGCGGTTCACGATACTCGCCGTCGCATCGCCAGCTGGGTGTATTTTCGCAAGGTGACCCCCCTCGAACTCCTCTGGAACGGTTGGCGTGCCAGCTACGTCCAGACCGCGGACCTGCGTTCCACCACCGACGGCTCGAGCCTCTTCACGGCGATCCTGCGCAGCGGACTGTCCGACGAGGAGGCTCACATCGTGCACCGCGGGGTGGCGACGTTCGTGATCATGAACGCCTATCCGTACAGCGTCGGGCACCAACTGGTGCTGCCGTATCGAGAGGTGGCTGATCTCGAGGACCTCGATGCAGCCGAGACAGCCGAGCTGTGGGCAACGGTCACCCAGGCGGTTCGCGCGGTGAAGGCAGCGTTGTCGCCGGCCGGTGTGAACGTCGGCATCAACCTCGGCCGCCCCGCGGGTGGAAGCGTGGCCGAGCATCTGCACGTGCACGTCGTGCCCCGATGGGTGGGCGACGCCAACTTCATGACCGCGACCGCCAACACGCGGACGCTGCCCGAAGCGTTGCCCGACACCGCCGCCAGACTTCGCAAATCCTGGCCTGCCTCGTAGCCTGGGCGATGTCATGAGCGATCCCGAAGCACCTCCTGCCGCCGAGCCAATTCTCACCGAGCCGATTCGCGCCGAGGTGGGCGCCGATCACGCAGGCCTGCGCGAGGGCAGCGAGGACGAGGTTCGCGACGATCTGCCGGACGACCTGAACGCAACAGGTTTCGTCGGCCCGTATCAGTTCCCCGACAACAGCCGCCGCCGCCGGCCGGCGTACATCTACGTCCCGATCGCGGTGGTGTGCCTGCTCGTGTGGCTCCTCAATCGCGGCGACGACGGCAGCGTGCTGGTGAACGAGGGTTGGTTGTGGGCAGCGATCCTCTTCGGGAGCGTGGGTCTGCTGTCGTTCACCTCCGGCTGGAAGATGCACGTCGACGAAACACAAGCGCTCGTTGCAGCGCAAGGCGCGGTCGGATTCGCGATCGGACACGCCTCGGCGCAACAGGTGTGGCGAGGGTTGCGCAGCCGTCCCACGTGGCGCGTGCTGGTGTACTCGGCCGAGAACCCGCCACGACAGCGCGGCCTGGTGCTGATCGACGCGGTCGATGGCACCGTCGTCGAGCACCTCACCGAACTCAACCCCGAAGACGACTGGTCCGAGTAACCCCGCGGGGGGTGAACGGTCAGTCGTCGATGTCGGGGTTCGCTGCGGCCACAGCACGGATCAGCGTGCCCAACGCCAACGCGATGCTGCGAAGCTCATCGAGCTCGTCTCCCCAGCTGTCGGCCGGTGTTGCGTCGATCGCGTCGGCTACCTCGTTTGGATCGACGGGATCGATGGGATGACCCGAGGTGCGCATGAGCGAGGCCGCACCTGCGAGGTGTCGATCGATGGCGTCCAACTGATCCTGGATCTCGGCGGCCGCCAGGTGCCCTCGTGCCTCGCGGAGGCGTCGGGGGAGCGCACGGAACGAGATCGCCAGATCGGCAGGTGAGGAGTCCGACATCGCCCCCATCGTGCCACTGCAGGAGCGGTGGGGATAGCCTGGGTTCCCATGTTCGACGGAAAGTTCCGTGCGTCGGTCGATCGGGCTGTGAAGCCGGTCGGAGCCGGCCTTCGCCGTACCGGGATGTCTCCTGACCATCTGACCATCCTCGGTCTCCTGGTCGCGGTCGGGGCAGCGGTCGCGATCGGTCTCGGTGAGCTGCGCCTCGGCTTGGTCCTGGTCATCCTGGCGGCGTTGCCCGACCTGTTCGACGGTGCGCTGGCCAAGGCGTCCAACACCTCCAGCCAGCGCGGCGCGTTCTTCGATTCCGTCATCGATCGTGTCACCGATGCGCTGCTGTTCGGCGGCGTGGCATGGCACTTCGCATCGGAGGAATCGCCCCACCTGGCGATCCTGCCGTTCGCGATCATGGCGCTCAGCTCGGTGATCTCCTACCAGCGGGCCAAGGCCGAGTCGCTCGGCCTCGACGCCAAGGGCGGGCTCATGGAACGAGCCGAGCGGATCATCCTGTTCTGCCTCGGCTTGCTCATCCCGCCGTTGCTCATCCCGATCCTGTGGGTGATGCTCGTCCTCACCGCGGTCACGGCCGTGCAGCGCTTCTTGAAGGTCTGGAAGCAAGCCGATGTCGCTCCGGTCACCGCGGCCAAGATCGAGATGCGGCGGAGTCGGCGCCGCAGCCGCAAGGTGGTCCGCACCGAGCGCCGGCGCACGCGCATCTCACGCCTCAGCGGCCAGGCGCGTCGCGACACCGACCGCCAGCCACGCTGATCGCCGTTCAGGCCGATCGCGCCCACCGGTTCGCATGGCAGACCCCCCGGAACGGCACCGTCTGATCGACGCGGCAACGGTCAGCAGCTATCGCCTCGGATCGCTCGCTGCCCGTCTGATGCCAGGTCCGATGGCCATCGCAGCCGCTTCGTCGATCGGTTTCAGCGCGAGTCTTGCCAGTCCCGCTCGGCGCGAGATGTTCCAGCGGCACCTCCGCCGTGTGAATCCGACGATGGGGCGAACGGCGATGCGCATCGCCACCCAGACCGCCTTCGACAGCTACGCCAAGTACTACGCCGAGAGCTTCCGGCTTCCGACGATGTCGAAGCAGGCTGTCGAGCGCGGCTTCGCGGCGGAGGGCTATCGCGAACACATCGTGCCGGCGCTCGAGCGGGGCAACGGCGTCATCCTCGCGCTCCCGCACCTCGGCGGATGGGAGTGGGCAGGGCGGTGGATGACCGACCAGGGTCACAAGCTCACCGTGGTGGTCGAGCCGCTCGATCCGCCCGAGTTGTTCGAGTGGTTCGCCGACCTGCGCAAGGGCCTCGGGATGACCGTGGTGCCGCTGGGACCCAAAGCTGGCAGCACGGTGTTGAAGGCTCTACGCGACAACGAGGTGGTGTGCCTGCTGTGCGATCGCGACCTCGACCACACCGGTGTCGAGGTGGACTTCTTCGGTGAACGCACCACGCTGCCGGCCGGTCCGGCAACCTTGTCGTTGCGCACGGGAGCGCCGCTCCTACCGACCGGTGTGTACTTCACGGCGCGCTACAACGGTCATCTCGGAGTCGTCCGCCCCCCGATCCCCATCCAGCGTCTGGGTGGTGGCCTGCGCGACGACGTGGCCCGAGTGACCCAGTTGCTCGCGGCCGAACTCGAGTTCCTCATCCGCCGCGCCCCCGAACAGTGGCACCTCTTCCAGCCAAACTGGCCCAGCGACCCCGGCTACTAGCTCATCAGCACGGCCGGACGACCGCATGGACGGGGTGTGCTCTTCTTCAGCACTTCGGCGAGCGTGATCAAACTCGGGGCGAGTTCCTTGAGATTGGCGGGCTTCTGCACGTTCGGCGTGTAGAGCGCGAACTTGTTCGTCATCCGGTGTTCGGAGGGATACACGCCGGTGAACCACGTCATGGACGCGGGCACGGTCCAGGATGCGACGGAGTATGCATTCG
>JANNQK010000190.1:0-4838 GCA_031400715.1 Actinomycetes bacterium | reverse complement strand
ACCTCGGGGCCGGTTCGTCGGGATCGACGGGCTCGTCGGGGAACAGTTGGAGGTCGGACGACATGACGTCACCATCCTAGGGACGGGGTGCCACGGCGGCCGCCCGCCGCGGCGTCACCGCCCGACCGCGAGGTCGGAGGTCCTGACCTGCGCCGCATCGGCCGTGGTCGTGTCAGCGGAGGCAGAGCGAGCGTGCGCCATCTGATTGAATCGTGGCCATGAAGGCAGCAATCCTGGTCGAGAGCCTCACTGGCAACACATGGAGAGCAGGCGAGCGGATCGGCTCGCTGCTGCAGCAGGAAGGGTGGACGATCACCGGTCTGAACCGCGTGCGGCAACCCGATCACGCCGCCATCCAGCAGGCCGACATGGTGGTGGTCGGCACCTGGGTGCATGGGCTGTTCGTGGTGGGGCAGGCCCCGTGGGGCCTCGGCAACATCGACAAGCTGCCGATGATGCGCGGCAAGAAGTCGGCGGTGTTCTGCACCTTCGCGCTGAACCCGGCAAAGACCCTCGACAAGCTCACGTCGGCCGTGATGGGTCGAGGCGCCGACGTGCTCGGTGGAGTGGCGCTCAACCGGTCCAAGCTCGACGAGCACAGCGAGGTCTTCGTCGACCGGCTGTTGGCCAACCTGCCGCCTGCGCTGCGCTGAGCCCAGACGCGGGTCAGCCCCGCGGGTCGGCCACCCGGCCGAGGAACAGCACCGCGCCGGAGAGCCGGTCGCGCAACGCGAACACGAACGGACGGTCGAAGGTCAGCTGCAGGGGCTCCTCGACGGGCGGGGCCGAACCCGCTTCACCGATGACCGCGGAGGCAGCCGAGGCCTCGGTGCCCTCCTCGCCCACGGTGATGCTCGCCTGGTGCACCACCTGGGCGATGCGCAGCGGAACGTCGGTGGTGATGCGGGTGAAGTCGGCCGCCTCACCGAAGGCGGTGGTGAGCCCGAGCGAGAACAGCTCGTCGGCCAGATCCATGTCGGATGCGATGTCCCATCGCGGGAGTTGCACCACCACGAGCCGTGACTCGAGGTACTGGGTCGCATCGGTGACGAGGAAGATCTCCTCGAACGTCGGCAGGAACCCTGGTTCCGGGAGGAACAGCAGCATGGCCAACTCGTCGCCCACGTACGACAACTCCACCGCCTGCCAACCGTCGCCCGATGCGTGGGGCAGCTCCGCCTGACGCACCATCATCGGCACCTCGACGGTCTCGCCGGCCGCTGTGGTGAACGGCGCATCGCGAGTGAGGTCGGGCGAGAACGGCTCGGCCCATCGTGCCGCGAGGTACACCGCGTTCACGAGGACGAATCGGGTGAGCTCGTCGAGAGCGTCCGGCGCGAGCAGATCGGGGATTCGATCCTTGGTGCGATCGGCCACCCACGCGTTGATCGCACGCCGGGCGCTGTCGGGGTCGGACGTGAAGTCGACGGTCTCCACCCCACCCCCGTACTGCTCGGCGAGCACGTCGAGGTACGGCTGTGCGATCGCCATCTCGTCGTGCAACCACGTGGCGTTCGCGATCTCGAGCTCCACGCCCGATCGGTTTCGTGCGGTCAGCGACGCCTCGACAGCGTTCATGCCTGCGTGGAGTCGGGCGCCTGCGGCCTCCTCAGCCAACTCGTCGGCAGCCGGCTCGTCCGCGGCTGGCTCCACGTCGATCCGGAGCACGCGCAGGAACTCGGTGAGGGTGGCGCCACCGGCACCGGCGGCGGCCATGCCGAGCGCGAGCGCGATGCTGGCCGGGGACATGACGATGTTGCGCGTCGGATCTGCTGCGGCGAACTGTCGGAACAGGTCGGTGCCGAAGAGGTTGACCGACGTTGCCGCGTCGAGCGCGAGCGAGAGGTCGGCCGCGTTGCGGGCGCGGTCCGATCGGAGCGCTCCGTGAGCGGCGGGCTGGTCGTCGTCACCGCATGCCTGCAGCAGCGCGGCCAGCACCGGTGCCGCGGCGAGTGCGGCCAGGAAGCGGCGACGGTCGAACGCTGCGTCGGTCATGGGGCGGTGGTCGACGAGACGGTGGTCGAGACGGTGGTGGACGAGTCTGCCTCCGCCGCGGCGCGGAGGTCGATCACGACCACGTCGCTCACCAGCACCCGCGCCTGCTCGGGTCGGGCAAGGTCGTCGACCTCGAGGGTGCGACCCCGACAGTCGGTGTACTGCCGGGTCTGTTCGACCTGGGACACGATGCAGGTCGGATCACCGTCGGCCGGATGGGCATACCGGACGCGCCATCCCTTCTTGGGGTCGTCGCCCTGATGGTCGAGCACGATGCTGCGATCGGCCGAGTTGCCGACCAGGCCCTGGAACAGCAACGGCCCGTCGTCGGCGATGAGGTCGGCGAGGAACTCGGTGTTGCCGACTTCGAACTGGGTGACCGCCAGGCGCTGCTCGACCTTCTCGGGGTTGCGCGACAGCAGCCCGGCGATGCCCCAGGTGAGCAGGCCGAGCAGAGCGAAGAACGCGATGCCTCCCACGACCGGCAGCAGCGCCCTCGACAGGTTCGAACGTGGGCGCCAACTGCTCTGCACGCTGCCCAGTCTGCTCCACGCCCGTGCCGCTCCCAACGCGCTCCCCGCGCCGACCGTCGAAGCCGTCGGACAAGACGAGAGCGAAGGGCATCCGCGATCGGGAGGTGGGGTCGTCGTTCATCCCGCTCGACGCCCCATCTCTCGCGCCATCGGTCGCGTCATCAGTTGGAGCTGGAGGGCTTGCACGGCGTAGGGTCCACCACTCGTGAAGCGCACGTATCGAGTCGTCGTCGCGAAGCCTGGTCTGGATGGCCATGATCGCGGAGCAAAGACCATCACACGGGCGTTGCGCGACCACGGTTTCGAGGTCATCTACACCGGGCTGCACCAGACGCCCGAACAGATCGCCGAGACCGCGCTGCAGGAGGACGTCGATGCGGTGGGCCTGTCGTTGTTGAGCGGCGCCCACCTCACGTTGTTCCCCCGGGTGATGGAGGAACTGCGCACTCGCGATCTCGGCGACGTGATGGTGTTCGGCGGAGGCGTCATTCCCGATGCCGACGCGCGCGTGCTCCGCGAGCAGGGTGTGTCCGAGATCTTCGGTCCCGGAGCGTCGCTCAAGGGCATCGCACAGTGGTTGGAAACGGCGCTCGACGCCAGAGAGGACTGAACACGTGGATCTGTTCGAGTACCAGGGGAAGCAGTACTTCGCCCGCTACGGCATCGCGGTGTCGCCAGGTGATGTTGCGTACACCGTCGACGAGGCCGTCGCTGCGGCCGAGATGGCCGGATACCCGGTCGTCGTGAAGGCGCAGGTGCAAGTGGGCGGTCGAGGCAAGGCCGGCGGGATCAAGCTGGCCAACAACGCCGACGAGGTCCGCCTCCACGCCGGCAACATCATCGGGATGGACATCAAGGGCCATCTGGTCAAGCGGGTGTGGGTCGAGCACGCGAGCGACATCTCGAAGGAGTACTACGCCTCGTACTCGCTCGATCGTGCCGCCAAGGATCACCTGCTCATGCTCAGCGCAGAAGGCGGCGTCGAGATCGAGACCGTGGCCGTCGAGAACCCCGATGCGATCGTGTTGCTGCACATCAACCCGGTCGACGGCCTGTCGCTCGAGACGGCTCGCGAGGCCACGGTGCGCGCCAACATCGACGCCGAGGCGGTGGACGGCGTGGCCGACATGCTCGTCAAGCTCTATCGCTGCTTCACCGAAGGCGATTGCGATCTCGCCGAGATCAACCCGCTGATCCTGCGGCCCGACGGCGGCGTGCACGCCCTCGACGCCAAGGTGAGCCTCGACAACAACGCGATGTTCCGGCACCCCGAATGGGAGGAGTTCCGCGCGACTGAAGAGCTCGACGAGCGCGAGCAGTTGGCGCGAACCCACGATCTGCAGTACATCGGCCTCGACGGCACCGTCGGCATCATCGCCAACGGAGCAGGGTTGGCCATGAGCACCCTCGACGTGGTGAACCAGGTGGGAGGCACCGCCGCCAACTTCCTCGACATCGGCGGCGGCGCGAACGCCGACATGATGGCGGCGGCCCTGGGTGTCATCAACTCCGACGAGAACGTGAAGAGCATTCTGATCAACATCTTCGGCGGCATCACCCGTGGCGAAGAGGTGGCCAAGGGCATCGTCGAGGCCATGAGCCGAGTCGATCTGCGCGCCCCGATCGTGATCCGCCTCGATGGCACCAACGCCGCCGAAGGCCGGCAGATCCTGGCCGACGCAGGCATTCCGGAGAACAAGCTCACCTCCCGGCCCACCATGTTGGAAGCCGCACGTGCGGCCGTAGCCCTCGCGAACGGAAACTGACCATGGCCATCTTCGTCAACGCCGACACCAAGGTCATCGTCCAGGGCCTCACCGGGGGCCAGGGCAAGTATCACGGCCTGCGCAACCAGGCCTACGGCACCCAGATCGTCGGCGGTGTCACGCCGGGCAAGGGCGGCTCCGATGTGGCCATCCCTGCCGGAGGCCTTATCCCGGTGTTCAACTCGGTCGCCGAGGCCGTCGCTGCCACGGGCGCCACTGCGTCGTTCATCGCCGTTCCTCCGAAGGCCGCCGCGGCAGCGATCCTCGAAGCGGCCGCAGCAGGCATTTCGTTCATCGTGTGCATCACCGAGGGCATCCCCGCTCAGGACGAGGCCAAGGTCTACAACACCCTCGTCCGCGACTTCCCCGACACCCGTCTGCTCGGCCCGAACTGCCCCGGCATCATCAACCCAGGCAAGTGCATCTTGACAAGCCAAAATTCATAAATACAATGTATTTATGATTACGTTTGAATGGGATCCGGCAAAGGCTGCTGCCAACCTCAAGAAGCATAGGGTCTCCTTCGAGGAAGCAAGGTCTGTTT
>JANNQK010000189.1:0-37105 GCA_031400715.1 Actinomycetes bacterium | reverse complement strand
CGAGACCCTGGCCCGGATCGCGACCCGAGCCCCCTTTGAGCGTCTGGAGCTCCCCTCCCGAGCCGCGGCCGAGGACATGTTCGCCAAGACGTCGCACAAGCTCTCGCCATGGGACGTGATCCCGGCGGAGCAGAAGCGCTACGGACGCATCGCCGTGCTCGAGACGCTCAACCGGCGGATCGAGGACGGCATGCGCCGGTTCGGCATGGGTGTTCCCGCGATCAGAGACCTCGACGACACCGACGACTGACCCACCGCGATCGGGGCGTCCGCGAGCGCTACGGTCCAGGCCATGACCACTCCTCGCCGTCACATCGAGCCGGGGCTGCGCGAACAACTCGATCTCGGGTACGTGTTCGGCAGCGTGCTCACCTTCGCGCAGCGCCCGTTGGTCACCGAGGTGCAGCAGTTGGCCGATTGGCAGGCCGACGTCGCGGTGCTCGGTGCTCCGTTCGATCTCGGTACCACCAACAGGCCCGGGGCCCGATTCGGTCCTCGCGCGCTACGCACCGATGCCTACGAACCCGGCACGTACCACCTCGACCTCGGGCTCGAGATCTTCGAGTGGTTGGAGGTCGTCGACGTCGGCGATGCGTATTGCCCCAGTGGCATGGTGCAGCAGAGCCTCGACAACATCAGGGCCAAGGTCGCCTCGGTCGCGTCGTTCGGCATCATCCCGGTCACGATCGGCGGCGACCACACGGTGACGTGGCCCGCGGCGACCGCCGTCGCCGATCACCATGGTTTCGGCACGGTGGGCATGGTGCACTTCGACGCACACGCCGACACCGCCGACACCATCGACGGCAACCTCGCCAGCCATGGCACGCCCATGCGGCGCCTGATCGAGAGCGGGGCGATCCCGGGCAAGAACTTCGTGCAGATCGGGCTTCGGGGGTACTGGCCCGGCAAGGACGTGTGGGACTGGATGGCCGAGCAGGGGATGCGCTGGCACCTGATGGACGAGGTGCACCGGCGCGGGCTCGATGCGGTACTCACCGACGCGATCGCCGAGGCGATGGACGGTGTGGACCATCTCTACGTGAGCGTCGACATCGATTGCCTCGACCCAGCCTTCGCACCGGGCACCGGCACGCCCGAGCCTGGCGGTCTCACCTCGGCCGATCTGCTCCGAGCGTTGCGCCGGCTCGCGATGGAAACGCCGCTGGTGGGATTCGACATCATGGAACTGGCTCCGGCCTACGACCATGCCGACTGCACCGTGAACGTTGCCCACCGCTGCGTGATGGAGGTGCTGGCCGGGCTCGCCTGGACTCGCCGCGAAGGCGGCCGTCCGAACCTGTCGGCCGCCGGTCCCGGCCGCTGACGCCGAGTCGCTGACGTCAGGCAGGTGAGCCGAACTGGCGGTCGCCGGCGTCACCGAGGCCGGGCACGATGAAGGCGTTGTCGTTCAAACGCTCATCGACGGCGGCGGTGTAGATCGCGAGGTCGAGGCCGGCGTCTTCGAGGACCTGGATGCCTTCGGGCGCTGCCAGCGCGCAGACCACGATGATCGTGCCCGTCGCGCCCCGCTCGATCAGCAGTCTGCACGCGTGCGCCAACGATCCGCCGGTGGCAAGCATCGGATCGAGCACGATGCACTGGCGACCCGCGAGGGTCTCTGGCAGCTTGTTGACGTACGACTTCGGCTGGAAGGTCTCCTCGTCGCGGGAGATGCCGATGAAGCCGACGTCGGCGTTGGGCAGGAGCTCCTGGGCAGCGTGGAGGAAGCCGAGACCGGCGCGCAGCACGGGCACCACGATCGGCTGGGCGGCGAGCACTCGACCATCCGTCTCGGTGAGGGGAGTGGTCACGCGCACGGCCACCGTCGGCAGGTTGCGAGTGGCCTCGGCCATCAGCAGAGACCCGATGCGTTCGATCTCTTGGCGGAACAGGGCGTTCGGGGTGCCCACGTCGCGAACACGCACGAGTGCGTCAGCGATCAGCGGGTGGTCGACATGGTGGACGGCGACGGGCATGCCCGCGAGTGTGGCAGACGCGGCGAGTGCCCCGGAAAGGCATGGTGCCGTCTCGATCGACGGTCACGCGTCCGGCGAACCCGCGGAGGCTCCGGTCAGCCGGCGCCGAGGGTGACGTCGGCTCTGGCGAGCGCGTACCGGGGCTTGATGAATCCGTTGATGATCCGCAACCGCTCGGGGAACGGGGCGAACGCACTCTTCATCGCATTGATCGTCATCCACTCGAAGTCCTCGAGACCCCATCCGAAGGCGTCGCGCAGCTGAGCCATCTCGTGCGTCATCGACGTCGCGCTCATCAGCCGGTTGTCGGTGTTGAGCGTGACGCGGAAGCGGAGGCGACGGAGCATCCCGATGGGGTGCTCGGCGATCGAGGCGCACACGCCCGTGCCCACGTTGGACGTGGGGCACAGCTCGAGCGGAATGCGACGGTCGCGCACGAACGCGGCGAGTCGACCGAGTTGCTCCTCGCCGGGCGGACCCGTGATGTCGTCGATGATGCGGACGCCGTGCCCCAACCGCTCGGCACCACAGAACTGCACGGCCTCCCAGATGCTCGGAAGACCGAACGCCTCGCCGGCGTGGATGGTGGTGTGGAAGTTCTCGCGCTGCACGTACTGGAATGCATCGAGATGCCGTGTCGGCGGATAGCCCGCTTCGGCGCCGGCGATGTCGAAGCCCACGACGCCCGCATCGCGCCATCGCACGGCCAGTTCGGCGATCTCGAGGCTGCGCGCCGCGGTGCGCATGGCCGAACAGATGAGGTAGATCGTGAGATCGGTGCCGGCCGCGCCACGGCGGAATCCGTCGAGCATCGCCTCGACGGCCTCGTCGAGGGTGAGTCCGGCCTCGGTGCACAGCTCCGGGGCCATGCGCACCTCGGCGTACACGCATCCGTCGGCAGCCAGATCTTGGGCGCACTCGTACGACACACGCTCGATCGCGTCGCGATGCTGCATCACTCCCACCGTGTGGGCGAAGGTCTCGAGGTAGAGGACGAGGTCGTTTCGCTTGGCGCCGCGGTTGAACCACTGGGCCAACTCGGCCACGTCGGTGGTCGGCAGCGAGGAATACCCGTACTCCGCTGCCAACTCCACGACGGTCGAGGGGCGCAGACCGCCGTCGAGGTGATCGTGCAGCAGCACCTTCGGCACCGAGCGGAGCAGGTCGAGACTGGCGTTGGGCATCGTCACATCGTACGGGGTGCCCGCTGACGCCCGTACCCTGTTGTCCCATGGAACCCGCCGATACCAACGCCGACCTGGTCGACCGGCTCACCGTCTTGGGCAACACCGTGCGCCATGCCATCGAACACGTCGAGGTGTTCCCCGCCCCGCCACACGTCACGACCGTCCGTTTCACCTCGGACGAGCTGCAGTCGATGTGCCCGGTCACCCAGCAGCCCGACCTCTCCCACGTGGTCATCGAGTACACGCCCGATCGGTGGTGCATCGAGTCGAAGAGCCTCAAGCTCTATCTGTGGGGGTTCCGTGATCGAGCCGTGTTCGCAGAGGCGCTCACCGCCGAGATCGCTGGTGAGGTGATGGCCACCGCCTCTCCGAGACGTGTGACGGTGACCCTCACCCAGCGACCTCGCGGAGGCATCGAGGTACAAGCCGTGGCCCAGCTGGATCGCTGAGCTACTGACTCTCGTACGGCTGACCGGCTGCCCTCGGGCCGCGTGAGCGGCCGACGAACCCGGCGACCACGACGATCGTCATCAGATACGGCGTCATCTTGATGAACTCGCTCGGCAGGCCCGTGTTCAGCAGGCTCAGCTTGTCGGCCACCGAGTCGAACAACCCGAACAACAGGGCCGCGCTGAGCGCTCCCACCGGATGCCAGCGTCCGACGATCACCACGGCGAGGGCGATGAAGCCGCGACCGTTGGTGATGTTCTCGTTGAACCGACCGAGCGTCGCCGTCCACCATGCCCCGCCGAAACCGGCGATCGCTCCGGCCATGATCACGTTGCGGTAGCGCAGCCGGAGCACGTTCACGCCGAGCGTGTCGGCCGCACGGGGGTGCTCGCCGACGGCTCGGGTGCGCAGGCCCCACCGTGTGCGGAACAAGAACCACGAGAACACGGCGACGAGGATGTACGCGCCGTAGACGAACACGGTCTGCTGGAACAGGATCTGGCCGAGCACGGGGATGCGTTCGAGCAACGGGATCTTCCATGCACCGAGGGTGGGCGTGTCGTTGTAGCCGGGGTTCTCGGTGAGCACGCGGCTCGACAGGAACGACGTGAGCCCGAGCACGAAGAAGTTGATGAAGAAGCCCACGATCACCTGATCGACCTTGAACCGGATCGCCAGCCATGCCAGCAACCACGCGAACAGCGCGCTGGTGATCATGGCCGCGACCACTCCGACCCAGAAGCCACTCTTGGGCCCCATGCCCGGCCATCCACTGGCGAGCGAGCCGACGAAGGCCGACGTGAACGCGCCGTTCAGCAGGAGGCCTTCGATCGCGATGTTCACCACACCGGAGCGTTCGCACATGATCCCTGCGCACGCCCCGAAGACGAGCGGGGTGGAGAACGTGACGGCGGAGGCGAGCATGCCGATGAACGAGAACTCGAGGCCGGCGGCGGCCCACGACAGGAACGACATGAAGATGAGCAACGAGGCCATCGCCAACACGACGTTCGTCCACTTGCCGAAGCCTCGCCACAACTGAACGCCGGCGACGACGGCCAGCGACGCTGCCACGAACCACGCGAGTGGTTGTGCGGGCAGCCCGAACGATCGGCCGCCATCGAGGTTGAAGGTGGCTGTTCCACCGTGTCCGGTGAGGAAGATCGAGGTGATGCCGGCGAGCACGATGTAGGCGATGCCGAGGTTGCGGGCGTGCCGCTTCTCCTCGAAGGTCAGCGGGCTGGGCACCGCGACCGACTCGGTGGTCTGTGTGGTGCTCATGCGCCCCACCCACGGAACTGCAGCACCGAGGTACTGCCCTCGCTCTTGAGTCGCCAGATCAATCTCGTGAGGGCGGGCGCAGCGATGAACAGCACGATGAGCGCACGGAGCACGAGCACGACATCGAGCGGGATGTCGGTCTCCAACTGCATCTTGCGACCTCCGGCCTCGAGGATGCCGAACAGGAGCGCCGCGAACACGATGCCGGTCGGCTTGTTCCGCCCGAGCAGGGCCACGGCGATCGCATCGAATCCGATCGATCCGGCGAAGCTCTCGGTCGCGTAACCCTGTGTGCCGATGATCTGCGTTGCGCCGCCGAGGCCCGCCAGGCCGCCGGCGATGAACATCGCCAGCGTTGTCAGCGTGGCCGGTTTCATCCCGGCATAGCGAGCGGCGTCGGCGTTGGAGCCGAACGTTCTCAGTTCGAATCCCACCTTCGATCGCTCGAACAGCCACCACATGAACACGGCGCCGGACAGAGCCACCAGGAACCCCCAGTGCGCGCGCAACGACGGATCGTCGCTCCAGAAGAACAACTTGGGCAGGCGGCCCTCCTTGGTGACGGTCTTGGAGATCGGGTTGTCCTTGCCCGGTTGTTGGAAAGCCTCGGTCTTGAGCAACCAGAGCGTGAGCAGACCTGCGATGTAGTTGGTCATGATCGTGGTGATCACCTCGTGGGCGCCCGTGCGCGCCTTCAACAGACCCACGATGCCGCCCCACAGCCCGCCGGCGACGATGCCGGCCAGGAGCGCAAGAGGAATCTGGATGATGCCGGGACCGTTCATCGAGAAGCCGACCCAGACGGAGGCCATCCCGCCGGCAAACATCTGCCCCGTTGCGCCGATGTTGAACAGTCCCGAACGAGCAGCGACGGCGAAGCAGAGGCCCGCAAGGATCAGCGGCGTGGCGGACACGATGGTCTCGCTGATGCCGCTCAAGCTGCCGAGAGCACCGGACGGCAACGCGAGATAGGCATCCTTGATCGTTCCGAGGATGCCGCCGATGTCTCCCTCCTTGATCCGGTCGATGTCGGTGAGACCGATGATGAGCGCACCCACCACCAAGGCCGACACGATCGCAAGGAGAGGCAGCAGCAGGTTGTTGTACGCATCGATGCGATCGAAGAAGGCGATGACCTTGGGCTTCGCTCCTGGTCCCGGACCAGCAGGCGCGGGATTTCCGTCGACGGTGGCGGCGGTCATGCTGCGCTCTCCTTGGCGCCGGCCATGTAGAGGCCGACCTCGTTGTGGGTGGTCGAGGCTCGAGGGAGGTCGGCGACCATCTTGCCGCGGTACATCACCACGACTCGATCGGCGAGTGCCATGACCTCGTCGAGTTCGGTGCTCACGACGAGCACGGCGACGCCGGCGTTACGTAGGGCGACGATGCGTTCATGGATGTACTCGATCGAGCCGACATCGATGCCTCTGGTGGGTTGGCAGGCGATGGCGAGCTTGAGGTCGCGGCTGAGCTCGCGCGCCACGATCACCTTCTGCTGGTTGCCGCCCGACAGCGTGCCGACGCCGGTGTCCACCGATGGCGTACGGATGTCGAACTGCTCGACGAGGTGCTCCGCATTCGAGCGAGCCGCCTTCCAGTCGATGGAGACCCCCTTGCTCAACGGGGGCTCGTAGTAGCCGGTGAGCGCAAGGTTCTCGGTGATGTCGAAGTCCTTCACGATGCCTTCCCGTTGGCGGTCCTCGGGGATGTGGGCGACGCCGTGCTGATGGATGTCGCGTGGGTTGGCGGTGGTGATGTCGTGTCCCTCCAACAGCGCTGTGCCGCCCGAGACGCGGCGCAGGCCGACGAGAGCGTCGACGAGCTCGGTCTGGCCGTTTCCTTGAACGCCGGCGATGCCGACGATCTCACCGGAGCGCACCTCGAGGTTCATGTGATCGACGAGCACCCGGCCCGAGGGGTCGCGGACCGTGAAGTCGTGCAGCGACAACACGACGGCGCCGGGCTCGTGTTGTTCCTTGTTGACGACCAGGTCGACCGGCCGGCCCACCATCATCTCGGCGAGTTCGGTGTCCTTCACCGTCTTCGGATCGGCATCGCCGACCGTCTTGCCGCGACGCAGCACTTCGATCCGGTCGGCGACCTTGATCGCTTCGCGGAGCTTGTGGGTGATGAACACGATGCCCTTGCCGTCAGCTTTGAGCGATTCGACGATCACGAAGAAGTCGTCGATCTCCTGGGGCGTGAGCACTGCCGTCGGCTCGTCGAACACGACGATCTCGGCATGACGGAACAGGACCTTGATGATCTCGACGCGCTGTTGCAGTCCGACGGGCATGTGCTCGATGAGCGCATCGGGATCGAGGTGCATGCCGTACTGCTCGGAGATCGTGCGCACCTGTTCGCGGGCCGTCGCCAGGTCGAGCTTGATGCCCCCGAGGCTGGTCGGCTCGACGCCCATCACGACGTTCTCGGCCACGGTGAACACCGGAACGAGCATGAAGTGCTGATGCACCATGCCGATGCCCGCAGCGATCGCGTCCCGTGGCGATGCGAAGTGCTGTGGCACGCCGTCGATGAGGATCTCGCCTTCGTCGGCCTTGTAGAGGCCGTACAACACGTTCATGAGCGTGCTCTTGCCGGCTCCGTTCTCGCCGACGAGCGCGAGCACCTCTCCGCCGCGCACACGCAGGTTGACATCGTCGTTGGCGACGACGCCGGGAAACCTTTTCGTGATTCCCCGCAGCTCCAGTTCCATTCGGTCTCCCCTGGGGCATCGCCCCGTCGTCGCCCCATGCCGATCGCCGGAATCTAGTGCAGTCATCACGCACAGGTTTCGGGCGGATGATCGATCCCACGTGCAGTCTGGGCGATCGGGGTGGTCCGGCCGAAAACGGGGAGAGGGACCCGAACGGGTCCCTCTCCTTCGTCTTCGCGTTACTGGTTCATGTCACACGCACCGTGCGGTGCGCGTGGCGTGTGAACGGGTGCTCAGCTCGCCTTCATGGTGCCGGCGGTGAAGTCGGCGATCAGCTTCTCGACTTCGGCCTTCAGCTCTGCCGGGACGTCGCCGTCCTGATCGTGGAACGGGGCGATGCCCACGCCACCATTGGCGAAGTTACCGAGGTAGTCGGCGCCGGCCTTGCCGTCGGTGGACACGTTCTTCACCGTGTCGAACACGGCGGCATCGATGTTCTTGAGCACGGAGGTGAGGTACACGTCCTTTTCCTTGTCGTTGCTCACGAACATGTCGACGTCGACACCGATGATGCGGATGCCGCCGACTTCCTTGGCGTAGGCCGATGAGCCGAGGCCCACGGGACCGGCGACCGGGAAGATGATGTCGGCGCCCTCATCGGCGAAGCCCTGGGCGAGCTTCTTGCCGTCATCGAGGCTCTCGAAGTTGCCTGCGAACGAACCGTCGGCGCCGTCCCAGCCGAGAACCTCGACTGCGGTGCCCTTCTGCTCGTTGTAGTAGTTCACGCCGTTGCGGAAGCCCGTCATGAAGATGGTGACCGGCGGGATGTTGATGCCGCCATAGGTGGCGACCTTGCCGGTCTTCGACATGCCGGCCGCGAGGTAGCCGGCGACGAACGACGGCTCGTCGGTGCTGAAGTTCAGGGCGCGGACGTTCGCGAGGTTGACATCGTCGGCGAAGTCGTCGGGCGTGCCGTTGTTGTCGTTGGCATCGGAGTCGATGATCGCGAACTGCTGCTCGGGGTTGGCCTTGGCAGCGTCGGCGGTGGCGCCGCCGAGCAGGAAGCCCACGGTGATGATGACCGAGCACTTCTTCTCGATGAACGAGTTGATGTTCGGCGCGTAGTCGGCATCGCTGGCCGACTCGAGCAGGTTGATCGACACGCCCAGGTCCTTCTCGGCTTTCTGCAGCCCGGCGTACGCGGACTGGTTGAAGCCCTTGTCGTCGACACCGCCGACGTCGGTGACTTCACATGCCGAGACGTCGGAGCTGCCCGAGCCCTCTTCTTCGTCGTCGCCGCAAGCAGCGACCACGAACAACGACGCGGTCAGTGCCAGCGCCGCAAAGCGCTTGGTCTTGCGCATTTGGTTCTCCCCCTTGGAGTTGTTGGGTGGATCGGAAGATCCGCTCCACAGCCTAGTTCGTCATGACGCCCCTGTCGGGGGCGTCGACGTGACGGCCGTGTGAAGCATTGCCGTCCGAGCCCTGGCTCGTCAAGCGCTTGACTCATCGTTCACCTGCTGCGCCGCAGCGGCGCAACGTCGTAGGGTTGGCCAGGTGACATCGGCAACCAACGCCCAGCAGTCAGCGGCCTGGCGTGCCCGCGTCCGGGCAGCCGACGTCGCCGCTGCGGCGCAGGTGTCCATCTCCACGGTGTCGCTCGTCGTGAACGACAAGTGGCAGGGCCGGGTAGCGGCCGACACCGTGGCCAGAGTGCGAGCGCAGGTCGATCGCCTCGGCTACGTCGTCGACGAGTCGGCTCGTCGGCTCGCAACGGGAGCCACGACGGCGGTCGCCGTGGTCACGCCCATGTTCACCAACCCGTTCTACGCACGCGTGTCGCTCGGTGCAGCTGCGGCGTTGGGAGAGGCCTTCCATGTGGTGTTCTCGGTGCCGGAGATCGGCGATGACCCGGCTGCCACGGTCGATCGGCTCCGTGGGCTCAGATTGGCAGGTGTCTTGGTGGCAGCGCCGTCGATCGAGTTGCTCGGCCGCCTTGCGCCCGACTTGCCCACGGTGGTGCTCGACGCCCCGGGCACGATCTCCGGCCGGCCCCGAGTCGACCTCGACGTGGCCGATGGAGCGGCGCAGCTCGCTCGGCACCTCGTCGAACTCGGCCATCGACGGGTCGCATTCATGGGTGCGACGCCCGAGACCGAGACGTTCCGCGTGCGTCGCACGGCACTTGCTGACGAACTGCGCCGGTTGGGCGCCTCGCTCGTGCACGTCGTACGGCTGGAGAGCGAGGTGGATGCCGGTCGAGCACACCTGGCGGCATCGGCTGCGATGCCCGATGTGGTCGCCCTGGGCGCGACGGCGGTGGTGTGCGCGACCGATCTGCATGCGTACGGTCTCATGAGAGCATGCGCCGAGATCGGCATCGGCGTGCCGAACGACGTGTCGGTCGCGGGCTTCGACGATCAACCGTTCTCCGCCTACGTCACTCCGGCACTCACCACGGTGTCGTTGCCCGCCGATCGACTGGGTCGCGAGGCCGGGTTGATGCTCGCCGAACTGATCCACCGGTCGATCAGCGGTGGCCGCGTGGACGGGCTGGAACGTTCGTTCATCGAGCAGCCCACCGTGCATGTCCTGCCGGTCTCACTGGTCGTGCGCTCCTCGACGACCGTCGCGCCGGCGTCGCCACTCGGCTCGAACTTGTCGTCCTGACCTGACGCCAGAGGTGTCACATGTCCTGAACGACGGCGCCCGTCGGGCAGGCACGATCGTCGCGAGTCCGACGTGTTCTGTGCTGGTGACCTGGCAACGCCATGCTCCGGAGATCGAACCCTGTCCGCGGATGCCGCCCAACGTCGCAGCTGGGTACCTAGCATGTGGGCCGAATCGTCATGGCCGCTTCCTCACGCCCCGTCCCGCCGCGCCGCCGGATCAGCCGCCGTCGATACATGGTTCGCCGTCTCGGCGCGCTGGTGGTGCTCGCCGTGGTCGCGATCGGGGTCATCAGAGCTGCCGACGCTCTGGTCGGCAGCGAGCGCACCACCGCAGAAGAGAACGACCCTGACAACGCCCCTGTCGGCACCACTGCGGTCGAGTCGTCCGGCACCGAGCCCGCACCCACGGGCGACACGGTTGCATCGGTGCCGGCGACCGGCAGTGCGACCCCGGTGCCGAGCTCCGTGCCCGGCACCGCTTCGTCCTCCGGAGTGCCATCGGCGGGCGACCCCGCGCTCGTGCTGATCGCGGGTGATTCCGATGCAGGAACGTTCGGTCCGTACCTCGACACGCTGATGGGTGACACCGGTGTGGTCAGGACCCAGCTCGACTACAAGGTCTCCTCGGGCTTGGCCCGCCCAGACTTCTTCGATTGGCCCACCCACTTCCGCGAGATCGTGCCCCAAGTGAACCCGGACATCGTGGTGGTCACCTTCGGCGGCAACGACCCTCAAGGTCTCACCGATGGTGTGAAGGCCGATGGCTCACCGAACTTCATCGTGGGAGAGCCGACCGGGGAGGGAGATGAAGAGTGGCGCGCCGAGTACGGGCGGCGAGTCGGTGAGGTGATGGACTACCTGTCGTCGGAGGGCCGCACACTCATCTGGGTCGGGATCCCCAACGATGACAGTCCTGACGTCACCTTGAGACTTCGGGTGCAGGACGAAGTCGTGCGGGCCGAGGCGGCGAAGCGTCCCCAGGTGGAGTTCGTCGATACGTGGGCGCGCTTTTCCGGGCGGGAAGGCGGATGGGCCGAGTTCGTCATCGATCCACGTGACAACCAGGCCAAGGACGTCCGCGCCGACGATGGCTTCCACCTGAACACGCCGGGTGCCGAGATCCTCGCCCTCGACATCGCCGATGTCATCGTGGCCGACCTGCGAGCGCGCGGCGCCGCGATCTGATCGCTGAGCCGTCCGGCCCATCTCGGAGCGCGCGCCCGCACCACGGGGCGCGGTGTGCCTACGCTTGCCCGATGGCAGTGCGGGTGCGGAGAGGTCATGCGGAAGGCTCGACGAGTCGTACGCGGGCGATGACGATCTCCGCACCTGCGCTGCTCGATCGTTCGACGGCGACGGGTGCACCTGTCCAGGGTCGGTGGCGTGGTGCCACCGTGGTGCGGAAGGCCATGGTCTGGCCGATCTTCGTGCTCGCCGGCGTCGCGATCGGTGCCGGCGTTGCCGGCGCTGCCGGCGTTGCCGGCGCTGCCGGCGCTGCCGGCGCTGCTGCTGTCGCCGACCAGTGCGTCGACGAGACGTACCGCTGGGGTGGCGACGTCGAGCTGGGTGGTTCCTCGCCGTCGTCGGTGGTCTCGTACGACACGGGCGTCGATGTGCCGGCGTCGAATGGGGCGACGCTCAGCGTCGTGGGTGTCTCGGCAGACGGGCTCGATGCGGATGGCTTCGCGCACGTGCTCGTCGTTCACGTCGGAGGCATGCGCGCCACCGCCGGTGCAGCGATCGCAGGTGGGCGAGTGGTGGTGAGTGCACCGTCTGATGCAGTCGTCCCACTCGTCGGATCGCTTCGGATCGTGGGAGTGAGCGTGGTGGTGCGCCGGTGCGCAGTCGTCGCCAGCGCTGCGGTGACCCCTGTGGTCGCGGTGGTGACCTCGACTTCGACCGCGCCCCAGGCAACGACTGCGCCCCAGGCACCGGCCGCGCCCCAGGCACCGACGGCGCGTGCTGACACCGGTTCGTCCAGGGTGTCGCTGCCGGCGACCGGCTCGGATGAACGGCGTCACGCCCTCGTGGGAGCGTTGGCTGTCGGAGCCGGCGCAGCGCTGGTGTCGGCGGGCCGCCGCCGCTCGCGTGCGATCTGACGCGACCCGGACCTCACGAGCGCGTCAGCGTCACTGCTGGCGGCCCCGGGCTTGGATCGCCGCTCGGCGCGCTTCGACCTGTGCGGGGTCGAACGTCGCCTTCCGCCACGCCTTGGAGTCGCGGGCCTCGGTCTCCCACCCCGCGGGCTCGGCAGTGATCTCGGCATACGTGCTGCGGATCTGACGCACGCCTGGCTGGTCGTTGCCGATGATGTCGGCCGCCAGCTTGCGAGTGAACGGGATCAACTCCTCGTGGCTCACCACGTGGTTCACGAGGCCCCATTCCAGCGCCTCGTCGGCGAGCATGAAGTTCCCCGTGAAGCTCATCTCGCGGGCGCGTCGCACCCCGATCGCCTGAGGCAACAGCACGGTCAGACCCCAACCGGGCATCACGCCCACTCGGGAATGCGTGTCACCGAACTTGGCGTGCTCCGACGCGACCAGGAAGTCGCAATTGAGCGCGAGCTCGAATCCTCCGGTGATCGCGACGCCGTTGATGGCTCCGATGAGCGGCTTGCGCACGCTCGGGAAGGGCCCGCGCACACCCGACGCGTTCGGTGTCCCGTCGGCACCCGAACCTCCGAGGTTGCCGCCGGTGGAGCCGAGCTCCTTGAGATCGAGGCCGGCGCAGAATGCGGGATCGGAACCGGTGAGGATGATGACGTCCACGTCGTCGCGTTCGTCGGCCTCGCGCATCAACGTGGGGAGGAGTTGGAGCACGTGGCTCGACAGTGCATTGCGGGCTGCTGGCCGGTTGAGGGTGATGGTGGCGATGCGCTCGCTCACCTCGAGCAAGACGACATCCGCCGCTCCGTGCGTGGCGGGGGTGACGGTGGTGTTCGACATGCGGCGAGTCTGTCAGCCCGCCGACTGCGCCATGCGAGTCAGGACTCGTCGTCGGCCGGCAGGAACTCGAGCTTCAGGTCGCCGAGCTTCACGAGCATGGCCGCGATCCACCCGCCGAGCGCCCCGAAGTGATCGTCGAGCAGCGTGCTCGCTCCGTCGGCGAGGGTCTGTTCGGCGAGTTCGTACAAGCCTTCGTAGGTGACTTCGATCGCATACTCGGCGCGGGGACCGCCCATCTCTCCGGCTTCGTCATTCGGCTCGACCGGGTCGACGTATGCGATCTCGATCGTCGTGCCGGCGCGCTCGAGGCGACCATCTCCGATCAACGGGCTCGTCTCGACGGCCACCTGGTCGACGATGGAGCGTTCGGGCTGTTGGCGCAGGCGCTGGACGCGGAACACGATCTCCATCTCGATCGCCGGCAGTTGGTCGAGGACCTCGTCGACGTACCAGCGCCGGTACGACGTCTGGCTCCACGTCGGCCAGTCGAAGTTGACGTGGGCGACCACGCGCGGTGGCTGTCCCTCGCCAGGGAGGCCGTAGCTGGTCTCCCAGCTGAGATCGCCGAGCAACACATCGACCTGGAAGTGCTCGTCGAAGGCTTGGCGCTCGAGGAAGGTGGCCTCGAACGCGTCGCGCAGGGCGCCGATGGCATCGGTGAACACGTGGTCGAGCATGCGAGTCGACGCTAGCCACCTCGCGGGTCGTTCCTCACCCGAATCCGTCGCCGCTCGGTCGATCGCCGAGGGCCATGCCCCGCCGCCATCTCCGGGCGACGTCTCCGGGCGACGTCTCCGGGCGACGCGGCATGACACAATCGTCGTCATGTCACTCGTCCTCACCGACATCGTCCTCGCCGACCCCGCCGTGCCCGACGGCAGCGCCTACGCCGTGCTCACCCTCGACAACCCGGGTGAACGCAACACGTTGACGGCCCCGATGGTGGCCGAGATCGTGCAGGCGATGGACGCGATCGAGGCCGACGAGCGAATCGGTGCGCTCGTGGTCACCGGAACAGCACCGGCGTTCTGCGCGGGTGCGAACCTCGGCAACCTGGCCGAGGCCACCGAGGAGAGTCTCGGGGCGATCTACGAGGGCTTTCTCCGCATCGCTCGGAGCGAGTTGCCCACGATCGCGGCAGTGAACGGTGCCGCTGTCGGTGCCGGGATGAATCTGGCGCTCGGATGCGACCTTCGTGTGGCCGCCCGTCGGGCGAAGTTCGACACGCGCTTCCTGCAGATCGGGATCCACCCCGGCGGTGGGCACACGTGGATGTTGCGGCGCATCGTCGGCCCCCAAGCCACGTTCGCCGGCGTGGTCTTCGGTGAGGTCATGGACGGGGCAGAAGCCGAGCGAGTCGGTCTCGTGCACCGGTGTGTCGACGACGATCAGCTGTTGACCGTCGCCGGGGCAATGGCCGCACGCGCTGCGCTCGCGCCACGAGCACTGGTGATCGAGGTCAAGAGGACGATTCAGGCGATGGCCGACATCGACACACATCCAGCTGCGGTGAAGCGCGAGCTCGACCCGCAGGTGTGGAGCACCCGTCAACCGTGGTTCGCCGAGCGGCTGGCCCTGCTCCAGCAGAAGATCTCGTCGAAGTAGCCACACCGAACGGACACGACGGGTGCCGATCGACGCGTCGATCGGGAGCACGATCTGCCTCGTGTCGTTGCCACGGAGTCGGCTCGTCGGCCACGCTGGGTGACCGCGAAGCGCACACGATTGTTACCAAAGGTCACTTCCCTGGCGAGGCGATGAGGCGTACTGTCGAATCACGGGAAGCTCTTTCACCCGTACGTTCCGAGACACAACGGAGGTACAGATGAGCCAACGCCATCGCAGCCAAGACGTGGCACCGCCACCGAAGATGGATCTGCGGGCACACGCCCACAACGAGCGGCATCGCATCAACAGCGAGTTGCACGCCGTGGCGACCCAGGTGAGCGCCGGGTACGAACCCGAAGACGTTCACGAGCCAGGTCGAGCCTGGGTGCCCGAACACCATCACGACGCTGAGAAGGCCAAGGCGCAGGCCGGCCGCAGTGGTGTCCCGAAGCACTGGAAGATGAAGATGTGGAAGCGACGCACAGCGGTGCGTCGGGCCAGGGCCGAGGCGTTCCGACTCGCCGGCGAGTAGCCGTCATCAGCCGTCGGTTTCGTCGGCTTCGCTCAGACCGCGGCGATCCTCACGCGATCCATGCGTCCGAGAGTTCAGCGCGCCGCCGAACCCATTCCTCAGCGGTGATCCCGAAGCGCATGTGGTCTTCCCACGTGCCATTGATCTCGAGATAACGAAGGGCGACCCCTTCTTCACGGATCGCGAGCTTCTCCATGACCCGTCGACTGTTGGAATTGCGCGGCACGATGCAGATCTCGAGCCGATGGAGATGGAGCTCCTCGAACGCGAACCGGGCGATCACCGCCACACCTTCGGCGATGTAGCCGTGGCCGGCGCGGTCGCGGTCGATCCAGTAGCCGACGGTGCCACATTGGAGCGCGCCGCGCACGATGTTGTTGAGGTTGACCTCGCCGGCGAAGGCGTTGTCGACGAACAGGGCGAATCCGTATGCGGTGCCTGCTTGCCGCTCGCGTTCGCGGGCTGCGCAACGCGAGCTGAACGCATCGCGGGAGCGGGTCGGGTCGGCGACTCGGGTGGAGCGCAGCGGCTCCCACGGAAGGAGCCAGTCCTCGTTGCGGAGACGCACCTCCGACCACTGCGGGAAGTCCGCCGGGGCAAGCGGGCGCATCATCACCCGCTTGCCGTACAGCCGCAGGCCCGCGACGGAGGGCATCGACGGGTGGCCGAACGCCCCCGAGCCGGTCATGGCTGCACCGCGACCGACTCGATCTGCAATCGGCGCATGACCGCAACGACGGCACATGAACCGGCGACCACGCTGTCCACCAGCGCACGGTCGAGCCCCGGATTGAGCATCCGTTCGGCGCGGCACTCGGTCACCAACGTGCGGAAGACCTCCTCGGCTGCGGTTCGGCTGAAGGTGAACGGCAGCACCGCAGCTGCGCCTTGTTCCACCGCGACCATCGCCGTGACCTCGGCGCCGGTGATCGAGATGTCACCGCCGATGACGTCGGGATGGTCGCGGACGATGTCGTCGAGGTGATCGGCCACCCACCCGATGGCGTTGATGAGCTCCTCCGGTCGAGGCGGATCGGCGGCCAGGCCGAACGAGAGCGAACGTACACCGATGGGCAGCGAGACCTCTCGTCCGTCGACGGTGACGACGATCTCGGTGTCGCCCACCAGCACATGGGCGTTCACGCCGCACCGCCGGAGTGGGAGCGAGATGTCCCTGCAACCGTGTCGACGGGACGGGCGGTGCCGGTCGAGGTGCCGGCCGAGATGCCGGTCGAGGTGCCGGCCGAGATGGCGTCACGTGTGCTGGCAGCACGGTGGAGTTCGGCCGCAACCCACCTGCCGACGGGGTCGTCGCCTCCGGCGAGATGCCAGGCGTAGTGAGCGTGCAGACACTTCACGCCGATGCGGGTACCCGCCACGCCACCCGACGGCCGTGGCCCGGCGTGGTCGGTAGGGATCACGGCATCGCGCTCGATGGCGTAGCGGCGGTGGGCGTCGGCGATCTGTTCCGGCGGGATCTGGCCCTCGGCGCGGCGCACGCCGCCCGACGACTCGAGCCGGCTGATCTCCCGTGTCTCCCGGTCGCCGACGAGCCAGTAGCGGGTGGGCATCGGCGTTCCGTCGTCGAGCACCGGCATGTTCAAGAGCACCACGGGGTCGCCGTCGGCACGGCGGACCACGATCCGATAGGCACCCTGTGGCTCGCGTCCCAACAGGTGCTGCACCCGGGCGCGGTCGGCAGGCGAGGGTGTGGCATCGGCGACGATGCGGTGCGCGTCCGCGCCACGATCGTTCACGGGCAGCCCGCGACCGGTGAGTCGGCGGTCGGCGCACAGGTCGCGATCACGATGCGGATGACGTCTCGGCCGCGCGGATCGGGCTACTTGCGGAACCGGCGAAGCACCAGCATGAGCAGGACGAATCCGCCGAGCGCCGGCAGGAGCCGCTTCAGCACCGCGGTGCCTGCGAGGCCGGAGAGCTCGATCGGCTCGTTGGCCGGGCCCTCGATCTTGCGAACGGACGGCCCGGTGCCGGTCGCCTGAGCGGTCGCCGTCGCTGCCGTCGCCGGCGTGCCGGCGTCCGACGACGGCGATGCGTCGGGTGCTGCCATGTCGGAAGAGTCGGAAGAGTCGGCGGAATCGGTGGTCGGTGCAGTCGCCGGCGCCTCACCGCTGGCGTCGAGCATCGTGTTGAGGTTGTGGGCGAACTGTGCCATCAGCTTCTTGCTGACGTCGCCCATGATCCCGCGGCCGAACTGGGCGACCTTGCCGGTGACTCGGAGGTCGGTCTCGACGACGCAGGTCGTGTGGACGTCGTCGACCGATCGAAGGGTCGCAGTGATCATCGCATCGGCGTTGCCCTTGCCGGTGGTGTCGCGACCTGAGCCGTGCAGGACGGCCTTGTGGTTGTCGTCATCACGCTCGACGAAGTGTGCTTCGCCCTTGAACTCGGTGGAGATCGCCCCGAGCTTCACCTTCACCACGCCGCGGTAGGTGTCGCCCTCGATCTCCTGGAGGTGCGCTCCGGGCATGCATGGTGCGATGCGTTCGAGATCGGTGAGCACCTTCCATGCATCGTCGATGGGACGGTGGATCACGAACTCGTTCAGGAGCTTTTCCATCGCTGCACATCCTCCAAGGTGTCGATATCTGCTGCGGTGCCGGCGCACGGCGTCTCGTACACCAACTCCGGATGCTGGCGCATCAGGGTGCGGGCACCATCATCTCCCGAGATCGTGAGCAACGGCCACACGGACCGATGCAGCCGTACCGGATGGGGCCCGCGGCGCCCATCATAGGAGGCGACGACGATCGGCCACTCGGCCGGCGCCGCGGCGATCGTCTGCCACGCCTCCGGGGTCACCCCTGGTTGGTCGCCGAGGCCGATCAGGACATGGTCTGCGCCGAGTCGACGGGCCGCGTCGACTCCGACGGCAATGGAGCCCGATTGGCCGTCGGCCCACGCCGGGTTCGCCACGACCGTGACGAGCGTCGCCAGCCCGGCCGGTAGATCGAGCTCGGCCGCACCCGTGACGACCACGACCGGGCCGATGCCGCTCGCAATCGCGTGCTCGATCGCGTGTTCGACGAGCGGGCGCGCCCCCAGCTCCGTCGTCACCTCGGTCGTGAGCTTGTGGTGCCCACCGTGAAAGCGAGAACCAGCTCCGGCAGCAAGGATCACAGCGACGTTGGACACGCTCGCACGCTAGGGCGAGTCGCAGACAGCGCACGGGTCAGCGCGACCTCGCCACCCTGGCCTGGAGAGCCCGCTGTCGGCCCCGAACGAGGCCGCTGTATGACGGTGAGGCGTCGGTCACATGACGAAAAGATGACGACCCGGTTGAACATTGCGATTGTGTGACGCTAAGGTTGCGCTCGTTACAACCCGGAGATGGCTCGTCACACCCCGCAAGGGCACGTCGGCACATCCGAGGGCGAACAAGACAGCGGTTGCGCTCTCGTACGGCGCTCCTGCGTGATCGTGTCGGCCGGACCAACGGTCCTCCCCCCACCGCTCACGACAAGATCCACGTTCTCCTGGCGCCCCGGTGCACGCAGAACGCGAGACCAAGGAGTCGTCAGTCAACATGTCCTTCAACCGTTCCGCACGTCGAGCCGTGCTCGCTGCTGCGCTCGCCGCCACCGCAGTCTCCACCCTCGCGCTGCCGATCGCCGGCCCACTGGGCGCGCAGGCAGCGCCAGCTCGGGCGATGGGGCAAGCTCGTCAGGCCGACGTGGTCGCCGACGATGCCGCTGGTGCCCTCGTCCTCGCTCAGCGGTACCAGGAGACCGGCGACGCTGCGGCCCTCGAATCGTTCGAGCGCAGCCTCGACGGTCTGGCTGGCGCAATCGCTGCTCGGCTCGCCCTCGATCCCGCAGCCATGCGCCAGGCGTGGGCGGAAGCGGACTTCGAGCACCAAACGGCCCTCGTCGCTGCGCTCAGCCAAATAGGCGTTCCATATCGCCGCAACACCAGCAAGCCCGGGATCGGATTCGACTGCTCGGGGCTCACCACGTACGCATGGGGACAAGCCGGCTTCGAGATCACCCGGCAGAGCACAGCCCAGATCCGCGCCTCCGAACCCCGTGACCTCGAGACGGCGATGGCGGGCGATCTGGTGCAGTACCCGGGGCACGTGATGATGTACCTCGGTGTCGATCGGGCAGTCGTCCACTCCGTGCGGCCCGGCCGTCCGGTCGAGGTCGACGTGGTCAAGGCGAAGCGCACCCTCAGGTTCGGCGACCCGAGCATCTGACGGGCCGGTCGGATCCGATCGTGGATCCGCTTGTCGGCCTCACGTGTGGATCGGTCCGCTGGCGTCTCGCAACGATGGCGCAGCCCGGCCGGTCCGGCGGGCGATGATCTCGGCACAGATCGAGATCGCGGTCTCCTCAGGCGTGCGAGCGCCGAGATCGAGACCGATCGGTGACATCAATCGGGCCAGATCGTCGTCGCTCACGCCGGCGTCACGGAGCCGTTCCAGTCGCTTGTCGTGGGTCTTGCGGCTTCCCATCACGCCGACATAACCCACCCGGGTCGCCAGCGCGCCCACGACCGCCGGCACGTCGAACTTCGGATCGTGGGTGAGGATGCAGACGGCGTCGCGTTGGCCGAGTTGGGCACCGCGCTGGTCGAACACACCCTTCGGCCACGACACCACCACCTCGTCGGCAGCGGGAAAGCGACGACGTGTGGCGAACACCTCGCGGGCATCGCAGACGATCACCCGGTATCCGAGCACCTTGGCGACACGCGAGAGAGCGGCGGTGAAGTCGACGGCGCCGAAGATCCACATCTGCGGCGGGGGAGACCAGCTCTCGACGAACACCGACAGCGTCGGCGTGTCGACGAGGTCCTCGGGTGTCGTCTGGCCCTCCGGGCCGTAGTGCCGCAGGCCAGAGCGGCCGGCCTCGAGCTCGGCCAGCGTGTCCCGGGCAACGATCCGGTCGAGGTCGGGGTCACCCAGGCCACCGAGCACACCGTCGGGCGTCACCAACAGCTTGCGCCCTGGATCCGGGCCGTCGATCACGGTCGCGAGCGCTGTCGGCGACTGGCTGCGCAGCCGCTCGCGGAGCACCTCGTACAGGCTTTGCGTCACGGGTGGCCGTCCACCACCGCCGCCGCCAGCACCTCCATCGTCATGGTCATCGTCATCGTCACCGTCACCGTCACCGTCTTGGTCGTGGTCATGGTCATCGGCGGTCACGAACCTGCACCCCCTTCACCAATCGAGTGCTTCACCAATCGAGTGCTTCGATGAACAAGCGGATCGTTCCGCCGCAGGTGAGACCGACAGCGAAGGCCTCGTCGTCGCTGTAGCCGAACGTGACGATGCCGGGTCCGCGCTCGCCATGGAGCACACCGAGGGCTTCGCTGACGACCGCGCCTTCCACACATCCGCCGCTCACGCTGCCGGCGACCTCGCCTGCGTCGTTCACGGCCATCGCCGCGCCCGGCTCGCGCGGTCCTGAACCGAGGATGTCGACCACCCGGGCGACGGCGACGCGCTTGCCGTCTGCACGCCAGCGATCGATGTCGTCGAGCAGTTCACGCATGACTTGGTGCTCCTGACGGGGAGGGGATGGCGCTCGTGGCTCCGGCCCGGTACACGCTTCGTGTGCCGGCGTCGATCGTATGGGCGGAGATGGTCGCCGCCAATTCTTCCATGGCCGCGATCGAATGCCCTTCGACGAAGGCATCGACATACGGGAGCGCTGCCGCCATCCCGCGGGCGAGCGGTGCGTAGCCGGGCGTCACCTTCAGAGGATTGACCCAGATCGTGCGAAAGGCCACCCGGTGGAGACGAAGCATCTGCTCGCCGAGGAGCATCGGATCGCCGCGATCCCAGCCGTCGGACAGGATGACAACGATGGAGTTGCGGGCCATGCCCCGCACACCCCATTCGTCGTTGAAGCGCATCAGGCACTCACCGAGGCGTGTCCCGCCGTTCCAATCGAGGACGCGTGCCGCCGCGGCCTGCAGGGCCTTGTCGGGGTCGCGACTCGACAGCTCGCGGGTGACGCGGGTGAGCCGCGTGCCGAGTGCGAACGCCTCGACCCGCTGGCGGCCGGCGACGGCAGCGTGCACGAAACGGAGCATCCCTCGCGCATACGGCTCCATCGAACCGCTCACATCGAGGAGCAGCACGAGGCGGCGCATCCGCTCGCCCGGTTCGCGCCACATCCGCTCGATCGGTTCGCCGCCGGCGCGCAGCGAGGCGCGCACGGTGGCACGAATGTCCGGGTTGGTACCTCGGCGAGACGACTGGGTACGAAACGAGCGACGTGGTGGCCCGGCGAAACGGAGGTCGCTCATCAGCGCCTGGGCCAGCTCGAGCTCGTCGTCGGAGTACGACGCGAAGTCCTTCTGGCGCAGCACCTCGGTGGTGGAGAATCGGAGTTGAAGTATCGGCTCGTCGTTCGTCTCGCTGCTGTCGTTGTCCCCACCGTCGTTGCCGTCGTCGTCGTCGATCGCGATGGTGATCTTCAACGGCTCGTCGGCCTCGTCGACGTCGCCGTCCGCGGTCCGCCGTTCCCAGAACACCGCGAAGGCCCGGTCGAACACACCCAGGTCCTCGGGTTTGCGAACGAGCGTGCTGCGCGCGGCCCAGTACACCGAGTCGCGAGTGTCGATGCCCAGCAGGCCCACGGCCTCGACGAAATCGATCACGCTGCCGATCGGCACCGCCAGGCCGAGACCGCGCAGCACACGGGCGTATCCGATGGCGAGTTGCTCGCCGTCACTCACGACCCGCGTGGAATCCGGTTCCGGCGGGTCGGTGATCGAGGTGTCGGTCATGGCCGGTCGAGATGGACAGCGTGGGGGGACCAGCTGCTCAACCGTGGAACGCACCGCGGTCGAAGGCCTGCTTCACGATGTCGGCGATGCCGCCGTTGTGGCGAACCTTCTCCTGGTCCTCGCGGTACTTCAGGACGGCTCCGAGGGTGACCTCGACCATGTGTTCGTCGAGCTCGCTCACGCCGAGCGATGCCAGCGCCGTCGCCCAGTCGATCGTCTCGGCCACCCCCGGCGGCTTGTAGAGGTTCTTCGTGCGCATCGACTCGACCGCGCCGGCGACCTGGCGGGCGAGCGGTGCCAGCACGTGCGGCACCCGCATGCGAACGATCTGCACCTCGCGTTCGAAGGTCGGGTGTTCGACCCAGTGATACAGGCACCGCCGCTTCAGGGCGTCGTGGACGTCCCTCGTGCGATTCGACGTGAGGATGACCACCGGTGGCATGTTGGTGGTGAACACACCCAGTTCGGGGATCGTGATCTGGTAGTCGGACAGCACCTCGAGCAGATACGCCTCGAACTCGTCGTCGGCCCGGTCGACTTCGTCGATCAGCAGGACGGGTGGAATGAGGCTTCCATGGTCGATCGCCTGCAGCAGGGCCCGCTTCAGAAGAAACCGCTCGTTGTACAGCTGGTCTTCGAGGATCGAGGTGCCCAGACCGCGCGCCTCGCCCGTCGCCTCAGCCGCACGAAGATGCAACAGTTGGCGGGAGTAGTCCCAGTCGTACACGGCTTGGGAGGCGTCGATGCCCTCGTAGCACTGCAGTCGGATGAGCGCGCCACCTGACCACCTGCTGAGCACCTTCGCCACCTCGGTCTTGCCCACGCCTGCTTCGCCCTCGAGCAGGAGCGGTCGACGCAGCGACAGGGCGAGGAAGATGGCCGTCGCCAGACCATCGTCGGGGAGGTACCCGTGAGAGGTGAGCGCGTTCGCGACGTCGGCCGGGGTGCTGGAGGACGAGAGCATCGGCTCACAGGCTAGGGCGTCACGCCCGAAGGAAGAGGCCCGGAGCTGGGTCATGTGAGCCGCCGTCAGGGGCTGCCATGCTGAAGGACCGTGGATCACATCAGTGCCAACGTGGCGGAGCCCGCCCGACCATCGGCGGACGTCGCCACTGCCTCGGCCCTGCCGCTCGAGGTGCTCGTCCGCGCCCCGTCGGCCGGTGAGATCGAACTGGTGGTGCGTTCGGCTCTGCACCACCCCGAGCGCCGCCTGCGACTGCAGCGGGCAGAGACGATCCCGACGAGCGCCGCCCGAGGCATCGACGATGGCGTCGACGATGGGGCCGGTTGGTGGGAGGTCACGACCACAGCGGCAGCGGGCGACCAGTACTGGCTCGTCGTCGACGGAGGCGAGCCGGTCGTGGATCCATCGGCCGAGGCGGTCACCTTCGTCGATGGTCGGCCGGTGGGCGTCGTGCGCGGATCGCCGTGGCCGAAGCGGCGACCGTTGGGTCGCGCCACGCCGACCCCGGTGATCTACGAGATGCACCCTCGCGGGTTCGCGCACACGTTCGCAGGTGTGATCGATCGTCTTCCGTACCTGCGCGAGCTCGGCGTCGACGTCATCGAGTTGATGCCGGTGCATCCGTTCGATGCGAGCGACAACTACTGGGGGTACATGCCGATCGTGTGGGGCGCGGTGCACCAGCCGTATGCCGCGTCCTCGGACGCTGCGATCGAGCTGGCCGACCTCGTGTCGGCCGCCCACGATCACGGCATCGCGGTCTGGCTCGATGTCGTGTTCAACCACACGGGCGAAGGTGATCCCACGCGGCCCGACTGGACGTTCCGGGGTCTCGACCGGAACGTGTACCGGTGGCACGACGATGGTCGACGCTACGACGACAGCGGGTGTGGCAACGACATCGACCCGTCGGATCCATGGGTTCGCACCCTCGTGATCGAGGCGCTCGGCCGCTACGCCGATCTGGGCATCGACGGGTTCCGATTCGATCTCGCGTCGCTGCTCACCCGTGACGGCGGTGGCTTGGTGCGGCGCATCGGTGACTGGGCGACCGAGCGCAGCGTGGCGCTGGTCGCCGAGCCGTGGGATCTCGCCTCCTACCAGGTGGGGCGAGGCTTCCCCGATCAGCGGTGGGCGCAGTGGAACGACCGGTTCCGCGACGACGTTCGAAGCTTCGTGCGCGGTGAGCCAGGCCTGGTGCCGGCGATGATGCAGCGAGTGGCGGGCAGTCCCCAGATCTTCGATGGAGAGGCGTGGCGCAGCGTCAACTTCGTGACCGCGCACGACGGCCTCACGCTGCACGATCTGTCGATCGTGACCAGCGATCGGCATCGATCGTGGGATTGCGGGCCCGAACTGCGTCCACAGCAACGGCGGAACCACTTCGTCCATCTCCTGCTGTCGGCCGGCGCGGCGATGTTCGTGATGGGTGACGAGTTCGCACGCACGCAGGGCGGGCACGACAACCCGTACAACGTCGATGGCCCGATCAGCTGGGTCGACTGGTCGAGGCTCGACGAGCACCGCGGTCTGCACGAGTTCGTGCGTCGGCTGCTCGTGCTGCGCGGGCACCTCGATCATCACGACGTGCGGTGCTACGGCACGCAGGGTGGCCCCGACATCCAGTTCGAGTCGCGATCGTTGGCCTGGCACAGCGGCGCGGTGTACGTGATGGCCAACTCCTGGTGGGAACCGTTGGAGTTCACGGTGCAGGCGCCGGGAACATGGCGGCTGGCGCTGATGACCACCGAGCCCGTGCCTCAGGGAGTCGGCGAATCGGCTGGGGAGGGGGCCGGCGAGTTGATCGGTGCGACGGTCCAGGTGCCGCCTCGTTCGATCGCGGTGCTGCTCGACGCCCGGAGCGCCCGATGATCGTCGACATCCAACTCAACCCGGCCGTCGAACCGTGGGAGCGAATCCGAGATGGTGTGCTCGTCGCCGAGGCCGCCGGTTTCCAGACGGCTTTCGTGTTCGACCACTTCGCCGGCAACCTGTTGCGCGGTGGTTCCGACATGCTCGAGTGCTTCTCGCTGCTGGGGGCGATGGCTGCGGCCACCACCACGATCGGGCTCGGCACACTGGTCGTGAACATCGCCAACCGGAACCCGGGGGTGATGGCCGCCGCGGCGGCGAGCGTGCAGACGATCAGCGGCGGGCGCCTCCTTCTCGGACTCGGTGCCGGCGCAGCCCCGAACACGCCGTGGTCCGCCGAGCATCGGGCGCTCGGACTGCCCTTGGCTCCAACGATCGCGACGCGTCATCACCGGCTCGTCGAGACGATCGATGTGCTCGACGAGATGTGGAGCGACGCCCGACCCGACGAGTTCGCGAACTTCCATCGTCCTCGACCCCGACCGAAGGTGTTCCTGGGCGTGAACAGCGAATCCCTGGCGCGCATCGCTGCGGTGCGCACCGACGGACTGAACGTGCGGCGGAGTCACGACGAGTTGCCGGCGATCGTGCGCGCCGCGGTCGAGGCTCGCGCCGCCAGCGAACGGTTCGACGAGCCGATGATCGTCTCGGTGTGGGCCGAGTGGGATCCGTCGCTCGCCGATCCGGAGCATCCCGAACGGCGTCGATGGGCCGATCTGGGTGTGAATCGGCTGGTGCTCGTCTGCCTGGATTCGCACGACCCGCAGGCCGTCGAGCGATTCTTCGGGTGACGCCGACGTCCCAGACGATCAGAGGTAGCGCAACTCCTTCGCCGTGGCCGTCAGCTCGTCGCGGAACCTTGGATGGGCCACGGCGATCAACGCCTTCGTGCGCTCGCGGATCGTGCGGCCACGCAACTCGGCCACCCCGTACTCGGTGACCACCATGTCGACGGTGTTCTTCACCGTCGTCACGACATCGCCCGCAGCGAGCCGGGGCACGATGCGGCTCAGCGCGCCGTCCCTGGCCGTGCTCTGGAGGACGATGAAGCTCTGCCCCCCGGGGCTGTAGGCCGCGCCGCGGGCGAAGTCGCTCTGGCCACCCGACGACGAGTAGTAGTTGCCGTTGATCGTCTCGCTCGCACACTGCCCGAGGAAGTCGACGGCCAGGCTGGCATTGATCGACACGAAGTCGATGTCGCGCGAGATGACCCTGGGATCGTTCACATACCGGGCCGACCACATCTCGATGGTCGGGTTGTCGTGGATGAAGTCGTACAGACGTTGGGTGCCGAGCGCGAAGGTGCCGATCACCTTCAGTCGGTTGTTGGCCTTCTTCACCCCGTTCACGACGCCTGCCTCGATGAGATCGATCAGTCCGTCGGAGATGAGCTCGGTGTGCACGCCGAGGTCGACGTGTCCCATGAGATTGGCCAGCACGGCATTCGGGATGGCCCCGATGCCGGCCTGGATGGTGCTGCCTCTCCGCACGCGTTCCGCGACGAAACCGCCGATCCGCCGATCGATGTCGGATGGTTGGGCGGGCGGCACCTCCAGCAACGGGTAGTCGGCTTCGACATATCCGTCGATCTGCGACACGTGGATCTGGTTCCGGCCCGACGTACGGGGCATGCGGGCGTTCACCTCGATGAAGAACGGAGCCCGTCCGATGAAGCTGGCGGCGTAGTCGGCGCTCACCCCCAACGAGAAGTTGCCGTGCCGGTCGGGAGGTGACGCCGCGGCGATGACGTACGGGTGGGTCGCCCGACGCTGCATGAGGTCGTAGACCTCGGAGAAGTGGTTCGGGACGAGATCGACGTGGCCTTGGTGGAAGCACGGGCGGGTGATGTGCGACAGGAAGTACGACACGTGACGAAGCCGGTCGCCGAACGTGCCATGCATCATCGGGCGGTCGCGCAGGGCGTGCATCTGGTTCACCGTCGTGTCGACGAGTCGGTGTGCGTTCGCTTCGAGTGCGTCGAGCAGCAGCACCGGCTCGCCATTGGCGATCGGCACGATCACATGTGCGCCGGGATGCAGGTGATCGATGAACGCAGCAGGATCGGTGACCCGTTTGGACGCGAGCAGACCGGCCGTGATCACGAGTCGAATCCAAGGCCGAAACGATCGAGCCCCTGCAACCACAGGTTGCGTTTGCCCGTCTTGTCCTCGCGGTCGAGCGACCACCGGGTTGCCTGGATGCCGATGAATCGGAACGGTTCGGGTGGGAACGGCAACGGCTTCTCCTGGACGAACTTGGTCTGTGTGGCCTTCGACCGCTTGCCGTCGAGGAGGTCGAGCATCACCTCGCCACCGAATCGTGCGGAGGCCACGCCGAGGCCGGTGTAGCCGAGCGCGTAGGCGACGCGACCCTGCCAGGCCTGGCCCCAGAACACGCAGAACCGGCTGCACGTATCGATCGCGCCGCCCCACATGTGGGTGAACTTCAGCCCTTCGAGCTGGGGAAAGGTATCGAAGAAGTGCTTGCTCAGCTTGGCCCAGGTCTCGGGGCGGCTCTCCAACTCGGTGTTCACCTTGCCGCGCCAGAAGTAGATGGCGTCGTACCCACCCCACAGGATCCGGTTGTCCTCGGTGAGCCGGTAGTAGTGGAACTGGTTGGCGATGTCGCTCAGACCTTGTCGGTTGGTCCAGCCGATCTCGGCCAACTGGGCGTTGGTGAGCGGTTCGGTGACCATGCAGTAGTCGTACACGGGTGCGACGTAGTGGCTGATCCGGTTGAGCAGTGGCTTGAACGCGTTCGTCGCCAGTGCCACCTTGCCCGCTCGCACCCGGCCGAGCGGCGTGTTGATCAGCACGCCGACGCCGTCCTTCTCGATCGACGTCGCCTTGGTGTCTTCGTAGATGCGCACGCCGAGCGACATGCATGCCGACTTGAGACCCCACACCAAACGCGCGGGATCGACGATTGCGGCGCGGTCCTTTCGCCACAGGCCACCGGTGTACGTCGGTGAGTTCACCTGTCGCCGCATCCCTTCGGCGTCGAGCAACTCGACCTTCTGGCCGAGCGAACGCAGCTGGGTGTAGTCGTCGCGCAGCTCCGGCAGATACGAGGCGGAGTGGAACTGGGTCGCCACGTCGATCACGCCGGTGCGTTCGTAGTCGCAATCGATGTCGTACCGCTTGATCGCCGACTCGATGTCGTTGAGGTTCTTCAGCCCCAGCTCTTCCAACAGCGCGAGTTCGTCGGGGAAGCGTTCCTGACCGTTGCCGACGCCGTGGGTGAGGCTCGACTCCATGAAGCCGCCGTTGCGTCCGCTGGCCGCCGACCCGATCTCGTGTGCGTCGATCAGCACGACGTCTCGGCTGGGGTCG
Organism: Actinomycetes bacterium; assembly: GCA_031400715.1. Classification (GTDB taxonomy): domain Bacteria; phylum Actinomycetota; class Acidimicrobiia; order Acidimicrobiales; family Ilumatobacteraceae; genus VFMC01. The sequence continues at coordinate 8,868 of JANNQK010000189.1, read as the reverse complement.
CGCTCTTTCGCGATCAGCGCGGTCCACAGCCCGGTGTAGCCGCCGCCGACGACGCACAGGTCGCAGGTCTCGGTACGCACCAGGGTGGGATTGCTGTCGGGTTCGTCGGCGTCTTCGTACCAGTACGGGTACGGATCGGCATCGGCGATGGCGTCCAGATGGAACTCGCGAATACCGGATTCATCGTTCTCGATCGCCATGTGAGGTATCACCAACCAGCTGTGTGCGGCGTTCACGGTGACGTTAGTCGGCCCCGTCAGCCGATCGACAGCTACGGTCTGATCCATGGATCTCGGACTCACAGGCCGTCGGGCGGCCGTCGCTGCAGCGTCGGCCGGTCTCGGATTCGCCGCAGCTCGGGCGCTCGCGGCCGAAGGCGCTCACGTCGCGATCTGCGGGCGCGATCGGGCCCGCATCGACGATGCCGCCGCCCGGATCGGACACGGTTGCGTGGCGCTCGTGCAGGATGTCGCCGATGCGACGGGCGGCGCCGCCTTTGTCGCTGCCGCCGGTGAAGCGCTCGGCGGCGTCGACATCGTGGTCGCGAACGCAGGTGGGCCGCCGCCCGGCACGTTCGAATCGACTCCGGTCGAGCTGTACGACGTGGCGCTCGACCTCTCGCTGATGAGCGTGGTCGGGATGGCCAAGGCGGCGATTCCCGCCATGCGCGATCAGCGGTGGGGGCGCTTCGTCGCGATCACCTCGGTGTCGGTGCGCCAGCCGATCCCCACGCTCATCCTGTCGAACACGGCGCGCGCCGGTGTGACCGGCTTCCTGAAGACCGTCGCCCGCGAAGTCGCGGCCGATGGTGTGACGGTCAACTCGGTACAGCCCGGTCTGCACGCGACCGACCGGGTCACGCAGTTGTACGGCGATGCATCGGGTCTCGGCGCGCTCGGTGATCCGGGCGACTTCGGTTCGATCGTCACCTTCCTGTGTGGCGAGCAGGCCAAGTTCGTCACCGGTCTGCAACTGCACGTCGATGGCGGTTCCTACGCCGGTCTGCAGTGACGGTGGCGAGCGGGCGCATCCATCCCATCGGATCGCCGCCTACCGGTCAGGCCGGAAGGAACGGGAGGCGTTCGTAGCGCGACCCGAGGACGATGTCGGCAGCCGCGCCGCTCGGGTCGACCCCCAGCCAGTCGAGCGCGGTGGCATACAGCGACCGTGGATCGACCACCGGCCGCAGATCGCCGTCCACCAGATCGATCGGATCGATCGTGCCGAACACCGATGCGGCACCGGGGACGCCACCCGAGACACGACCGGGGACAGCACCGGTATGAACGGCGTCGCCGAGCACGAACTGCACACCGGCCTTGCCGTGGTCGGTGCCGGAACTGCCGTTCTCGGCCACGCGTCGTCCGAACTCGCTGGTGGTCACGAGCAGCACTCGGTGTGACTGGCCCGCATCCACGAGCCGTTGTTGGAACGCAGCGACGCCTGCGGCCAACTCGCCCAGCAATCGCGCCTGGGTCTCGATCTGACCGGCGTGAGTGTCGAAGCTGCCCATCGTGACGTGCACGATCTGTACCGCTGGCTGGGTGACGATCAGTTCGGCGGCGGCCACGAGACGATCGATCACGCTCTCGCCCATGCCGGCCGATGGGTCCTGGCCTCCGGCGGCGGTCGTCGCGCCGGAGGCGATCGCGACGAACGCATCGGTTGCCGTCCGTGCTTCGGCATGCGATGGGCTGAGCGCCGACCAGGCGTCGAGCATCGCCATGTCGGTTCGGGGCAGGGCGAAACGGTCGAGTTCGTTCACCCCGACGGCGTTGGTCCGTTCAGCCTTCAGTGCTGGCACCGCGCCGCCGAGCCCGATCACCCGAAGCGTGTCGGGCTCGATCGAGCTCGGTGTGCCGAGGTCGAGCCAACGCCCCAACCAGCCCGAACGGAACGTCTGGCCCGGTGCTGCCGACCACCACATGTCGAGGGCGGCAAAGTGGCTCCGATCGGGCTCGGGGAATCCGATGCCGGCCACGATGCCGAGTCGGCCCGCATGGAGGTGTGGTGTGAGTGCTCCGAGAGCCGGGTGCAGACCGTAGGTCGGGTCGCCGGGCAGCGCGATCAGCGTGTCGTCGGCCAGCCCGATCGTGGGCCGGGCGTCGTGGTAGCCGCCGAGGATCGGCACGAGCGTGTTCAGGGCGTCGTTGCCTCCGCTCATCTGCACCACCACGAGCACGCGATCCCGGGCCGGGGCAGTGTTCGGCACGCTGGGCGCGATCGGCGCAGCCGGGTCGGGCGCCGGGTTCGATCCGCCGCTGGTGGCGACCGGCCCGGCGGCGGGGTCGGTGGTCGACGGGGCGACGGCCCCTGCCGGCATCGAGGGTGACGCCGAGGGGGACATCGCTCGTGAATCGGATCCACCGGCGCGCATCCATGCGGCGACGCCACCCGCACTGACCACCAGGCCGCCCGCTCCGAGGATCAACGACCGTCGGGATATGACGTGGAGCCGGCTCGGCGCGGTGAGGTAGGCAGGTTCGGGTGGTCGCTGCAGAGGCGGATCGCTCGGAGAAGTCATCGAGGGTGGTGGCAGGGTGGTCATGGCGGCTCCGGATCGTGGGATCAGACGTTGATGAACTCGGGAGCGCAGAGCGCCAGCGCGAGGCGGTACCGGGCATCGTCGGTCCGCTCCAGAGCGAGGCGTGACGTGTCGCTCCACTCGTCGGCGAGCCCCAAGAGGGTGTTCAGACCGGTCAGGTCCGCGACGGCGAGCACGGCGGCGTCGGATGGTGTGGCTTCGGCGATCGCCAGCGCCAGCGTGAACCTGGCGACGACGGTGGCGGCGTTGTCCCAGGCGGCGCCGCTCGGCCAGCCGCTCACGTTCGGTGCGAACCATGGAACCTGGCCGGCGGCGCGCAGCTGGGCGAACATCGTCTTCGCGTCGATGGCGGCCCCCGTGCAGCGGAGGGCTGCAATCATCCATGGATACGGCGCAGTCACGACGTGGCCTCCATCGACGCCGTCGGCCACCGAGTTCAGCAACGCCCGGACGAGGGCGTCGATCGAGCCGCCGCTGGTGCGGTAGGCGGAAGCCGCCGCCTCGATCGTGTCGATGTCGACGGTCGGGCCCACCACCGTCCGGGCGAAGTGTCCGGCGATGCTCGTTGCGAGTGCAGGATGCTCCTCGATCGCCGCAATCACCGATGCCACATCGTGAACACCGTCGATGCCGAGATATCGCACACCCGTGTCGTCGTGCCGGCGCGGCACGAACACCGCAGTACCGGTGGCGCGCTGGACACGCCACCCAGACAGCGCTGTGGCGCCCCCGGCGATGTCGTCCTCGGTGTACGAGCCGTGACCCACCGTGAACAGTTCGAGCAGCTCTCTGCTGTAGTTCTCGTTGGGTGCCTCACGTGTGGACTCGTTGCCGTCGAGAGACAGCAGCATCGCCGGATCGGGCGTGACGGCCTGGAGCAGGGCGCCGAACGAGCCGCGGCCGAACGAACGGAACACACCGAGCTGATCGACCATCAGTTGAGGGTTCTTCACCTCGGGCAGGGCGCTCACGAAGTGGCCGTGCCAGAACCAGGCCACCCAGTCGGTGAGCGGTGCGGACTCTGCCACGATCGACTCGGTCCATCGAGAGATCGCCGAGAGAGAGGCGCGGCGTCGATCGCCGCCCGAGCCGTCGGCACCGACGGCGTAGGAGGTGTCGCCCCACGGATCGGGAGGCGCGGGAGAGCCGAGAAGCCAGTCGACCACACCTCGGGGGTCGAGGGCGGCGAGTTCGTCGAGCTGGTCGGTGCGCAGCCCGAAGCCCACGCGGCGCACCAGTCGGGCGGTCGCGGGTGAGAGTCGGGTGCCGACGTCGGATGCCATCAGCCCACCGTGACGCCGAGATGTGATGGATCGATGATGGGCTGATGAGGCTGCGGTCAGCGGTCGCCGACCACCAATTCGGCCGCCCCTGTTCGCCGGGCGACGACGAGGGTGATCAGCTCCTCGGGACGGTCTGCGAGGGCGGCGAAGCGACCCAGGCGGGCGAGGCGGTGTGCTTGACGCCGGTACTGCGACGCCACGTGCACCGGCCGCACCGCTGCCAGCAGACCGCGATGCGCGGTCGGCGCGAACTCGGCCAGATGATCCTGGCGGGCGGCGAGGCGGATCTCGTCGTCGAGGTGCCGCGCTAGCAACCGCCGGTACCGATCGACCGTGCGCGACTCCAAGGTGGGCGACTCCAAGGTGGGCGAATCGGCGGGATCACTCGTCGAGTCGACCGATGCGAGATCGCGGAGGAAGCTCCGATCGAGCAGGACCATGGCGGGATTGCGACCCGGGGTCGACCGGACCGCGCGAATCGACCCTCCGGTTGAGGTCGATCCCGGGTCGTCCGCGCTCGGTACGACATACCCGGTTGCGGGCAGCGCAGCGAGTACCGCGGCGACGTCGCGCTCGCGCCATCTGCGTTCGAGGCGATGCCACACGGCGAACGACCCTGCCACGACGCCCCAGCCGACGACGATGTCGATCACCCAGTGCTCGGCGAAGTACACCAGCGCGACGGCCATCGTGAGCGGATAGGCGAAGGCCAGCACCTGCAGCCATCGCCGGCGGATCATCGGCAGGAAGAACACCACGACGAACAACGAGAACGCAGCGTGCAGTGACGGCATCGCTGCCACGACGTTGCTCCAGTCGAGCGTGACCCCCCAGTCGTGCGCGAACCCGGTGAAGCCCAGTTCGAGCGCCCCACGACGCACGTGGCGCGCCAACGGCTCGCTCACCCCGAAGCCGAAGCGTTCGTCGCTCGCCATCCACGGCGGCACCGACGGCAGCACCACGAACATCACGCAGCCCGCGACGACCAGGGTCGCGAACCGTCGCATGTAGCGCACCCACACGACCCGACCGACCGCCCACACTCCGGCGATGGCGATCACGGGAACGACGAAGTGGGAGTAGTAGACGAGCGACAGCGCCTGGTCGTACCACCGCACGACCCCAGGCTCGTACCAGTGGCGCTGCGCCCATTCGGTGGGTTGCAGGCCGAAGAACATCGCTCGGTCGATGCCGCGCCACACCTCCATCTGCAGTGGCATCCCGAGACCGTCGGCGGCACCGCGGGTGCTCTCGTACACGAACCACATGCCCACGTAGCAGGTGGCGTCGACGGCCACCTGGGCCCAACGACGCCACGGGGTGCCGATGAAGGCACACACCAGGAACACGCCGACCGCGGCGATGCCGGAGATTCGGTCGGTGATCAGACCCTGCGTGCGCGACCACCACAGGTAGGCCGCGGCGCACGTTGCCATCGCGGCCGCCCGAATGCGGAACCACGGGTCGTGCGGGACCACGAACAGCAGCGACGGAAGTTCGGTCAGCGCCCCGGCCGGCGAGCTCGCGGCATCGTGGTGTATCGGTGACACCTCGGCCGTCATGGCCATCGACGCTACCCAGGGGCGCCCGACCCTCGGTGCACAGGCGATCCGGAAGTTGGCGATCCGGAAGACGACGATGGCCGGAGGCGCCTGAGCGCCTCTGGCCGTCGCACACCCCCTCGGTGTGATCTGCTCGCAGTGAACCGACCCGGGCGTCGGGCGGGGTTACTTGCTCGACTCCTCGAGCGCTCGACGCACGAGCACCTTGGCGAGGTGCACGCGGTACTCGACCGAGGCGTTGAGGTCCTTCTGCGGGTCGGCCTCGGCCGAGGCGAGCTCGGCGGCATCGGCTGCCGACGCTCCCGACGCGAGTGCACCCGACACGCTGGTCGCCAACACGGGCGTCGAACCCATGTTCACCAGACCCACGCCGCTGTCGTTGCCGCGACGCCACGCCGCCACACCGACGATCGCCCAATCCTGAGCCCGACGGTTGAACTTCTTGAAGCTCCAGCCGGCGCCGTTCATCTTCGGCACGCGGATCTCGGTCAACATCTCGTCGGGCTCGAGCGAGGTGGTGAAGAAGCCCTGGTAGAAGTCGGCGGCAGCGATCTCGCGCGTGCCGTTCGGCCCCTGGGCGACGTAGGTGGCTCCGAGCGCGAGGGTGGTGGCGGGCAGGTCGCTGGCCGAGTCGCTGTGCGCGATCGAGCCGCCGATCGTTCCACGGTGGCGCACTTGAGGGTCGCCGACATGCCCGGCTGCGTGCGCCAACAGCGGCACGTGCTCGGCGAGCACGGAGCTCGTCTCGACGTCCATGTGCCGCGTGAGCGCACCGATCGCGATGTGGTCGCCGGCGTCGCGGATGTACGACAGGTCGGCGAGCCGACCGATGTCGACGAGCACACTCGGTTGAGCCATGCGGAGCTTCATCATCGGCAACAGGCTGTGCCCACCGGCGATGAACTTTGCGTCCTCGCCGTGTTGCCCGATGAGGCTGATCGCGTGCTCGGCCGAGTCGGCGCGGACATAGTCGAATGCTGCGGGGATCACTTCATTGCTCCTTGAGAGTTCGTGCTCTGTGTCGAGCGCGCGGCGTGAATGGTCTTCCAGAATGTCATCGTCATCGGGACCCCCTCCCGGTTTCGGTTACCGACCGCCGGCAGCGGCGAGGACGGCCTGGACGATGTTGTGGTAGCCGGTGCAGCGACAGAGGTTGCCCTCGAGCCCGAGTCGAACCTCTTCCTCCGACGGGTTCGGGTTCTCCTTCAGCAGGCTCGTCGCCGCCATCACCATGCCCGGAGTGCAGTACCCGCACTGGAGCGCATGGTTCTCCATGAACGCCTGTTGCATCGGATGCATCGTTCCGTCGGCGGCCGCCATGCCCTCGATCGTGGTGATGTCGGAGCCGTCTGCCTGAACGGCAAGCACGGTGCAGCTCTTCACTGCCTCACCGTCGAGATGGAGGCTGCAGGCACCACATGAGGAGGTGTCACATCCGATGTTGGTGCCGGTGAGGCCCAACACCTCGCGGACGTAGTGGACGAGCAACGTTCGCGGTTCGACTTCGCTGTCGTGGGCGGTGCCGTTGACGGTGACGCGGATCTGCATGGCGGCTGATTCCCCTCTGGTGATCTCTTGCTGGATGGACTGCCGGTTGGACTGCCCGGTTGAATTGCCCGGTTGTACTGCCCGGTTGAATTGCAGCGCGATGACGGCGCACGCCACCGACGGAAGGCCGGCGTCGGCGAGATGCCCCCAATGGCTCACCCATCATGCACCATTTCACCGCCCGTCGCCGCATGGACCGCGCCGATGCCGCTCGAGATCTCGAGTCGGGCGCTCTCCGCAAGAACAAACAGAAGATGTGTTCGGGATTTGGACCCATTGGCTATAGTGCGCGCCAGTGACTGACATTGATGATATCGCCCTCCACCGTCTTCGCAAGGACGGCCAGCGGCTGACGACCGGGCGTCAGCTCATCCTCCGCACCCTCGAAGAGGCGAGCGGACCCGTGACCATTCCCATGATCCTGCAGCGTCAGCCGAGGTTGGCGCAGAGCTCGGTGTACCGGAACCTGTCCGTACTCGAGCATGCCGGACTGGTCGCGAAGATCTCCATGGGCGACGAACACGCTCACTACGAGTTGGGTGAAGAGATCACCAACAACCATCACCACCACACGGTGTGCACCTCGTGTGGCGTGGTGCGCGACGTCAGCCTCAGCGCCGCGTCCGAGCGGTCCCTCGACAAGGCATTGCACGACGCCGCCGCCGGCCAGCAGTTCGAACTGCACCGGCACCGCCTCGACCTGCTCGGTCGCTGCGCGGACTGCGTCGCGTCGCAGGCCGACTGATCACGCCAGCCGGACACTCCCGGCCGACTTCCGACCGACAGCGACCACGGGAGCTCGTGTTCGAGCCGTCCCCTTCGTGCTCCGGACCGGGACTCACTCGGTGCCGTGAACGCCGATCACTCCCCGGAGCACGCTGTCGATCTGGTCCCCGACACGGTTCCATGACCAGTCGGTGGTGCGTGCGCCTGCCCTGAGGCGTGTGCGCAGTACGTCGTCGGCAACGAAACGGGTGAGCATCGCGGCCAGCGCGTCAGGGTCGTTCGGAGGGACGAGTACGCCGTCCACCCCGTCACGGATCACGTCGCCGAGGGCTCCTTGATCGGTCGCGATCACGGGTGTTCCACATGCGTGCGACTCGGCAGCGACCAGACCGAAACCCTCGCCCGACCTCGTGGGCACCACGGTCGCATCGGCGGTCTGCATCAAACGCACCACCTCGTCGTCGTCGACCCTGCCGACGAAGCGGATGCCGGACAGACCCGCCGCAGAGCGCTCGAGTTCGCCGCGGGCCGGCCCGGCCCCGGCGATGATCAGCTCGGCATCCGATCCGAGGTCGGCTCGGCGCCACGCCTCGACGAGCACGTCCACGCCCGTTCGCGGGACCAGCCGGCGCACGGCGACGAACCGCACGAGTGCCCGATCGACCGGCGACGAGGCATCGGAGGAGTCGACGACCGGCGAACGGGATGGTTCGATGCGGCCAGACGGTGACGTCGAGCTGGGCAGCACGAACCGATCGGTGTCGACGCCGTTGGTGATCACCGTCGTCGTGCTGCGGGGCGCGATCCGCCGCACGAAGGCCTCGGTGAACGCCGAGACGCAGACGACCAGGTCGGCGAACTCCAGGACGCGGCGACCGACGGCCCGGTCGGCGGCGCGTTCGACCATCTCCACCGGCCAGGGGTACTCGACCCACGGACTGTGCTGCACGACGACGAACGGTCGACGTGCAGCCCGAGCGGCCCTGGCCGCAGCGACGGTGATGGGGTACACGTGGCCGTGTGCGACCACGATGTCGGCACGGCGCGCGTCGGCCATCAGTCGTCGCCGCAGACCGGGTGCCGGCAGCGGTACCGGCACGTTGAACCAGCGTTCGAGCGGATTGGCCATCCGGTGGCGCGTGATGCCCAGCGCACCCTCGGCGCTGTGTCGCGGGGCCTGACCGTCGCGGGCGGCACTGCCGGC
>JANNQK010000188.1:0-18853 GCA_031400715.1 Actinomycetes bacterium | reverse complement strand
GTGATCGACGCCGGCTTGCTGGCCATCGACCCCCGCCGCTTCGACGACACCGACGACTGACCGGCACACAGCACGCATCCCGGAATGCGAAATCGGTTGCCAGAAATGCACGTCCACTGTTAGGGTCGTGAGCGAAGGGGAGTATCCCTCGCTCGTCAGTCGAACACCTGCCCAGCAACACCGGCCAGCACCATCGGCCAGGGTCGGAACGACGACGAACGGCGATCGACCGTCATCACGGCGAGCCAGTGCTCGCCCGGCCGATCACTCCGATCCGGAGCGGGAGAGACTTTCGACATCGTGTCGAAAGGCTTCGCGTGCCCGATCTCCGTGACTCATCCCCGTCGAGTCGACGGGGCCTTCACTCCCCGACCGAGTGGCTCCGCTGGTTCGGCCGCACGACGAAGCGTCTTGCCGTGCTGGCCGTGGGCGTCGCCGTTCTGGGCGCCGGGGTGGCCATGCTCGCGCTTCCGGGGCCGGGACTGCTGGTGATCATCGTCGGCCTGGCGGTGCTCGCCACCGAGTTCGCGTGGGCCGAACGAGCGCTCGACCGAACGACGACGAAGGCCGCGAACGCGGCCAGCAAGGTGTCCGGATCTCGCACCGGGCGCCTGGCACTGATCGTGTCGGCGATCGCGATGATCGGCGGTGGCGCGCTGGTCGCAGCCCTCGCCGGCGACTTCCGGGTGGTCGGCATCTCGATCGGAATCGCAGGGGCGGTCGGTCTTGCCACCCTGCTTCCCAGCGTGCAGCGCTGGCTGGATGCACAGACCTCCACCTCGGCGACGAGCCAGACCGAACCCGACGCACCGGACGCGCACCCCGCTGACGCCCTCACTCCCATCAGTACGACCAAGAACGGAGCCACTCCATGAACCGTGCCCTGCTCGCCGAACTCCAGCGCCTGAACTGCTACCCCAGCATCACGATCCTCCAGGACACCGGGATGTCGAACGCCTCAGGGGCCCGAGTGCTCCTCGACGACGACGTGACGACGCTCATCCATCTCGTCGACCTCGTCGACCGGCGCCTCGACGGTGACGTGCCCGACGAGCAACGGCAACAGCTGGTGGCCACGATCATGGATCTTGTCAGGGAGTGCTCGAAGCAGCCTCCGGCCCGGTCGCTCGCGATCTGTGTCTCGCCGCAGCACCAGGCCGTCGTTCGCCTCGGAACCGACGTCCGCAGCCGGGTGATCATCGACGAGACGTTCGCCACCCGCGACATGGTCGCCGACGTGAATCGAACCGCCGGCTATCGGGTCATCACCGTCAGCGACCACAAGGCGCGACTGTTGCTCGGCGACCGCACGCGTCTGGTCGAAGAGCGCGGGGGCACCTGGCCGTTGCACCGCGACGAGGATCAGAGCCTGGCGCAATGGGCGCGAGCAGTGGGCCACGCGGTGAACGGCGAGCAGCGGGAGTTCCCCTTGCCCGTCGTCGTGGCCGGCGTCGACCGAACGGTGCGCGAGCTGTTGAAGCTCGACTCGCTCCGACCGATCGGCACCATCCCGGGCAACCACGACCGCACCGGATGGGCCGACCTGTACAAGCTCACGTGGCCGCTCGTCGTCGAGTGGATGGAGCGTGACTTCGAACGGGCGAAGGTCCGGCTCGACGCAGCTCGCACAGCACATCGCTTCGCCGGCGGACTCAGCGAGGTGTGGGAGCTGGCTCAGGACGGCAGGGTGGAGTTGCTCGTCGTCGAGAGCGACCATGCCGTCTCCGCCCGCATCCGCGACGGGCGGGTGGAGGAAGCGGCCGATGCCTGGGCTCCCGACGTCGTGGACGACGTCGTCGACGAGCTGATCGAAGCGGTGCTCAGCAAGGGCGGCGAAGCGATCATCGTGCCGAATGGAAACCTGTCACACGCCGACAAGGTGGGCGCCGTTCTGCGGTACTGACGTTCGAACCCTACGATCGACGTCCATGGCTTATCGGTACCTGTGGACCCCGCTCGACATCGGGCCAGTGACCACACGCAACCGGCTGGTGTTCAGTGCGCATCTCACGAACTACGCCCGCGACGGCAAGCCCACCGAACAGCATGCCGCGTACTACGCCGCACGAGCTGCCGGTGGGGCTGGGCTGATCATCACCGAGGAGCACTCCACACATCCGACCGATTGGCCCTACGAGAAGTTGATCCACGGTTTCCACCGAGACGTCATCCCCGGCTACCGGGCGATCACCGATGCGGTGCACCGGCACAGAACGCCGATCTTCGCCCAGATCAACCACAACGGTGGCCAGGCCTCGTCGATGTTCTCGCGGTTGCCCGTCTGGGCGCCGTCAGCGGTTGCCGACCCGTTGTTCCGGGAGGTTCCCAAAGCCATCGACCAGGCCGAGATCGACGAGATCGTCGCTGGCTACGCGCTCGTCGCCGAGCATTGTGCCGAAGGCGGCTTCGATGGCATCGAGTTGCAGTGCAGCCATTCCTCGATCGTCCGCGGTTTCCTCTCCCCCGCCACCAACCGTCGCACCGACCTCTACGGAGGTTCGCTCGAGAACCGCACCCGGCTGCTCACTCAGATCGTCCTCGCCGTGCGCAAGGTGATCGGCACCCGCCTCGCCCTCGGCGTGCGCCTCTGCGGCGACGAGCTGATCGAGAGCGGCACCACGATCGACGATGCGGTCGAGGTCGCCAAGATCGTGGAAGCGACCGGCCACGTCGATTACATCAACACCTCGATCGGTGTGGCGACCGCGAGCTTGTTCATGATCGAGGCAAGCATGCACGTGCCTCCCGGGTATGCGATGTACATCCCCAGCGCGTTCCGCAAGGCGGTCGACCTGCCCGTCGTGGGTGTCGGTCGGTTCAAGGACCCGCTCCAAGCCGAGCGGGCGCTGGCGGAAGGGCACTGCGATCTGGTCGGTGTGGTGCGAGGGCAGATCGCGGACGCCGACTTCGCGGCCAAGGCCCGCGCCGGTGCCACCGACGAGATCCGCCTGTGCCTCAGCTGCAACCAGGAGTGCGTCGGGCGAATGGGCCTGAACCGGTGGCTCGGCTGCATCGAGAACCCGCGCACGGGTCGAGAGTCCGAAGGCGTCGGCTCGGTGCAGATCGCCCGGAAGCCGAAGCAGGTGATGGTGATCGGCGCTGGGCCGGCGGGCTTGCAGGCGGCGATCGCGGCGGCCCGCAACGGCCATCGCGTCACGGTGTACGAAAAGGAGACCCAGGCCGGTGGACAGGTGCGGCTGGCCGCGAGCGTTCCCAATCGTGCCGAGTTCGGCGACATGATCCGCAACCAGCTCGCCGAGTGCCGGCGCCTCGGCGTGGCGATCGAGCTCGGGGCGGGCGTCTGGCCCGGCCTCGTGGTCGAGCAGGCACCGGATCACGTGATCGTCGCGACCGGCGCCGAAGCGCAGCGACCCTGGTGGGTCCCTGCCGACGCAACCAACGCGGTCGATGTCCGCGACGTGCTCGGTGGCACCGGAGGTCCCGGTCCCGACACGGGCGACACCGTGGTGGTGATCGACGAGATCGGCTTCCATCACGCGACCTCCGTGGCCGAACTGCTGGCCGATCGCGGCTGCCACGTCGAGATCGTCACGCCGGGCATGGTGGTGGGCCAAGACCTCGGCATCACCCTCGACATGGAGAACTGGTGGATGCGGGCCGGAGCGAAAGGGATCGTGCAGTCCACGGATCTCGTGCCCATGGGTCTGGCCGGCAACGAGCTCACCTTGTTGCACCACCCCACCGGGGCGAACCAGACCCGCCGCATCGACTGGCTCGTGCTGGCCGTGCCCGCCAATCCCGTCGAGTGGCTCTATCACGACCTGGTCGCGGCCGGGGTGAGCGTGGAACGTGTCGGCGACTGCATCGCCCCGCGACGGGCGCACGCAGCCGTCGTCGAGGGCGAACGCGCCGGCGCCGCTGTCTGAACCGGCAGAATGCCTCACGTGCCTGCGAAGTCGCCCACGCCCGAGACATCCGAAACGCCCGCCCCGCTCGTCGCGGTCGTGATGGGCAGCAGCAGCGACTGGTCGACGATGGCGGCTGCCGTGCACGTGCTCGAGCAGTTCGGCGTCGCCCACCAGGTGCAGGTCGTGTCTGCGCACCGCATGCCCGACGAGATGTTCGCGTTCGCCGAACGGGCGCACCAGGCAGGTTTCCGGGCGATCATCGCCGGCGCTGGTGGTGCCGCGCACCTCCCGGGCATGCTCGCCGCGAAGACAACGGTTCCGGTCCTCGGTGTGCCGGTCGCCTCTCGACATCTCTCCGGGCTCGATTCGCTGTACTCGATCGTGCAGATGCCTGCCGGCGTGCCGGTCGCAACGTTCGCGATCGGTGAGGCCGGCGCCACGAACGCCGCGCTCTTCGCTGTCGCGCTCCTCGCCGGCGACGATCCCGAACTGCACGAACGACTCGTCGCCGACCGGCGGCGGCGCCACGACGATGCTGCCGCCAGCGTCGTGCCCCCGGCATGACCGACCCGATGTCGATCCAGCCGCCGGCCGCGATCCTTCCGCCGGCCATGATCGGTGTGCTCGGCGGCGGCCAGCTCGGCCGGTACTTCGTCATGGCCGCCCGCACCATGGGCTACCGGACGATGGTGCTCGAGCCCGACCCGGAGGCACCCGCCGGGGCGGCCGCCGACGTCCACCTCGCGGCCGCATACGACGACCCAGAGGCGCTCGCGACGCTCGCTCGCGACTGCGCCGTCGTGACCACGGAGTTCGAGAACCCTCCCGCTGCTGCCTTGGCCACGCTGGCCGCAGCCACGCTGGTCCGGCCGTCTCCCGCAGCGATCGGCATCACCCAGGACCGCAGGGCGGAGAAGCGGTTCCTCACCGATGCCGGCATCCCGGTCTCGCCGTACGCGGTCATCGACTCCGATGACGACCTGCGTGAACCGATGCGCGATCGCGGCGTCGGGTTCCCGGCGATCGTGAAGACCGCCCGGCTCGGGTACGACGGCAAGGGGCAGGTCACCGTGGCCGACGACGTCGAGCTCGCCACGGCGTGGCACGCCCTCGGTCGGGTCGGGTGCGTCGTGGAGCAGAGACTGGCGCTTCAACACGAGCTGTCGGTGGTGCTGGCGCGCGGCGTCGACGGCGCCTGCGCAGTGCATCCCACGGTTGCCAACACCCATGTCGATGGCATCCTCGACGTCACGGTGGTGCCCGCACGGACGTCCGATCGCCTCGCGCAGCAGGCGGCGGCGTTGGCGATCTCGATCGCCGTCACCCTCGACTACGTCGGCGTCCTCGCCGTCGAGATGTTCGTGGTCGACGGGGAACTGATCGTGAACGAGCTGGCCCCGCGCCCGCACAACAGCGGCCACTGGACGCTCGACGCTGCCGCCACCAGCCAGTTCGAGCAACAGGTCAGGGCCGTGTGCGGCCTCCCTCTCGGCGACCCCTCCCTCGTCGCCGACGGCGCGGCGATGGTGAACCTGCTCGGCGACGAATGGGCCGGTGGTCCGCCCGACTGGACCCGGGCGCTGGCCGGCGGAAACGCTCACCTGCACCTCTACGGCAAGTCCGAGCCGCGCCCCGGGAGGAAGATGGGTCACCTCACGGTCACCGCTCGCACTCCCGACGATGCGGCTGCGCTCGCACTATCCTTGCGCCGTCATGTTCGCCGGGATCTTCAGCTGGATCACTGACCTCACCGACACTCTCGGCGACTGGTCGGCAAATTGGTGGTTCCTCGGCGTCGTCTTCGGCATCGCCTTCTTCGATTCCGTGCTCCCCATCGTTCCCAGCGAGACCACGGTGATCATCGCCGGGGTGTCGGTCGCAGTGGGCGAGGCCCCGTACATGCTCTGGATGGTGATCGTCTGCGGCGCGGTCGGAGCATTCCTCGGCGACAACGCCGCCTACACGATCGGCCGTGGCTTCTCCGACCGATTCGCGCGCCGCGCCGCGCGCCGCCCGAAGTTCGCGACGCGGCTTGCATGGGCGGGCGAACAGATTCGCGAGCGTGGAGGTCTGCTGCTGATCACGGCGCGATTCATCCCGGGTGGCCGCACGGTGCTCACGCTCTCGAGCGGGATCACCCGCCAGCCCCGCGGCTGGTTCATCCCCTGGGTCGCGGTCGCATGCACCATCTGGGCCACCTACGCAGCCGGGCTCGCCCGCATCGTGGGTGAGCCGTTCAAGGACAACCACACCGCCGCGTTCTGGGTCGCGTTCGGCACCGCCCTCTCGGTGAACGTCGTGATCGAAGTGGTGCGCCACGTGCGGGCCAGGCGTGGCGCCGCAGCCACCGACGACGCCGTCCCGGTTCCCGCCGTTCCTGCGGGCACCGAGGCCACCGACACCTCGCGCTGACGAGGGTCGCGCACCGGAGCCCGCCGGAGGTGCAGCTCCCTACACTCGGGGCTCGTGGTCTCGCCGACGCCTCCCGACGCGCATGTGGCCCAGCTCAACATCGCCACGCTGAGGTCGGCCATCGACCATGCCGACACCCTCGAGTTCCGCGAGGGCCTCGCTCCGGTGAACGCGCTGGCGGAATCGACGGCGGGGTTCGTCTGGCGCCTGCAGTCCGACGAAGGTGACGCGACCTCGATCGTCGTTTCTGCCGACCCGAACACGATCATCAATCTGACCGTGTGGGAATCGATGGATGCGTTGCACGATTTCGCCTACCGATCGCTGCACCGCGACTTCCTGCGCCGGAGGCACGAGTGGTTCGTCGACACCGCCAGGCGAAGCGCCGTGTGGCACGTCCGTTCCGGCACGGTGCCCACGGTGGACGACGCCTTGTCCCGGCTGCGGTTCATCGATGCATTCGGAGAGTCGCCGTTCGCGTTCACCATGATCCCTGCCGGCGCTTCGCGCCGTCGGCAGGTCCTCGTCGTCGACGACCGGCCACTGACCGACGTCGTGTCGCAGTCGCTGATCTCCGAGTTGAATGCCGAGCTGTCGATGCACCCTGGTGACCACTTCTTCTCGCTCGACGAGACAGACGTGGCACCCGATCGAGGATGCTTCATCGTGGCCTGGCTCGACGGTGAGCCGGTGGGCTGCGGTGCGATCAGGTTGCTCGACGACGAGCTCGGCGAGCTGCCGGACCGCGCTGAGGTGAAGCGGATGTTCGTCCGCCCGGCGGGGCGGGGCCACAAGGTCGGCGCGGCAGTGCTGCACCAGCTCGAACAACGAGCTCGAGGTCTGGGCGCCACCACGCTGGTGCTCGAGACGGCCGACTACCTTCCGGCGGCCACGAGCCTGTACCTCAAGGCCGGCTTCGTGCGTCGATCCGCATGGGGCGCCTACCTGCACAGCGACTCGAGCGCCTGCTACGCCAAGGCGCTCACGTCCCTGTGACGCAGTGGTGCAGAGACCAGAGGGACGAGTTGCCCTGGTTCGACCTCGGCCTTCTAACCTGACGGCGTGCTGTGCGTGATCCCCGTTCGAGATGGCGCGCTGCCCGCGGGAGCGCTGGAGGCCGTCGACGAGTGTGGCCACCGAACCCTGCTCATCGGTCAGCAGGTCGAACATGCCGCGGCGCACCTCTCGGGCGACGTGTTGTTGTGCGAGGCCGGGGCATACCGACCGGGGGCGTGGGCGCATGCCCTGGCCCGTGTCCTCACCGACGAAGCGATCATCGTGCTGCCGGCGTCGCCCGACGGCCGCGACCTCGGGCCCCGGCTCGCTGCAGCACTCGATCGACCGTTCTTCGCGGCTGTCACGCTGGTGACCGAACGGACGGTCGTGGTGCCGCGCGATGGAGGCCGGTCGATGCACACGATGCCAGCCCCTGGCGGCCTGGTCGCAACGCTGCAGGTCGGCGTTCGGGGCAGCGAGCCGTGCAGCCGTGAACGCTCGGTGAGGACGCTCTCCGTCGACCTGGCCGAGCCGAACGCACATGCACTCCCCGATGCCCGCGTGGTGGAGGTGCTGGCGCCCGACGCCGCCACCGTCGACCTCGCCGAAGCCGTGCGCATCGTCGGTGGTGGTGCCGGGCTGCGCACCCCCGAACAGTTCGCCCAGCTGGCCGATCTGGGCACCCGTCTCGGCGCGAGCGTGGGGGCCACGCGCGTGATCACCGACCGCGGATGGGTGGGCCACGAGCGCCAGATCGGCACCACCGGCGTCGTGGTGGCACCCGAGCTCTACCTCGCGTTCGGCATCAGCGGCGCGGTGCAGCACACGAGCGGGCTCGGCCACCCCGATCACATCATCAGCGTGAACGTCGATGCCCACTGCCCGATGATGCAGCTGGCCGATCTCGCCGTCGTCGGCGACGCCAACGAGGTGCTGGCCGAGCTGCTGATGCTCCTGTCCACACCGACGGATGGCGGCTCGACACCGACGGGTGGCGGCTCCACACCGACAGATGCCGCCACGGAGCAACACCATGGCTGACGACTTCGACGCCGATGTGGTCGTGGTCGGTGCCGGTCCCGCGGGGGCGTGTGCCGCGATCGAGCTGGCGCGCTCCGGTCGCCGAGTGGTGCTGCTGGAACGCGGACCGTTTCCCGGGAGCAAGAACATGTATGGCGGCGTGGTGTACCCGCGCATCCTCGACGAGTTGATCCCGAACTGGTGGGAGCAGGCACCGATCCAACGATGGGTCGTGCGGCGCTCCACGATGGTGCTGACTCCCACCCAGGCGCTCACGGTCGACTTCCGCACCGCTGCGTGGGGTGCGCCTCCGTACAACGGCGCGACCGCGTATCGCCCCGACTTCGATCACTGGCTGGCTGGGCATGCCGAGGCCGCGGGAGCGCAATTGCTGTGCAGCACCACGGTGGTCGGTCTGTTGCGGGACGACCGCGGGCGCGTCATCGGCGTGCGCACCGATCGGCCCGACGGAGACCTGCGCGCGCGGGTGGTGATCGCCTGCGACGGGGTGAACAGCTTCGTGGCCAAACAAGCGGGGCTGCATCCTCCCACCGATGCTGCGAACTACACCCTCGGCGTGAAGGAGACCTTGTCGTTGCCGAAGGAGGTGATCGACGACAGGTTCGGCGTGCGTGGTCGCGAAGGAGTCGACATCGAGATCCTCGGCGGCACCGGCGGGGTGAACGGCGGGGGGTTCGTGTACACCAACCTCGACACGATCGCCGTCGGCGCGGTGCTGAAGCTGCCGAAGCTCGCGGCGCAGAAGAAGCGCCCCGAGGAGATCATCGCCGCGCTGAAGGCGCACCCGGCCATCGCTCCGTTGGTCGAGGGTGCCGAGCTCAAGGAGTACTCGGCTCACCTGATCCCAGAGGCCGGACTGTCGATGATGCCGAAGTTGGTCGGCGATGGCCTGCTGGTGGCCGGCGATGCCGCGGCGATGTGCCTGGCGGCCGGCATCTGGCTGGAGGGTGTGAACTTCGCGATGGCGAGCGGTATGTATGCCGCACGTGCGGCCATCGAGGCATTGCACCTCGGGGACGTGTCGGCCGCTGGCCTGGCGGGCTACGAGCGGCGCCTGTCGGAGACCTTCGTGTTGAAGGACCACCGGAAGCTCAAGCGCGCCCCCCACCTGGTGCTCAGCGACCGGGTGCAGCACATGTACCCCGAGCTGATCACGAGCGTCGCCGAGCGCATGTTCCGAGTCGACAACCCCGATCCCAAGCCAGGCCTCCGCCGCATCGTCACCTCCGAGCGCAAGCGATTGGGTATCCGCCGCCGCGACCTGGCACGCGATGGCCTCGACGGTCTCCGGAGCTTCGGATGACGCACATCGAGCGAGACAACACCTGGCCGGAGATCTCGTTCCAGGATCGGATGGACACCGTGCGCTTCGACGTGCACGAGCGCGCCCACATCGTGGTCGACAGCGCTCGGTGCGAGGGCTGCAGTACGCAGGCGTGTGTCGTCGCCTGCCCCGCGAACCTGTTCGTCCCCACGAGCGACGGTGGCATCGTGTTCAACTACGAGCAGTGCTTCGAATGCGGGACGTGCTACCTGGTCTGCAACGAGGAGGGTGCCATCAGCTGGACGTATCCCGATGGCGGACACGGCGTCGTGTTCCGGCGCACATGACACCCGTCCTGGCTGTGCCCCTGCCCCTGCCCCTGCCCCTGCCTCTGCCTCTGCCTCTGCCTCTGATGGGGACCGTCCGTCGATGATCGCCGTGTGCCTCAAGTGGACAGCGGCCCCCCTCGACGGTGGGTCGACCGGGTCCGACGCGAACGATGACCGCTTTGCTGGGGTGTCGCCGGCCGACCGGGCCGCGTTGGAACTCGCCCTGCGCTTGGCCGACGTTCGCCACACATCGGTCACGGCGTTCGCCGCGGGGCCGGTCGGCGCCGAACGAGCGCTGCGCGATGCCATCGCCGCGGGAGCGACGCGCGCTGTCCGCCTCGACATGGCGGCTGATGCCGACTCGCGCGATGTCGCGTTCGAACTGGCGCAGCTGCTCGTCGACGCGACGGTGGTGCTGTGCGGCGACTACTCACTCGATCGCGGTAGCGGTTCGGTGCCCGCGTTCATCGCCCACCACCGCCATGTCGCGCAGGCACTCGGGCTGGTGGCGGTCGATCTCGATCATGCCGCCGATGCACCCGACCACGCCGTGATCCACGCCACTCGACGGCTCGACGGTGGTCGTCGCGAGCTGTTGGAGGTGCCCACACCATGCGTGTTGTCGGTCGAGGGATCGTTGGCCACGCTTCGCCGCGCCCCTTTGCCCCGCGCCCTGGCCAGCCGCGATGCCGTGATCGAGGTGGTGCGCACCCCGCCCGCACATCACCACGGAGCCCCCGCGATCGTGACCCCCTATCGTCCTCGAGCTCGGGTGATGCCGGCACCGGACGGCGACGATCCCCTCGATCGACTCCGCCGACTCACCGATGCCGGCACTTCGACCGTCCGTGGCGAGACCGTCGTGCTCGGGCCACGCGCCGCAGCGGAGCGGATGATCGCGGCCCTGCGTGCATGGGGTTACGTGACGTGAGCATCCACATGGTCGACCCACCAGCTCGGCCGGGTGTCCTACGACCATCGTCCGATGGTCGTGCAGCAACCGATCGTGCACACTGACGTGATGCTCGGTGCGAACGACGACCGCCCTGGTCCCCGCGGATCCGCGCCGACACCGCGCGCCGGCACGGAGATCGGGGACGGACGGCTCACCCTGGTCAGTACGCTCCCGCGCGTCCACGGCGAGGTGCCACCTCCCCGGGAGACGGCACGCGCAGGGTTGCGCCGACGCCGGTCGCGGAGTCGGCTTTCCAATGCGACCCTGATCGGTCTTGCGTGTGTCGGGTCGATCGGTGCCGTGGGCGCGGTCAACGCATCGCTTTTCCCGAGCCTCGGCCACCCGACCAGTGAGTCCGTGTGGCAGAACCCCGGCAAGGTTCCCACCAGCACGGCCGGCGACACCACCCCCTCGGCCCGCGCAGAGCGCGTGGTCGTCGTCGACCCGACGTTCGCATTGGTCGTGGGCGTGGTTCCTGCAGGCGGTGCGGCGGGCGCGGTCATCGAGTCCACCTCGACGGAGCCGGCACCGCTGTCGACGCTCGATGCCATCGGTGCAGCGCAGCCCGCTGCCCCGCGACCCGCTGCCGCGTCCGGTTCGAGCGGATCGGGCAGCGGATCGGGCAGCGGATCGGTGCAGGGCATCACCACGAGCACTGTTCCGACGAACTCCAGTCCGACGGTCGACTCGCCCGATCACGTCACGCCATCGACGCCATCGACGCCAGTGACGACGGACGACCACGGCGTTGACGGCCCCGACACCACCGCCGACACCACCGCCGACACCACACCGTCTGCGACCGTCGACTCGACGCCGTCGGACACCACCGACCCTGCGTCGGGCGGAACGCCGTCCGGCAGTGGTGGAAAAGGATCGAGCGGCAGCGGCAAAGGCGGCAGCGGCGGCTGACCCTTGCCGGGAGGCGCCCGCGTTGATCAGTCCATGTTCTGGGTGGCCCAGATCGCAGCCTGGGTGCGATCGGTCACGCCGAGCCGTTGGAACACACTCGTGAGGTGGGCCTTGACGGTGCGTTCGCTGATCCCGAGCCGACGCGCGATCTGCTTGTTGGCCAGCCCGTCACGAACCAGCAGGAGCACCTCCTGCTCGCGGTCGGTGAGATGAACCACATGTCGCCGGGTCCGCCTCGATTCGAGCAACACACGGGCTGCTTTCGGATCGAGCGGCGAGCCGCCTTCGAACACCGTGCGGATACCGGCAGCGATCTCGTCGGGCTCGGCGTGCTTCAAGAGGTACCCATCCGCGCCAGCGGCGAGCGCGTCGAGGATCCGTGTCTGGTCGGAGAACGACGTGAGGACCAACACCCGGGTCCGAGGGAATCGTTCGGTGATCCGACGGGTGGCCTCCACACCGTCGAGCTCAGGCATCGACAGGTCCATCAGCACGACGTCCGGGTCGAGGGTCTCCACCACATCGAGTGCTTCGATGCCGTTCGATGCGGTTCCCACGAGCTGGATGTCGGTCGTCGTGGCGAGCAGTTGCTCGAGGCCCGACCTCACCACCACGTGGTCATCGACGACCACCACGCGGATCATGCCGCGTCCTGTCGATGCACGGGGAGGTCGACGCGCACGCTCGTGCCTCGCCCCGGAGACGACCGGGCTTCGAGCGAGCCGCCCATGTCGGCGACCAGGTCCGCCAGTGAACGCAGCCCCATGTGTCCCTCCGAACCTCGATCGGCGAGTTGTTCCGCCGAGAACCCACGGCCATCGTCGTCGATGGAGAGCCGCACATGGCGATCGTTGCACAACCGCAGATCGACTCGCACATGCTGGGCGTGTGCGTGGGCCGACACGTTCCGCAGCGCCTCCTGTGCGGTCCGGTACATCAGTGCGGTGACGTCGCGCGGCAACTGGGCGGTCCCGAGGTCGACCGCGAGTTCCGTCACCACGCCTCGTGCGGCAAGACCGCTCAGCAGATCGCCGACGGCTGACTCGAGTCCCTCCTCGTAGAGGTTCGGAGGGTGGATCTCGACCAGCAACGATCGCAGCGACTTGATGCTGTTGCGGATGGCCGCAGACGCTTCCACCACCTGTGCGGGTGGGACGACCTGTCCACGCCCCAGCGCGGCGAGACCGAGTGAGATCCCGGTCAACTCCTGGACGACACCGTCGTGGAGGTCGCTGGCGACGCGGCGGCGCTCGTTGTCCGACGCCTCGATCGCGTGCCGAAGGAGTCGCTCGCGCTCGAGCTGACCGGCTCGCAACCGGCGGGCCATCGACCACGCGAGCGGCACCTGGACCAGTTGCAGCAACACGAGGGCGCCGATCGCGATCGGAGCGAACTGGGTCCACAGCTTGCGCCCCACCGCCGCAACACCGCTGTACCGGAAGTAGGCCTCGTAGATCACCGGTTCGCCGGTGTCCAGCTCGAGTCGCTGGTACACCTCGAGCAGCTTCGACTCGGTCTCGAAACGGTTCTCGGCGTCGGACAGATCGCTCACCTCGGCGATCGCCTCTCCGGTGGAGAGCACCACCAACTTGTCGGCCTCGAGCTCGAACTGCTCACCGATGAGGCGGGACTCGTCCGAGTAGAGGATCACGCCGTCGTTCGACCAGATCTTGACTCGGATCAAGGATCCCGCCAGCACGGTGTTGCGCACCGCCAGATCGAGCCGTTCGAGCGCGACCCGGTCCTGCGCGACGAGACCGCCGTCGAGCAACGGCTCGATGATGCCCTTGCCGGTGGTGAAGGTGACGCGTTCGGCATCGGCGATGGCTTGATCGGTGCCGATGCGGAGGCTGGCGAACGCCGTCACCGCGCTCACGAGTGCGAGCGCGACCACCCCGGCGACAGCGAAACGCCCGATCAGGCGCGCCACGGAGATCGGCTCCTTGAGATCGAGCTCCCGTCTCCCGCGACGGCCACGAGGGCGCATGGCAGCATCGTGGCACCTCCTCCCCGCCACCACAACGGTGGGCCATCGAATGATCCGATCGGCTCAGCTGGTGACGGCGGAATGCTCGGGGGGCGGCCCGGCCAGTCGATGGTCAGTCGGACACAGGGCCAACGGGCCCAGCGCCCACCGCGCCGGCGTGTGCGACGCCACTATCGTGAGCTGCGATGACGGGACATCCGGACGACGCGGTCCTCGCTCAGATCGATGGCGTCGGCGACGCACGGCCGGCAGCCGCGGGCGACGCCGGCCGCGGCCCCGACCGCGACGCCGACCACAGATCGATGACCCGGTCGAGCGTGACCCGGTCGAGCGCCCTCGGTGATCGCACGTGGCCGGACGTGTCGATCGCGGGCTCCACGCGACCGCTCGTGGTGGTTCCCGTCGGATCGTGTGAGCAGCACGGACCGCACCTCCCACTCGACACCGACACCCGCATCGCGATCGCCCTCTGCGATGGACTGGCCGCCGGCGCAGCCGGTGTGCGATCTGCGTCGTGGGGGGACCTCGTGGTCGCCCCACCTCTCGGGATCACCGCAAGCGGCGAACACGCCGGATTCGCGGGCACGTTGTCGATCGGCACGGACGCGATGACCGAGGTGTTGGTGGAACTCGTCCGATCGGCCGACTGGGCCACAGGCGTCGTCTTCGTGAACGGACATGGCGGCAACGCGGCGGCAGTCCATCGAGCCGTCGAGCGCTGCACGGCCGAGGGTCGGCGAGTTCTGGCATGGTGGCCTCGGATCGCCGGGGCCGATGCACACGCCGGGCACACCGAGACGTCGTTGATGCTGGCGATCGCTCCACACTCGGTGCGGCTCGATCGGGCGGAGGCCGGTCGTCGCGAGCATGTGAGGGAACTGATCGACGACCTCCGACGCGACGGCGTGCGGTCCGTGAGCCCGAACGGGGTGCTCGGTGACCCGACCGAAGCGACCGCGGCCCAGGGCCACGCGCTCCTCGCCCGCCTGGTCGACGACCTCGTGTCGACCGTCGATGCATGGCGGCCGCGTTCCCCATGACCCGCGACGCGACCAGCGACTCGACCGACGGTCCGGGCAACGACACGGGTGAGCGGCCGCGACGCATGCGTCTGCGCCTCGACGCGTCGTACCGTCGGCCCGCTGACGGACCGGTGGTGATCGGAGGGTCGCCGCTGCGTCTGCTCACGTTGTCGCCGGGCGGGACGGCGATCGTGCGTACGCTCGAAGAGACCGCGACGGTCGAGGTGCGCACGACCGCTGTCGGGCGGCTGATCGATCGCCTCCTCGACAGCGGGATCGTTCACCCCCTCCACGATGCCGACTCCGCTGATCCTTGTCCCGCTGATCGTGGTTCCCCTGATTCCCCCCGAACGGCGCCCGATGGACGGCAGCTCACCATCGTCACTCCATCACTGCGTGCCCGACCCGGCCTTCACCCACCTCGTCCTGGCTGGTCGAGCCGTGCGATCGTGGTCGACGATGCGTCGACCCCGCCGCTCGCACCCGCCGACGTGGCGCCGGGTGCGCAGATCGTGCGTCTCGGTGTGAACGTCGGCCCGGGCGGAGCCCGGAACGCTGGCCTGGCCGAGGTGACGACCGCATTCGTGGCGTTCGTCGACGATGATGTCCAGATCGACGAGCACGAACTGACGTCGCTGCTCGCGTGGTTCGACGACCCGCTGGTCGCCCTCGTGGCGCCACGGATCCGCGCTGCCGGCTCCCGTTCGCCGCTTGCCCGCTTCGAGGCCGAACGATCCCCGCTCGACCTCGGTGATCAGCCGGCCCGGGTCGCCCCGACGACTCGGGTGTCGTACGTGCCCGCGGCGGTGATCCTGTGCCGAACCGAGGCCGTTCGATCCGTCGGGGGGTTCGACACGCGCCTCCGGTGGGGAGAAGATGTCGATCTGGTGTGGCGACTCCATGCGGCGGGTTGGCGGTGCCGGTACGAGCCGAGCGTGGTGGCCGAGCATCGTACCCGTCGGTCACTTCGGGCCTGGATCGTGCAGCGCTTCCACTACGGCCGGTCGGCCGCGCCGCTCGCCGAACGGCATCCCGGCGCCCTGGCTCCCGTACGGATGAGCGGTTGGAGCGCGGCCGCGTGGGCACCGATCGCCGCGGGCTTCCCGGTCGTCGGTGTCACGATCGGGCTGGGCACAGCCATCGCCCTCGTGCGCAAACTGCCCCAGCTCCCGGCGGCGGAGTCACTTCGCCTCGCCGGCCTGGGCAATCTCCACGCAGGCAGGTTGTGGGCTACCACGCTCACCCGCGCATGGTGGCCGATCGCGCTCATCGCGGCGATCGCCTCGCGCCGCGCCAGAGCCACGTTGCTCGCCGCCGTGATCGTCCCGATCGCGATCGACCGGCGCGCCGGGAAGCGCTCGTCACCGCTGCGGCTCGACCTGCCGCGGTACGCGGCGCTGCACCTGCTCGACGATGTCGCCTACGGCACCGGCGTGTGGGTTGGGGCGTGGAGACAGCGGTCGGCCGCAGCGCTGTTGCCGAGCTTCGAGGCGTGGCCGCCACGCGACCCGAGCTGATGCTCGCGAAGCGCCCGGGCTCGGTCTTGCGTCACGACGTGGTCGAGCTCAGCTCGCGAGAACGAGCTGCCAAGCGGCCGCTGATGTCGTTGCACGATTCGCACACGTCGGCAGGGATGACTCCCCACGCCATCAAACGGCCGAACACCATGCAGCCGAGGCAGATGGCGCACACGGACTCGAGCCCGGCCGCGAACGCCAGTCCGATGATCAGAACGATCGCGACCGTGTCGCCACCGAGCAGCTCGGCGACGAGCGCTCCGCTGCTGAACACCAAGCCGATGCCCTGAGCGAACCGCTTGGGCGGACCGGGCACGAATCGGTGGACGACGTGCAGACGCGGAGTGATCGCTTCGGTGACGAGTCGGCCGAGCGGGCTGAACCGCGGCCCGGCGAGCACGCGAGCGAGGAAACCGAAGGTGAGCGGCACCAGCACCCACCACTCTCGGATCACCAGATATGCCATCGCCTGGACCACGACACCCGCGGCAACGAGTCGCGCCGAGGTCTCGTTGACAGGGTTGGGAAAGCCGAACCACGGACGAGCAACCATGACCTCAGGCTAGGGGCACAATTCTGATCAGACGAGTCGGATTTAGTGTCGATCCTGCCACCGGGCCGACACGACCGTGCCAGGCTGTGTCGACGGTGGCCGTCGCGTTACCGTGGCCGCCGATGACTCTGCGCCTCACGGTCGACCGGCACGGCTGGCAGGACCACGTCGCGTCGGTGCGCGCCTCGTTGGGCGCGACCTGCGCCGTGGTACCGGTCGTGAAGGGCAACGGGTTCGGCTTCGGTCGGGCCGAGCTCGCTGCTCACGCGGCGTCGTGGAGCGATCTCCTGGCGATGGGCACGATCCACGAGGCGCTCGCTCATGATCGTCGGGGAGACGAAGTCGTGTTGGTGCTCACCCCGATGGTTCGATCGACACCGATCCCAGCCTGGGTCGTCCCCACCGTGGGCTCCGTGCACCATCTCGACGCGCTCGCGGCGCATCGAGGCCCGGTCGCCGTGAAGCTGCTGTCGGCGATGGCACGCTACGGCTGCTCGCCCGGTGTGCTGGCCGACCTCGTCGATGAGATCCACCGCCGGCACCTCTCCGTGCATTCCTACGTCCTGCACCTCCCGCTGCCGGGCGTCCACCGTGATCAGGCCCGGCAGACGAGCGATGTCGAAGCCTGGCTCCCGTCTCTCGATCCGACTGTGCCGGTGTCTGTCAGCCATGTGGGCGCCGACGCGATCGCAGCACTGGCGGAACGTCACCCCGAACGCCACTTCCAACTGCGCACCGGGACAGCCCTCTGGCACGGTGACAAGTCGTTCCTCCACCTCGGCGCCGACGTGGTCGACGTCCGACAGGTGACCGCGGGCGACACCGTGGGCTACCACGGCGTGTCCGTGCCCGAGCACGGTTGGCTGGTCATGGCGGGTGCCGGGTCGAGCCACGGAGTGGCCCGGCTGGCCGACGGCCGCAGTCCGTTCCATCACCTTCGACGGCGCATCGACCTGATCGAGACACCTCACATGCACACCTCCATGTGCTTCGTTCCAGCCGACTGCGACGTACCTGCGGTGGGCGACTGGGTCGATGTGCAGCGCCCGTTGATCGTGGTGCAGCCAGACGAGGTGGTGTGGTCGTGAGCGATCCAGAGGTCGATCCCGACACCGATGCGGCGACCTCGCCGGCAGGCGAGATCACGGCTCCGGAGCCACTCCGGTCCTCGCTGTCACGATCGGGGTTGCCGCCCGTCGCCCATCGTCGGACCCGACTGGTCGGCCCCGACGTCACCCGAGCGCTTGCGCTCGTCGGTGTCGTCATCATGAACTACCACGGCTATCTGAACGGTATCGGCGCCGTCGCACCCTCGAACGGGACGCTTCCGCAACGGTTGTTCGATCCGTGGACCGGAGTGCTCTCGACGCGGTTCGCGGCCACGTTCGTCCTCGTTGCCGGTGTGGGCGCCACCCTGCTGACGCAGCGGAGCCGCACGGGTGGCGATCGCGAGGCCATCCGCGACGACCGGTGGCGGTTGGTGCGGCGCGGTGTCCTCCTCTACGCGTTCGGGTTCGTCCTCGATTGGATCTGGCCGGGCACGATCCTGTTCTTCTACGGCGCGTTCTTCATCGTCGCTGCACTGCTGTTCACGCTCCGGACCCGTTGGGTGGTGGCGGTCGGCGCCTGTTCGGCAGTCGCCGCAGCGGCGATCGAACGGTGGGTGATCGCCCGCGACCTCGATGGTCGGCCGCTGCGATGGCTCACGTCCCCCAACACCCTCGGCTCTCGGTCTCCCCGCGGGCTCCTGCTCGACACGTTCGTCAACGGCACCCATCCACTGTTGCCGTGGCTGGCCTTCTTGTGCGCGGGCATGGTGCTCGGCCGCTACGTCACGCGGGTTCGGTACCCGCTGTTGGCCGTTGCCGGGGCTTCGACCACGGCGATCACCTACCTGGTGAACCACGTCGTCACCAGCGGCCGCGCCGACGACGTCGCATGGGTGGCGGTGTGGTCGACTCGACCGTACGACCGTGGCCTGCTGTACACCGTCGGC
>JANNQK010000187.1:0-2444 GCA_031400715.1 Actinomycetes bacterium | reverse complement strand
TACCGTTTCACCGTGCCGGATGCCGGCACCTACTGGTTCCATCCGCACATGGGCCTCGAGTTGGATCGCGGTCTGTATGCGCCGTTGATCGTGGAGGACCCGAACGATCCCGTTGCGTCTGATGTCGATGTGACGCTGATGCTCGACGACTGGCTCGACGGCTACGGCCGCACGCAGGAGGAGGTGCTCGCAGGGCTGCAGAGCAGCGGCGGCCACTCAGGGCACATGGGCAACATGGGTTCGTCCGGTGGAATGGACGGAATGGACGGAACAGGTGGAACGGGCGACTCCGGCGGTTCGATGATGGGCGGCCTGACCGGCGACGTCGCCTATCCGCTGCATGTGATCAACGGCCGGGCACCGTCTGAGCATGAGACGATCGACGCCAAGCCCGGTCAACGGGTACGCATCCGGTTGATCAACGCCGGTTCCGACACCGCCTACCGAGTCGCCGTCGGCGGCCACCGTCTCACCGTCACCCACGCGGACGGGTTCCCGGTGGAACCGGTGGAGGTCGACACGGTGGTGATCGGCATGGGCGAGCGCTACGACGTCATCGTGACCGCCGGCTCAGGTGCGTTCCCGATCGTCGCCGTCGCTGAAGGCAAGACCGACCCCGCCGGCGAAGCTGTCCTGCGAACGAGCAGTACCGCTCCGGCCCCAACGCTCGGGTCGCGGCCGACGGAGTTGTCGGGTCGCGAGCTTCGCTACAGCGACCTCGTCGCCACCGATGCGGCTCGCCTGCCATCGAAGAACCCCGACCGCTCGACGACCATCCAGCTCACCGCGAACTCGTCGGGGTACGTGCACGGCATCGATGGCACGAGCTACCCGGATTCGGCGCCGATCACGGTCGCCGAGGGGGAGCGCCTGCGGTTGAGGATCGTCAACCAGACGATGATGTTCCACCCGATCCACCTCCACGGCCACACCTTCCAGATGGTCGGTGACGGATCCGCGCGCAAGGACACGGTGAACGTGCTGCCGATGACGGCGGTGGAGGTCGACATCGCCGCGGACAACCCAGGGCAGTGGATGCTGCACTGTCACAACACGTACCACTTCGAGACTGGGATGGCGACGGTGTTTTCCTACCGGGCCTGACCCGCCGGAGTACGGTCGACAGCGAAGGAGCGAGACAGCCATGGCAGTGGTGTTGGTGGTCGACGATGAGGTCCGCATCCGCGACCTCGTGCGCCGCTACCTCGAACACGAAGGCCATCAGGTCCTCACTGCCGGCAGTGGTGCCGAAGCATTGGAGGTGGCCGGGCACACCGGCGTCGACCTCATCGTGCTCGACCTCCGCCTGCCCGACATCACCGGTGAGGAAGTGGCCGCGGAGATCCGCAAGACGAGCGATGTCCCGATCCTGATGCTCACCGCCAAGGTCGACGAACGCGACCGTATCCACGGTCTCGAGGTCGGTGCCGACGACTACGTCACCAAACCGTTCAGCCCCCGCGAACTCGTCCTGCGCGTCGGCGCGATCCTCCGCCGAGGCCGATCATCGACCGCGGAGGCAGCAGCGGAGTCGTTCGGCGGTGGCATGTTGGTCATCGACGAAGTCACCCGTCGTGTCGCGGTGTGCGGCGAGGCGGTGGAGCTGACGCCCACGGAATGGGGGGTGCTGCTCGCTCTCGCCGCGCAACCGGGCCGCGTGTGCTCGCGCTACGAGTTGATCAACCGGGTCCGCGGTTATGAGTTCGACGGCTACGAACGCACCGTCGACTCGCATGTGAAGAACTTGCGCCGCAAGATCGAGCCTGAGCCAACACAACCGACGATCGTGCAGACCGTCACCGGCGTCGGCTACCGACTGGGCCTCGACCGTGACCGCTGACCGTCGTCGAATGGTGCGCAGCCCGCTTGCGATGCGACTCATCGGCGGCTTCGTGGCGGTGGCGGTCGTGGCGGTGTTCGTGCTCGCAGGCCTCACCCTGTGGCGCACCAAGCACTCCGTCGGCCAACTCGCTCGCGATCGCCAGCAAACCACTGCCGAGGCGATCGCCGACACCCTCGAACTCGCCTATCAACAGGGCGGCGGCTGGGTCACGGTCGACCCGCACCCGGCGATGATGCTCGCCGTGCAAGCAGGCGCCTCGCTGACCGTGGTCGACACCAACGGGACCGACCTTGCGCTGCGCAACACGATGAGCAACATGCCCCGGATGACCACGAACGCTCACGGCCCGACACGCACCGCGCCCGTGATCGTCGACGGCGAACAGGTCGCAACCGCACAGGTCACCTTCGTCTCCGGCGAGCTCGCCCAAGCCGAGATGCACGTACGCGACGCCTTGAGTGGGACCGTTGCGATCGGTGCGCTGATCGCCGCAGCCGTCGCCGCGCTCGTTGCAACGCCGATCGCATTGCGCATCGTCCGACCGCTGCGCCGTGTCACCGACGCCGCCCAACGGCTCGGCGATGGCGACGCAGACGCCCGC
>JANNQK010000186.1:0-6798 GCA_031400715.1 Actinomycetes bacterium | reverse complement strand
ATCAACATCAGCAGCGCCTCCATCCGAGCGACATTCACGCCGGAGACGTCGGCGACCTCTGGATCGAACGTCGCGAACAACAGCTGGCGGTACCACGCATAGATCACCACCGCCGAGAGCACTCCCGCGCCGACCACGGCGATCACGTCACCGCCGCCGACGCCAAGGATCGAGCCGAACAGCACGGCATCGATCGATCGTTTCGCCTGACCGAACATGTTCGAGAGCGCGAGACCGACTGCGAACGAGGCCGTGGTGATCACACCGATCGCCGCGTCCGAACCGATCTTGCCGCGCCGCGCGACGCGGCCGATCATCAATGCCGAGAGCAGTCCCCACACGCCGGCTCCGAAGTAGAAGTTGACCGACAGCACCGCACTGGCCGCCGCCCCGCCGAAGATGGAGTGCGACAGCCCGTGGCCGATGTAGCTCATCTGGCGCAGCACCACGTACACGCCGATCAGACCGCAGATCGCTCCGGCCAGCACGGCAACGATGATCCCGTTGCGGAAGAACGCGAACTGGAACGGCTCGAACAGGTTCACGATGACCCCAACGGCGTGTCGGTGACCAGCAGGAGCCCGCCGTGTTCGAGCACCTCCATCGGTGCGCCATACGTCCGCTCGAGTACCTGTGGCGTCAGCACGTCGCGGGGTGTGCCGATCGCGATGAGCTCGCGGTTCACGCAGGCGATGCGCGGCAGGTGCGTCGCCAAGCCATTGATGTCGTGCGTCGTGAGCACGACCGCCATGCCGTCGCGATGCAGGTCGGTCAGCAGGTGCACCACCTCGTGGCGAGTGCGCACATCGACACCTGACGTCGGCTCGTCGAGCACCAACAGGTCGGGTCGGCGATGAAGCGCACGGGCCAGGAACACGCGCTGCTGCTGGCCGCCGGACAGTTCACGGATGTGGCGGTCGCCCAGACCGGCGAGCCCGAGCTGCTCCAACACCGAGGCCACATCACGACGCTCGGTTGCCGTCGCCCACGGACGACGTTTCGACGAGGCCCGCGACATGAGCACGACCTCGCTCACCGTGATCGGGAAGTTCCAGTTCACGGTCTCGACCTGCGGCACGTACGCCACCCGCCGGCCGGGCTGGCGCTCCACCGAACCATGGCTCGGCGTGAGGTTGCCGAGGATGATCCGCAGCAGGGTGGTCTTGCCCGAACCGGACGGACCGATGATGCCCAGGAACGAGCCGGCGTCGATCGAGAGGTGGATGTGATCGAGCACCACTGGACCGCCGTAGCTGTGCGAGACACCGTCGACCTCCACGAGCGGTCGGTCGATCGCGTCGGAAGCTCCTGCGGTCGTGCGGTCGTCGATGTCCGTCACTGCGGGTACTCCGCCGTGTCGATCGCGACATCGCCGACATCGATCGCCCGGAGGGCTGATGCGTCGCCGCCGAGTGCTTCGACCATGGTGATGTAGTCGAACTGCATCAGACCCAGGAACGAGTGGTCGGGATCACCAGGCTCGCCCGGCAGATCGTCGTCGCGCAACACGTCGACGTAGGCGACGCCGGCCTCCGCACCGATCTGCTCGAGCACCGGGCTGGGGAACACCTCCGACCCGAAGATCGCCGGCACGCCGGCCTCCCGCACCTGCTCGATCAAGCCGGCCACCTCCCTCGCCGTCGGTTCGTCGAAGTTCGATGGCTGGATTGCCCCGATGACGGTCCAGCCGTAGGTGGTGGCGAAATAGGCATAGGCGTCGTGGTAGGTGAGCAGCTTGCGCTGCCCTGCGGGCATGGTGGCGGTGGCGGTCACCATCGCCTTGTCGAGCGCATCGATGCGAGCGAGGTACGCGGTCGCGTTGTCGCGATAGGCGTCGGCGTTGGTGGGGTCCATGCGCACGAGGACATCTCTGACGACCTCGGTGTACCGCTTGGCCATCGGCGGGTTCGTCCACAGGTGCGGGTTCGGCTTGCCCCCCTCGAGCGGGAACGAGAAGTCGTAGATGTAGTCGGCGACGGGCAGGATCGCCGTACCCAGCTCGCACAGCGCCGCACCGTCGGGGAGGTTCTCGGTGGCGAGGTCCTTGGTCGGTTCTTCGAGCACCAACCCGTTGGCGAACAGCACGTCGGTCCGTGCCAGGGTGGCGGCCACGCTGGGCGCCGGCTCGAACGTGTGTGAGTTGGTGCCTTCGGGCACCAACCCGGTGATGTCGGCCAGGCCTCCAGCGACGTTGGCGACGATGGAGGTGATCGGCGCGACGGTCGAGCTGATGCGGATCCGCTGCCCGTCGGCGACCGGCGTGCCGGATTGGCACGCCGCTCGGGCGTCAGCCTGAACGTCGCCGCTCGCGTCAGGTGTCGGTTGCGATGCGGAATCTCCGCCGCATCCGGTGACGACCAATGCGCTCACGACACAGATTGTTCTGAAGGTTCGTGATGCCACGCCTCGAACGTATCGCAAGCTGGTTGCAGCAGCGGACCGGCCGACAGAGGTCACGTCGACCTCCACCCCCGTCGACCTCCACTCCCGTCGACCTCCGCTCCCGTCGACCTCCGCTCCCGTCGTGGACGTAGTGTTCGGTGGGTGGCCGGCACCGACGCAATCGATCGCACCCTGCAGGCGATTCGGGAGCAGGGCGGTCGTGTGACCGACCAGCGCAGAGCGATACTCGGCGTGCTGTTCGACGAGTCCGATCACGTGACGGCCGAGGAGCTCGCCGGCAAGGTGCAGGCGGCTCTGCCCGAGGTGCACATCACGACCGTGTACCGCTTCCTCGACGCGCTGGAACAGATGGGTCTGGTCGCCCACGTGCATCTCGGACACGGACCGGCGGCGTTCCATCTCACCACTCACCGACATGCCCATGTGGTGTGCGACGACTGCGGACAGATCGAAGTGGTTCCCTCCTCCACGTTCGACGGGTGGTCAGCCGAGCTGCAGGAACAGACCGGCTTCCGACTCACCGACCAGCACTTCGCCCTCGCCGGCCGTTGCAGAGCGTGCTCCACATGACGATGCCGACACGAACGATGCCGATGTGAACGAACACGACGAGAGGAGCCGACCATGCCGTTGACCCCGGAGATGGTGGGCCGCGAGTTCGGTCATGTGTCCGTGCGTTGCGACGCCAGGTGGTTGATGGCCTTCGCCGCCGGCGTTCCCGACGAGCGGCCCGAGCTGTACGACACGACCGCCGATCTCGTCACCCATCCGATGTTCCCGGTCGCGCCCGAGTGGGAGCTGCTCGTGACCCACTCCGCCGTGCCGATCGGAATGACTCGCGCCGAGGTGCTTCGAGGCGTTCACCTGACACACGCGGTGCTGCTCGAGCGACCGGTGCGCCCGGGCGAGCAGATCGACATCCGCGCCACGGTGATCGGAGTCGACCGCCGACGCGCGGGCGCCACGCAGGATGTGCTGTTCGTCGCGTCGGCGGCCGATGGGTCGATCATCTGGCAGACACGCATGGGTTCGATCTTCCTCGGGGTGGAACTCGACGGTGAGCCGACGTCGGTCGATGTCGGATGGCCACCGGCACGGACCATCGATGTGCCCGATCGACCGATCGCTGTGCAGTCGAGCCAAGTTCGATCCATCGATGCGCACGTGTACTCCGAGTGCGCACGGATCTGGAACCCGATCCATACCGACGTGCTCATCGCCCGCGCGGCAGGCCTTGCCGACCCCATCCTGCACGGCACAGCCACGTTGGCCCGTGGTGTCTCGATCGCCACGAGCCTGGCCGGCTGGCCGCTCTCTGCGGTGCACCGCGTGAGTGGGGAGTTCACCTCGATGGTCGCCCTCGGCTCGGTGATCGAGATCCGGTTGCTCGACGCATCGGCAGACCTGTTGCGCTTCGACGTGCTGACCGGCGACGGTCGGCGCGCCATCACCGACGGTCAGGTGGCCCGGCGAAGCCCGTAGCCGGCGGCGTGTGGTGGACGAGCTGGGATCACGATCCCCGGTCGTCCACCGGGTATCACACGCGTCAGATCAGTTGTGGCAGCGGCAGGGGAGGCGTCACCAGCGCGGTCGCCGTCGCTCGCCCAGACGGCACCCAGGTCGAACGTCACCACGGTCGCCGCAGCGCCGGCGACGGGCTCCAACCGGACTCGGTGAACCCGAACACCCCGGCATCGGCTCTGCTCATCGCCAACGCGACGAGCGGCGCTGCGGCCTGCCCAGCGGTGGCAGCGCGGGTGAGACGACCGAGGCGCGATGCCGAACCGATCGACACGAGAGCGACCGCGAGCACGGTTCCGGCCGCCCCGTTGAGCAGCAAGGATCTCCCGAGGTTGGCATTCGGCACCGAGCGATACCCGTCGAAGTAGAGCTTGATGTGAACCAGCGCTCCAAGAACCAGCGCTCCAAGAAGGACCAGAGCAGCTGTCACGAACGGGGCAAGACGTTTCACACCGCCCAGTTCAGAGCCGCAACGACGACGGATTGCTCATCGCTTGTTTCGAGCGTCACGTTCTGCACGACCGCAAGGATCGCCGACGCTGCGACTCGCTGTCGATCAGCGGATCGTCAACGAGCTGTCAGCGGTACCCCCGAGACTCAGTGACATGTCGCACCACACCGATCCACTCGTCGCCGCCGTGATCGCGCGCCTCGTGGCGGGTGATCCGTTGGCGGCGGTGCTCGTGGCTTCAGCGGCGCGCGACCATCCCTGGTCGTTCGATGCCGCTGCAGCGTTCGTCGTCGCGGTGGATGCATCGCCCGAGCACGTCGCACATGCACGAGCGTTGGCGACGACGCGTCGTGACCGCCAACATCTGGTGATCATCGAGTGCTGGCGCGACGGAGAGAGCGATCGAGTTCAGTTGCTCGCTCGAGATCACCTGTCGTCGTTTCCCGACGATGTCGTGATCAGCTGGCTTGCCGGACAGTGAACGCTCCGTGGCTGTCGTGGCTGTCGTGGCCGTTGTGGCTGTTGTGGCTGTTGTGGCCGTTGTGGCTGTGGCGGCTGTCGCGGCCGTTGTGGCCTGCGTGGTGGCGCCGGTCGTTCCTGGCGAACTGACCGCGCAGGTCGGCGTTCGCTCGCGCGTCCGCGTCGTCGTCCAGCACGACGGGAAGCTGTTCGTGGAGCCGGCGGAGCGCCGACGCCAGTCGAGACTTCGCCGTTCCTTCCGGAACGCCGGTGATCCGTGCGACCTCGCAGAACGTGTGCCCCGTGAAGTAGGCCAGTTCGATCGACGTGCGCTGCGGTTCGGCGAGGTGGGCGACCGCTGTGCGCAGCTCGTCGAATCGGCGCGTTTCGTCGTCGGCATCGACGACGGTGTCGGCGACATCGCTCTCGGTCGGGCCGCGCTCGGCGTCGTCACGGCTGACGACGAGGTGCTGACGCCGCCGCCGGCTCGACTCGGCACGGATGACGTCGATCGCCCGGTACCTGGCCATCGCCATCAGGAGCGTCCTGAGCTCGCCTCGCAGGGGATCGACGCGGGTCGGGTGCTGCCAGAGGAACGTGAAGACCTCCTGGGTCACGTCCTCGGCGGCACACGGGTCGATCACGAGCCGTCGAGCCGCTCCGCGGACATGGTTCGAGTGCCGTTGATACAGCGCAGCGAAGGCGCGTTCGTCGCCTTGTCGCACCAGTGAGATCAGTTGTGGTTCATCGATGTCGGAGACGGCAGTCGGCATGCCGACACCGTGGAAGAGCCCGCTGACGATCCGCTGTGGGTGCGCTGACCGAATGCTGATCGAACGCTGATCGTGTCAGGAGCGTGTCGCCGATGTGGATCGTTCCGTGAGGTGCGACGAAGCGAACCGGCGGTCTAGACCCCATGGGTCAGCAGCATCTCGAGCTCGCGGTGCACCGAGTCGAGGGTGACGTGATCGCCTGCCAGGCGGCTCGCGCGCTGGGCTGCCCGGTAGGTCTCGGCCGCCGCAGCGGTCTCTCCGGTTCGAGCGCGCGCTGCGGCGAGATGGGCGAGCACCTGACCTTCGTCGGTCATCGATCCGAGGGCCCGCGCACCGGTCAGCGCGGCCTCGAAGTGCCGTACCGCACTCGCATCGTTGCCGCTCTTGACAGCCACCACGCCGCGAAGCCGGTGCGCAGCATGGGTGACCCACGCATCGGGGAAGGCGCCCAACGACTCGAGCGACGACTCGACGTAGCGGTCGGCGTTGTCCGGACGGTCGAGCAAGTGCTCTGCCCAGCCGATCGACAGGCGGGCCATGGCGACGCCCCAGTCGTCGCCCAGCTCGTCGAAACGGACCTCCGCGGCCTTCACCAGATCGCTTCCCTCGTCGATGCGGCCGGCGTGCATCAGAACGCGTCCGAGGGTGGAGGTCACCTCCACGACATCGATCTCAGGGCCGCCCTCGATCCGCTCGGCTGCGCGTCGTCCGAGTGCCACGGCTTCGGCGTGGGCGCCGATGCGAGCGAGCAGTTGCGCTGCGCATCCTTCGGCACGCGCCACCGCCGTGGGCGGACCCGCGCCATCGCTCGTCGCGATGGCGCGCAGCGCGCGAGCCGCTCCCGCCTCGCTGTCGCCGACCATCATCCACGCCAGGTAGAGATCACCCACCAGGTTCAGCGAATCGACCGCGTCGACCGCTGCGTTCAGGGCCATCCAGTCCAGCGCGAGGTCGATGTTCGCTCGCTCGGTCCGAACCGCAGCGAGCCACAAGTGTTGATCGCCCCCGCGGATGCCCACCCGCGCTCGACGGCCCAGATCGACGACCCACGATGCGTGCGACAACGCGATCGCTCTCGTTCGACCGTCGCTGGCTGCCTGCGCGGCTGCGAACGAGCGAACTCCTTCGAGCGCGGCGTATCGTGCCGTCGATCCGGATCGGTCGGCGAAGATCAGTGAGCGTTCCGACAGG
>JANNQK010000185.1:0-5567 GCA_031400715.1 Actinomycetes bacterium | reverse complement strand
GGCAAGGCCCGCCGTCATCTCGCTCATCAGCAGTGAGTGAGAACCGTTGCGTACGGATTCACCGGGGCACCGCCAGCTGGATGGATCTGGAAGTGCAGATGCGGGGTCGAGAACTTGGCATTGCCGGTGTCGCCCACATAGCCGATGACCGTACCCGCCGTCACCTGGCCGAGCGTCTCCCAGCTGTCGAGGTGGGCGTAGTAGTACTTGCTGCCGTCGGCCCCGAACAACTGCACGGTGTTGCCGCCGAGCACGTTCACCTTCGACTGGGCGAAACCATCGACGACCGCCACGACCGGCACACCGCGGTTCGCGATCATGTCGACGCCCTGATGGGATCTGCCGCCACTACGGGGCGCGCCCCAGGTGTCACCGAATGCGCTCACGCCTTGCACCGGGCACACCCACCCCGGCCCGGCGAGATCGCCTGCAGCGCCGCCAGGACGAGCACCCGCACCGGTGTTGCCGGTGAGTCCACCACCGGTGCCGCCGGTGGACTTGTTCGTCGGGCCGGCATCATCGATGTCGCCATCGCCCACGGCAAGCGGGTCGTCCGGAGCGTTCGACCCGAGCTGGCTCTTGGCACCGATGGAGTCGGCGGCGGCGGCCTCGGCACGCAGCTCGTCGGCCGCTGCGCCCTCTTGACGGCGCCGCTCGGCCTCTTCGGCCGCCAGCGCCTTCTTGATCGCCTCGTCCTGAAGCCGATCTGCCTCCACGTCCTTCAGTCGCTCGATCTCGGCCAGTGCATCCTCGCGGCGGCGATCGAGTTCGTCGCGGGCGGCTTCGCCGTCGGCCTCCGCCTGTTCGAGTTCGGTCTGCTTGTCGTCCAATTCCGAGTTGAGCGCGTCGAAGTCATCGAAGTCCTCGGCCGACGTCTCGTTGACCACGTCGATCAGCACCGCCACCTGCGCCTGCTCGCCCGCCGACCGGAACCCCGTGAGCAGGGGCAACGAGTCGGTGCCGCTGCGGGTGAACCGGTTGATCGCCACCTGCTCGACCGTCGTTCGCAACGCTTCGATCTGAGCCTGCAGCACGGCGATGTCTGCCTTCAGCGCCTGCTGCGCGAGCTCGAGCCGGTCGAGGTCGCTCTCGGCCTGAAACAACGCATCGGCCGCCGCGTTGGCGCGCTCGCGTGCGTCGGCGATCTCGACGGCCGCCCGCCGAGCGGCATCGTCGGATTCGTCGGCTCGTACGGGCGTGGACGGCACCGCTGAGAACAGCAGCGCCATCCCCGCCAGGATCGCCCAGAGTGCACGCATGTGCACGGAACGCTACCTCCGTCCCCTGCTCCACCACGGTCACCGGGCGCCAGGGCGCGTTTCTTGACGAAGTCAAGACGAATCACCCGCGACCATCCGAGGCCCGTAGCGTCGCACCCGTGACCGCTCGTCCCGTCTTCCCCACGTCGCCGCCGCCCGTGCTCGAACTGCGCGCCATCTCCTTCGTCCGCGACGAGCGGGTGATCCTCGCACCGCTCGATTGGACGGTCACGGCCGAGCAACGCTGGCTCGTGCTGGGCGCCAACGGATCGGGAAAGACGACGCTGGTTCGCATCGCGGCGATGTACGAGCACCCTTCGTCGGGCGATGTCACCGTGTTGGGAGAACGCCTCGGCTCCACCGACGTCCGGGTGCTGCGGCGACGAATCGGGTACTCATCGGCCGCCATCGCCGCTCAGATCCGCCCCGAGCTCACCAGTGCCGAGGTGGTGATGACCGCCAAGTTCGCTGCGCTCGAACCATGGTGGCATCGCTACGAGGACACCGATCGGGCGCGGGCGCTCGAGTGCCTCGTGCAGATGCAGGTCGGCGATCTCGCCGATCGTTCGCTCGGCACGCTCTCGTCGGGCGAGCAGCAGCGCGTGCTGCTGGCGCGCACGCTGATGACCGACCCGGGACTGTTACTGCTCGACGAGCCGAGTGCCCGCCTCGACCTCGGCGGTCGTGAGCAGTTGGTCGCCGCACTCGCCGAACTGACCGGCAACGCCGACGCTGCACCACTGGTGTTGGTCACCCATCATCTCGACGAGGTCCCGACGGGGATGACCCACGTGATGATGTTGCGCCACGGCCACGTGGTGGCCCGCGGCCCGATCGATGACTCCCTCACCGCCGAGGCCCTCAGCGAGTGCTTCGAGATGCCGCTCCAACTCGAACGACGACGCGATGGCCGATGGTCGGCCTGGGCCGAACGCTGATCGCCCGCCCTCGCGTGACGCTCACGCTGTCCACACGCGTTCCCGGCCTCGGCGCGGCGATCACGGGCGCAGGTCGGCCACCAACCCCAGCAGTCGCTCACGGCCGGCGACGATCTGCTCGGCCAACACCCGTTCCATCACACCCCCGGTCCACAACGCACCGCCGTAGTGGAGCACCATCTCCAACCGGCTGCCGCCGGCATGTTCGGTCACCGTGGCGTCGAGCAACCAGGGAGCATGCTGGCGACCGTCGAGTTCCACGCGTTCGAACTGCACATGGGCGGCTGTCGGCTCGTGCACGGCCCGCTCCATCCGCAGCCGCTTCGACCTGGCGAAGGGGCCGAGGCGGGCTCGCAGTTCCACTTCCCACGCAGGTCGGCCGTCGTGGGTGGGCGCGGTGATCGAGACCCGATGAGCGAGCGGCATCCACTGGGGATACCCGGTGAGCTCGTCGATCAGGCCGAACAGGCGAGCGGGTTCGCATGGCGCATCGAGATGAGCGGTGACATCCACGAGGGCAGTATCGCCGGAGAAGCGGTCGCTCAGGCGCCGTCGGCGGTGACGCCGCGAAAAGCACGAGACAACAGGCGACCGCGCGCCTTCAACAGACCGGACAGGTCGTCGTTCTGGTCGAAACGCGGTTGCCACGGCAGCACATCCGCCTCAGGCTCAGGTTCGATCTCCAGCTCGGGCTCCAGCTCGGGCTCCAGCTCGGGCGCGGTCATCGACTCGAGCGGCGACGGGCTCACCTCGGTGATCTCTCCGATGGGTGACGCTCCGTCGCCGATGTCGTCGAGGCTCAACTGCATCGCAGCCGTGCGCAGGACCTCCAGCGTCTTGTCCGGTCGTGGGCCACGGTGGCGTGGCCGGACCATGCCGTCGGTCAGATCGTCCATGCTCGAGGCGGTGAACAGACGCGGCACGGGCTCGCGACGATCGTCGAGCATCCACCCCAGCGGCACCACCATCGCGTTCGCATGACGTCGGCACAGCCCACCCGAGCGCGGTCCTTGCTGCGCGGCATCGAAGGTGTCGAGCCACACCACGAGCGACTCGGCATCGAAGCCGTAGGCAACGTCGGCCGGCGCCGAGCACCCTGGGCGTTCGCAGAGACGTGGCATCGCCGGAAACGGTACTTCACCCCCGTTCAGCTGGGGTGGAATGCCAGCCGGCTGACCTCGACTCAGGTGCTCGCCGTGCGGAACTGATTGCGACCTTCGCGTTTGGCGCGGTACAGCGCATCATCAGCGGCACCCACGAGCGTCTCCGGCGTGCGAGCACTGAGCGGGTACTCGGCGATGCCGATCGACGTGGTCTGCAGGTGGTCGGGCGGCAACGCCGGCGCGCAGGCATCGACGCACCGAGCGAGCAACCGCTCGGCCAGCGAGATCGCACCACGGGTGTCGCACGATGGGCAGATCACCAAGAACTCCTCGCCACCCCATCGGATCACGGTGTCGTGACCGCGAACCGACGCGCGCAGCAGGCCGGCGAACGCCGCCAGCACACCGTCGCCGACATCGTGGCCGTGCCGATCGTTCACCTGCTTGAAGTGATCGAGATCGCAGAGCAGCACCGACATCGGCTCGCCCGTGGTGTCGGCCATCTGGCGCGCCTGGGCCAGGGCCTTGCTGGCCCGCCGGCGGTTCCCCACGCCGGTGAGCTGATCGGTGTCGGCTTCCGCCGCAAGTCTGAGGTTCTGCTCGATCCGCTCGAGCCCCATGGCCAGAGCGGCGAGGAGCTCGTCGAGGCGAGCGATCTGGTCGGCGGCCGGGTGGTCGACGTAGCCGATGTCGAGGGCCACCGTCAGGTGTTCGTCGACGACGAACTGCCTCTCGATCTGGTGGGCTCCGATGCGGCCCGACTCGGCCTGCAGCGAGCCAGCGAGCCGAGCTGACGCTGCCGACATCGAAGCGCCGGTCACTCCGGGCAGGCTCGCGAAGGCCGCAGCGATCTCTTGAAGCTCGGCGACGTTCCAGTGTTCGTCGAGCGCGGCAACCACGCGAAGCGCCTTGGCAGCAGCGGCACGGCGCCGGAGCTGTTCGCTCTCGACCACGCGGGCGAGCCCGGTCGCGATCTGCCCGGCGACGTCGTCGAGAAAACCGGCTGAGCGCAACGCGGCCGGCACGTCCGGAGCATGCAGCGTGCCCGTGGCGACGTGATCGACGGTGAAGATCGCGGTGTTGGGCTGGCCGACCAACGTGTCGTGCTTGAGCGCCAGGTCGGGGTCGAGGCCGACGGCGGCGCCGATGCGCGGCAGACCTTCGGGATCGATGCCGATCAGACAGCTCTCGATCGGCGCGTGCTGGGTGAGGACGTCGACCACGGCCTGGGCGTAGGTCAACAAGTCGAGGTCGGCCGCCACCAGGTTCGAGAGCTCGAGCTTCACCGACGTGGTGAGGAAGCCCACCAGGAACTCGTTGTGATCGCCCGCCCGCAACTGCGCGACGGCGTCGGCCTGCATCTTGTTCAGCGAATCGAGGACGCTCATCGCTGCGGCCCGGTCAGATCGCTGGTGACGTTGGCGAGCTCGGTCTCGATGTCGGTCGTGATCGCCGCGGTGCGGGCGTCACCCAAGCCGAGGAGCTGCAGCGCTTGGAGCGTGGTCATCGAGCGTTCCGGCGATGTGGCTCCCATCGCCGACGCGAACGCATGTCCCGCCGCCACCACCCGGTCGAGCGGCGCGGTGAGTGCTTCGGGGCGGGCATGGTGTTGGGTGACCGCACCCACGATTCGATCGGGCAGGTTCCACTTCGCCAGCAGACGTCCGCCGAGCGCGGCATGGTCGACCTCGGGTGTCGTCGAACCGGTTGCGGCACAGAGCAACCAGCCGACCTCGTGGAGCAGCCCGGCGCTGTACGCATCGTCGGCGGATTCACCGCATCGGCGCGCCAGCACGGCGGCGGCGCATGCGGTGGTGAGCGAATGGAGCCACAGCCAGTCGGGATAGTCGGGTGCCTCGGTGTCGAACACCAGGTCGGCAACCCGGCCGGCCGCCACCGAGTTGACCAGGCTCGCCCCGAGCATCACCGTGGCTTGACGCACCCCGCCGATTCGGCGTGAGTAGCCCAGGTGGGCCGAGTTCGCGGCGCGCAGCACCGACGCGGCCAGGGCCGGGTCGGACAGGATCGTCTTGGTGAGATCCGCCGATCCATCGTTGGGCCGCTGCAGCACCTCCAGCACCAGCCGCGCCGACGCGGGGTGGACCAGAAGGCGCTGCTGTTCGAGCGGCGCCGTCGAGTTCGGTCGAGAGCAACTTCCGATTTTTAAATTTCAAACACCGTGCAATACTCGACTGTGTCAGTTAATTCGTCGGTAATGGCGCTTTTACGTAAGTCGGTTTCAATACTTACATCAACACGATAGTGTC